>CBDVCR010000044.1:0-18939 GCA_965372535.1 uncultured bacterium | reverse complement strand
GTGTGGGTACAACCTGAGAAAGCTCATAAGGGCTTTCTTTTTGCCGATTATCCGAGGGCTGTTTGAAGCTGTTTTCTCTGTTACCAGAGAGCAGTCAACTTGCAGGTTGACCCTGTCAGCCTGAAACCCCGGCTTTTTCAGGGACGACTAATTACCTTAAATACTACTTAAAGTCTCTTGATATGTCAAGATTTTTCTGCCTTAATCCAGCACCCCCACCGCCAGTGGTCCGCCCCGGTTTTCAGTCGCTGAAGACGTAGTCGAAAAACAGCATCTTCTTTAAGTTACAGAACATCCAGTCGTCGGTAAAGGCGATGCAGTCGACGTCCGCCGGGGCGCGTTTTCTGATTTTGTACATATCGCCTTCGGAAAAAGGCTCCATGGTAGGCTCGGACGTGTCGTCTTCCGTCAGCTTGGCCTTTATGACGTAAAGGCCGTCGTCGAAGTCCTCGGCGTTTTCCAGGTCGCTCAATAGTATGTATTTCAGTTTGGCCTCCCCGGCGAACCCGCAGTCAGGACGCATCCCTTTTCCGGGCACGGCGAAGCCTCAGACGGCGGCAATACAATATATAATAATCCGCGGTTGCGCATTTGACAAACCAAAATCCCTTAAAGCATCATAACGTAAGGCAAGCGGGATAATATTAAGTGTAGTGGATTTGCCTTTTTATTTCAAGGAGGGGCGGACGGTGCAAAAGAGACGGTGGATATTGCCTGCGGCGGCTCTGCTGCTGTGTTTTCTCGCATATATGCAGGCGCTGGGTTATGAGTTCGTCTACGACGACGTTCCCCTCATTGTTGAGAACCCCGCGATAAGAGACATCCGCAACATACCCTCCATGTTCATGGAGGAGGACATCGTGGACGAAGTCAAGACCGGGTATTACAGGCCCGTCATCCCCTTAATAGATGCGATAAACTATCAGCTCTGGGGGGCAAGCAGCGCCGGTTTTCACCTTGCCTCTGTTTTATACCACCTTGCCGCGGTAGGGCTGGTGTTTTTTCTGTCGCTCCGCTTGCTCGGGGACCCGGCCTCGGCCTTTGTGGCCAGCCTTTTTTTCGGCCTGCACCCCGTAAACACGGAAGCCGTCACTTTCATAAGCGGGAAGAACAACGTCATATGCGCAATCTTTATCCTGTCGTCCTTCCTGGGCTTCCTCAAGTACAGGGACGGAGGCCGCCCGATATGGCTGGTTTTTTCGACCGCGTTTTTCTTCATGGGCCTGCTTTCCAAGGAATTCGCCGTAATGCTCCCTTTCTTGATGTTGGCCTCGGAGCGCATGAAGGGAAAATTGCGCGGGAAGGACCTGGCCGCGTATGCGCCATATGCGGCCGCGGCTTCGGTCTACCTCCTGCTGCGGGGCATCGTGCTCCAGGGCATGGTCGGCAAGTCCCTGCAACTGGATACGATGGGCAGCAGGCTCCTGGGCATGGCGGACGTCCTTTTCGTCTATATCCGCCTGGTCTTTGTCCCTCTGGGGCAGAAGGCCCTGTACGGCGCTGACTTAACGCCTTCGGCGGGGACGGTGCTTTCCGCCCTCGTGCTCGGGGGAGTCCTGTGGGCGGTTTTAAGGTGGCGCTCGAAATTCTGGGTGAGTTTTTCCGCGCTCTGGTTTTTCATCTTTCTCCTGCCGGTATCGAACATTGTCCCGGTAAGCGGGGCCGCAATGGCCGAGCGTTACCTGTATGTTTCCCTGGCGGGCGCGGGGGTGTTCGTGGGGGGAGTGTACCGGGCGCTTCCGTGGAGAAGGAGCGCTGGGGCGGTTTTTGCGGCCTTCCTTGTGGCCTTGGCGGTGCTTACGGTGCTCAGAAACCCGGTCTGGAGGGACGACGGGTCTCTTTACGCCGACATGATAAAGACCACGCCGGCTTCCTACAAGGGGTATTACAACCTGGGGAACATGATGTACAGGCAGGGCAAATACGATGAGGCGGCGCGCCTGTGGAACAAGGCCCTTGAGGTAAAGCCGGACATGTTCGCGGTCCACAACAACCTCGGCGTAATTTATGAAAAGTCCGGGGATTACGCGCTTGCGGAGAAGCATTTCAGGGCCGTGCTGAGCGTAAGGACGATGCCCGAGGTCTATGTCAACCTTGGCAATGTCCTGAAAGAGCAGGGCAGGGACGAGGAGGCCGGGGAGGCTTACAGGCGAGCAATCAGGCTTTCGTACAACGACCTGACGGCGTACATGAGGCTCTCCGAGCTTTATGAGGCAGAGGGAAGATATGATGAGGCGGTTTCCGTCCTGGAGGAGGCCGCCGAAAAAGCGCCGGACGCCTATCTTGCCTATAACAGGGCGGGGAGCATACTCGCGGAAAACGGACGGTATAAGGAGGCCGGCGGATATTTCAGGAAAGCCCTCGACCTGAACGCCGGCTGCTATGAATGCAGGTATAACCTCGAACTTTTAGAGAAGATAAAGGCAAAGGAATAAAAGGGCTCGCTCACCCCTCCGGATTCGCAAGCCAACAGGCCAGCTCCTCAAGCCGCTCCCTGTCCTCAAGCCTTTCAACGAGCCTCCCGGGCAGCCCCCCAGCCCCGAGGTGCGCCCCTGTTATCGCCCCGGCCATGGCGGCGATGGTGTCCGTGTCGCCTCCGAGTGATATGCAATACCTGACGGTGTCCTGATAGTCCCCGCCGTGGCGGAGGAAGGCGTAGAGGGCCGTGGGCACGGACATGAGCGCGGCCACGCCGGTTCCCAGCGTGCGTATGACCTCGCCAATGGGCGGGTCCCTCTCAAGGAGGGAGGCAACGGCGGCAAGCTTTTCGGCGTATTCGCCGGCCATGGAAAGCCCCCTCAGCCGGTCGAGCGTCTCCTCCCTGCCCGCGCCTCCCGCCGCCGCGGCGACGGCGGCGGCTATAAGGAACGCGCCCTCCTGGGCCAGGACATGGGCATGGGTTACGGCGCTTGCCCTGCGGACGGCCTGTCTGAGTCTGTCCATGTCGTTGCGAATAAAAAGCCCGATGGGGGCCGACCACATGGCCGCGCCGTTTCCGAACGAGCCGCCGGGAAAGACCGCCCTGTTGGCCTGTTCCCAGTGCACGCCTTTCCGTATGAGAGCGAGGACCGCACCCCTGCCGGGGCCGTAGCCCCGCCAGGGGTGGTAGTTTTCGACGAACCTCCGGGCCATGTCGCCGGGGTCTATATCCCCGGCCTCGACAATGGATTCGGCCACGCCGATTGCCATCTCCGTGTCGTCCGTATAGCCGAGCACCGGGGGCGGGCCCTCAAGCAACGCCTCAAGAGGAGGCCCCCCGCCGGGCGGGCTCCCCTCAAAGGGAGCGCCGAGGGCGTCGCCCAGGGCAAGCCCGAGCAGGCAGCCTCGAAATCGGTCTTTCAGTTCCATGGAGGGTAAGGCAACCTCTAAAAAAATCTTTTTATTGCAAGGGGCTGCAATCACGGCATACGTCGTCAGCGGGATAATAACGTCCTCGCCGCGGCGCTGCCGCGCCTCCGGGCGTTTCCCCCCCGCTTCCAAGGCTCCCGCGATTTCGCTCCCTTTCGTATACAAAACCTATTTTTAGAGGTTGCCTTAAAAGACATGAAACACGCCCACCCCGAAGTGGACTCGCGGGGCGGCCGGACCGCGGCGCCTGATAAGGTGGAGTTCCCTGCTCTCTATGAAGGGGTAGTAGTACGGGGCCTTGCCGACCCGTCCCTTTCTTACGCCTTTGACCACGCCCGCCACGGTGACCCGCCGACCCTGCCGGTAGATGGCCGTTTCGAGGTAGCCCTCGTGGAAGACAAGGAACCTGCCCCGCGATTCATCCGTGACCTCCGGCCTTCCGCGCCGGTCAAGCGGCCGTTGCAGCACCTCGACAATCGCGCCCGCCTCTGTGTTGACGGAGTTTATTATCTCGCCGCCGAGTATGACGAAAGAGCCGGCGAACTCCCTTGGGGACCGGAACAGTCCCTCGACGTCCAGGTCCTCGCGGGCCGCTTTCCTCGACTCCATTGAGACCGTGTGGGCACAGCCCGCCAACAATGCGGAAACGAGCAGGACGGCGAGTGTCTTCCTCATGCTTCATTATATAACAGAGGGCGCTTTTCATGAAGCCGGGAATTTTCTCTTGACATGAGGACGGCTTTGCGATAGGTTAAAACCATGAAAAAGGTGCTCATAATAAGCGCGGACAACTTCGAGGACACCGAGCTCCTCGTGCCGTACTACAGGCTCAAGGAGGAGGGTTTCGACGTGACCGTCGCCTCGCCGGGAAAAGGCGCGTTCAGGGGAAAGCACGGCTACGAGGTTGAGGCGGAAAAGGCCGTGAAGGACATAAACCCCGCTGATTACGACGCCCTGGTGCTGCCGGGCGGCAAGGCGCCGGCCATTCTCAGAAAGGACGAGGACGTGCTGGACGCCGCCAGGCACTTCTTCGACAGCGAAAAGCCCGTGTTTTCCATCTGCCACGGCCCTCAGGTGCTGATAAGCGCCGGGGTGATGGAGGGCAGGCGCGCCACTTCGTATAAAAGCGTAAAGGACGAGCTGAAAGACGCCGGGGCCAGGTACGAGGACAGGGAAGTGGTGGTCGATGGAAACCTCGTCACATCGAGACAGCCCGGCGACCTACCCGCCTTCATGCGGGAGATGATGAAAAAGCTGAAGGGCTGAGACGAAAAAGGCCCGCCTCCCGGGCTTGCCGCTACAGTGCCGGGGAGAGGGTGCGCCCCGTGCGTGTTCCGAACGAACTGCTCTGTTCATTGCATGAGCACTCTGGAAAAAGAGAACAAAAGATATGAAAACAATCACAGGCATAGGCGGGGTTTCCCAGTCCCGCCGGAGAACCGGCCCCCGGCGGGACTGGAAAGTCCCGCTTTATTTTAGGGAGGGTCAAATGGGTAGTGCAAAAAAGGTATTAGGAGGGAGTATGAAAGGAAAATCGCTGAGGTTTTTATTGCTTTTGCCATTAGGAATGTCCTTGATGGCTTGCGGTGGAAACGGCGGGGGAACCCCCAATGCTGAGGCGGCCATAGAACCAACGATGGGCACATTCATTAAAAGCATTATCGTGACGCAGAGGTCCGCAACAGATATTGATGGCGTGGCAATCGCTTCATGTTTAAGCACCGAGGTAGTTGTGGGCGGCGGAGCATATTGCACGGGTTCTGCAATGGACTATGAATCTGGCATCCTGTTTTCAAGTCACCCTTCCGGGAATGGGTATATAGGGGCTTGTTATCCCTGGGCGATTCAAACATATACCCCCATCAAGGTGTATGCTGTGTGTTCAACCGCGATTGTAGGAGATGCGGTTGTTTCCTTATTATCTGCCGAATCGCAAACACAAGCAGAAGAAGAGCTGCATCAAATGATAGAAGATTACAAAAGGAGATTGGTGAATTAATCTCACTCAACCTTAAGGAAAAGAGGATTCATATGGGCAAAATCGCCACAGTCGCATTTGCTGGCGCTTCTGGTGCAGAGTATAGTTTTGAGGTTTACACCCTGGATACATCATTCAACAACGTTGGGGCAGTATATATGTTTACTGTACGAACCGTAAGCGAGGGTAAGGGAGCCCATGAACCCATTTATATTGGCGAGACCGGGGAGTTAGCAGACAGGTACGTCAATCACGAGAAATGGCCTTGCGTTGAAATGCACGGCGCAAACTGTATCTGTATGCATCGTGACGATAACCAGGCTTCCCGGCTCGACAAGGAGACCGACTTGTTGCGGGCCAATGACCCGCCATGCAATGAACAGTAATTTTATTTTTCTTTAACAACTTCCTCAGGGACGAGTTGAAAGACGCCGGGGCCAGGTACGAGGACAGGGAAGTGGTGGTCGATGGAAACCTCGTCACATCGAGACAGCCCGGCGACCTACCCGCCTTCATGCGGGAGATGATGAAAAAGCTGAAGGGCTGAGACGAAAAAGGCCCGCCTCCCGGACTTGCCGCTGCCGCGCTGGGAGGGGAGTGCGCCCCGTGCGGGTTCCGAACGAACTATTCCTTGAAAAAGCCGAGCCTTTCCATCTCCTTGAAGACCCACTCGTCGGCGAGGATTTCGTCTTCCATGTCGGGCAGGGTTGAGGCGTATTCGCCGAGGAACAGATAGGCGAGTTTTTTCTTGTCGGAGTCGAGGCGGTCGGCCTTGTTAAAGGCCACGTTGGTAAGGGCGCTCCTGACCTCCAGGGCCTTCATCCTGTCGTGGAGGACCTTCTCCGGGACCATGTCCCTTACGACGAGCTTGCAGCCCTTTTCACCTTCCTGGACGACCAGCCTGAGGGGCTTTTCCCTGTCCCGCTCGTCCTCGCCGTGCTCCCTGCACCAGTCGTACACGCTGTCGACGAACACCGGTTCCACAAGGAACAGGCAGTACTCCTCAAGCAGTCTGTTCAAGACCGGCTCAAACTCTTTCGTGTTCATTCCCCGTATCCTTTCCGGAGGAGCCTGACGCGCCGTGCCAGCTTCCTCGGGGCGTCGGCCGGGCCATCCCCCTGTCCGTAAGCTCCCTTATGGACTCTGCCTTCGAAAACCGGTCTATTGCATCGGTTGAGGGGTTGCGCACGCGGACGCCTTATCGGCCGCCCTCCCTGTAGCACAGCACCCGTATCAATCCGATGGTCTCGCCCTTGTCGTCGGTGGTGGGCATGTCGGAGACGGAGACGACATCGTTGATTTTGTTGCCCGCGATAAAGCCGTTTACAGTCTCGTCGAGCTCCCTGAGTTCGCCCATGGTCTTAAGTGGCCGTATCTCCATGCCGAAAGTCTTTACCTTCACCATCTTTTCCCCTCCAAAAAGCGCCGTGCCTCATGGCTGCCCGGCCCCGCGCGGCCTGTTCCCGCCTCAGACGGCCAGGACTTCCTTGACCTCGGGGACCTTTTCCTTGAGCCTTTTTTCGATTCCTATCTTAAGCGTCATGGTGGACATGGGGCAGTGGCCGCACGCGCCGAGGAGTTTCACCTTTACAGTGCCGTCCCCGGTAACCTCCACGAGTTCCAGGTCCCCGCCGTCGGCCTGAAGCGCGGGCTTTATCTCCTCAAGCACCGCTATAACCTTTTCCTTCATGTTCGCCTCCCGGAGATTAATGCATGCCTTTGCGTTATTTCACCCTGCCGCAAACCCGTTTTTCCGCCTCTCAGGTGACGAGGACCGTCTTTCTTTTGAGGTCGTTGAGGTTTGTGAGCATCTTGTGGTGCTTGGTCTCGTCGGCTATGAGCATCGAAAGTATGTAGCGCGTGATGAAAAGCTCGCTCCTGCCGAGCGCCTCGTCGGCAAGCTCAAGCGACCTGGCCTCCGCCGCCATGTGCCTGTTAAGCCCCTCGGAAAGCTCCGCAAGCTCGTCGATGCCCAGGTGGACCGCCTCCTTCGTAAGGCTGTCGATGAGCATCTGCTGCATGACCTTGTGCTTCTGGGAGTCGTTCTTTATTATTTCCATGCTCATCCTGACAAGGGGGTTCCTGCTCTTTTTCATCATGTCGTTGGCATAACCGATAGTGTCGTCCTCGAGGGCCTGCCAGTCCCTTAAAAGCTTCAGGAACTTCTCCGATTTTTCGACGGGCTTTCTCGCCCTCTCCTGTTTTGCCGGCGCCTTTACCGCCATCGTGGACCTCCTTAGGCCTGTTCTGTCGTCAGGGGGCGCACCCCCCGGTTTTTGTGCTACTTCTCCGAATAGTTTTCGTAGCCCACGAACTCGTCGAGGCCGCGCCTCCAGGCCCTCGGAAGGAGGGTAACGCCTTCCTTCAGGTACCCGACGGCCACGAGCATGGGGATTATCTTGTCCTCCGGGATGCCGAACTCCTTCTTGAGGCAGGCCTCCTCAATGCCGTCCATGGGGTGGGTCTCAAGCCCCAGGCCCCTGGCCGCTAACATCAAGCTCATGGCGAAAAGCGCGGTGTTCTTGATGGCGGTGTATTTCCGCCGGTCGCTGTCCACTTCGCCGTAGAGCTGTCCGGCCATGCCCAGGTAGGTATCCCGCATCCCGGGCTCCATGTAGCCCAGTTCCTGCCAGCTGTCGAGCACCCGGGGGAAATTCTCCTCAAGGAACGCGGGGTCGGCGACCATGATGAGGACCGCGGAGGCCTCCTCGGCCTTGGGCTGGTCCATGGCGCACTTTCTGAGCGCCTTCTTCCTTTCGGGGTCTTTTACGACCACCACTTTCCAGGGCTGGACATTAAAAGAGGAGGGCGCAAGGTTCGCCGTCTCGATGAGTTCCCTTATCTTTTCGTCCGGTATCTCCCTGCCGGGTTCGAAGAAATTAATCGAGCGCCTCTGCCTGATTGCCTCAAGCACTTCCATCGTCGCCTCCCGGCCGGCTCACGCGTTTACACCCTCTTCTGGAACTCGTGCTCTTTCCAGAACCCCTTCTCGGCCATGGCGTTCATGATGTTCTTCCTGCCGATAATGCCCACCAGTTTCTTGCCCTCCACCACCGGGATGACGGTTATCCTCTGTGCGTGGAATATCTCCACGATGTCCTCTATCGGGGCGTCGGGGAAGACCGTGATGGGGGTGGCGCACACGTCCGCATGGTCGATGTGGCCGCAGCTCATGATGCTCTCGGCGCTGAACTCGTGGACCGTGCGGCCCTCCTTAAGGGCGTCGAGTATGTCGTACTCCGAAACGATGCCGACGACCTCGTCGTTTTCGTCCACCACCGGGAGGGCGGGGTAATAGCCCGTGAGCCTTTTCACCACCTCGTCGCCCCGTTCCTTGGCGGGCAGGCTCGCCCTGGGGTGCATGATGTCCCTTGCCGCTATGCAGCTCATAACCTCCTCCTTTGCATGTCAGGCTTTATTTTCATGTCTCTCCATAACCGAAGGTTAGCACAAAGGCGGGCAATGTCAAGGGGGGTTGCACAACCGCTTTTCAGCGGACGCGGAAGGGGGTGGTTCGACGGGGACGCCCGGCCCGGGGACGTTGACAATATTCGTGAGGGAGCCGATAATAGTCCGTGCGACAATATCAACAGGAGGTTTTTCATGGCTGAGTATTCCATACGGGAAGTCCTCGAAATGGCGGTCCAGACCGAGAAAGTGGGAAGCGCATTTTACGGCGAGATGGCCGGGAAGTTCAGGGACGACAAGGACCTGAGCGAGCTGTTTGCGAGGCTTGCCGAGCGGGAGAAGGTCCACGAGGCGGTCTTCGAGGGCCTCAAGGAAGGCGTCCGCGACGAAAGGCCGGAGGGGTGGGAGCAGGTCTCCGAGTATCTGAGGGCCGTCGTGGAGTCGGCGTTTTTCATAGGCAGGGACAAGGCCACGACACACATGCAGAACATAGACAACTACCAGGCCGCACTGGGGTTCGCCCTGGCCTTTGAGAAGGAGACCCTCCTGTTCTTCTACGGCATGCGGGACGCGGTGGCCGAAAAAGACAGGCTCGACGAGGTCATCGAGGAGGAAAAAAGCCACATCAGCTGGCTCAGTAACCTGAAGAAGCGGTAAGCGGCCTCCCCGGCGGCCTTGATACCGTGGCCGGCGGGATATGATAAAATAATATTAGGGAGAATTCGGGAAAAGGAGTTAAATAGATACCCCAGGTATACGGAAATACGGCGGGCCTCAAGCGGAGCGAGAAGAACTCCCTTGAGCGGATATACCGCAGGAGAGTCCCTCCCGGAAGCATCATCACCCCCGAACTTGCCAGGCACATCGGAAACATCTCAAAAGAGCTGAACAGGCAGCTCGGCGTCCTGATAACAAGGGGCGGCGGGATAAGCCACGTCATCGTGGGCGACGCAAGGGGCATCTTCATCCCCTCCATCGAGGACTACCCCATCGGCAGGAAACCCCTCCGGGGGCTGCGGCTGGTCCACACCCACCTGGGCGGCGAGCCCCTCACGGTGGACGACCTTACCGACCTTTCGCTCCTGAGGCTCGACCTCGTCGCGGCCGTCCGGGTGGAGGACGAAGCCCTGCGGGACGTTGAGGCGGCCCACCTTGCCCCCCGCGGCGTGGAGAAGCTTTACCTGGACCTGCATGACGCGGCGTTCGATTTTACGGGTTTCGTCAGCTCTCTCGATGAGGAGATGGAGCGCACGCGGCTCTTCGACCGGGCGGACCCGAGGGAGAGGGCCATACTGGTAAGCGTCTCCACCAGGCCCAGGTACGAGCAGGAGGACTCCATGGAGGAGCTCGGGGAGCTTGCCGGGTCAAGCGACGTGCTGGTGCTGGACTCCGTCATCCAGAGGCCCAAGCGGATAAACCCCCGCTTTCTCGTGGGCGAGGGGAAGCTCAAGGAACTGGTCATAGACGCCATGAACACCGGGGCCACCCTCCTGATATTCGACCAGGACCTAACCCCCTCGCAGATAAACGCCATAAGCAGGCTTACCGAGCTGAAGGTCATCGACCGCTCGCAGATCATCCTCGACATCTTCGCCCGCCGCGCCCACAGCCGCGACGGCAAGGTGCAGGTGGAGCTCGCCCAGCTTAAGTACCGCCTGCCCAGGCTCACCGGCAAGGGCACGGCCATGTCCCGGCTAATGGGCGGCATCGGCGGAAGGGGGCCGGGAGAGATGAAGCTCGAGGTGGATAGAAGGCGCGTCCGGGACAGGATACACCTCCTTGAGAGGCAGCTTAAGTCCCTCGTGGAGGCCAGGAGGCAGAGGAAGCGGCGGCGGGTGGAGCGGGGCGTGCCCATAGTGAGCATCGTGGGATATACCAACGCCGGCAAGTCCACGCTCCTTAACAACCTCACCCGGAGCGCCACGTTCGTGGAGTCCCGCATGTTCGCCACCCTGGACACCGCGAGCCGGAGGCTCCGCTTCCCCAGGGAGCGCGAAGTGGTGATAACCGACACCGTGGGGTTCATCAGGGACCTGCCGGTGGACCTCATGGCCGCTTTCAGGGCCACGCTTGAGGAGCTCGAGGACGCCGACCTGCTCCTGCACGTGGTGGACGCCTCAAACCCCCGCTTCGCCCGGCATATGGAATCGGTGGAGCGGATACTGGAGGACCTGGGGCTTGCGGAAAAAAAGCGCGTCACCGTCCTTAACAAAATCGACAGGCTGCCCGCCGAGGAGGTGGAAAACCTCGTCCGCCGCTACGGCGCCGTGCCCGTCGCGGCCCTTGACCCCGCGACCTTCGCACCACTGCTCAGGGCCGTTGAGGTGGGCGTCTGGCGCGAGAAATCGGCGGAGCGGGACGGAAAAGCGCCGCATGGCCGCAAAAAACCCTCCGCGGCAGGCGCGAAAGCTTCGCCGCACCGCACACCGTGAAAAGTTGGGGGAATCACGGGTATAATAGAGAGAGAAAGGGGCGCGTCCTCTTTCCCCGTTACCGGGAGCCGTCTTTCCATGCTTATTAAACTGGATTATTCCCTGTAGCTTGCTACAGGGTTACCTTTTTGAGTTCCTCCCCCTTGAGGGGGGAGGTCAGGTGGGGGTGTGCAAGAAACAAGAAACTAGAAACTGGAAAAAAACTTTCCTTAGCTTCTAGTATATAGTATCCAGTTTCTATACCTCCCTCCCCTCACGGGAGGGGAGATATTCTGATGCCCCGCAGCTTGCTGCAGGGAGGATTCATTCGGTGAATTGCGCATGATAAAAGAGTTCGTCCCAAAGTGGATTGCCTGGGAGATTACGCGGAGGTGCAACCTCAAGTGCGTGCACTGCCGCTCCTCCTCCGAAGCCGAGGCCAAGGGCCACCCGGACTTCTCATTTGAGGAGGCAAAGCGCGTGCTTGAGGACATCGCCTCCTACGCAAAGCCCGTGGTGGTGCTCTCAGGCGGCGAGCCCCTGGTGCGGGAGGACGTCTTCGACATCGCCCGCCACGGCACGGACCTCGGCCTCAGGATGTGCCTTGCCACAAACGGCGTGCTCGTCACCGAGGAGGTCTGCGAAAAGATAAAGGAATCGGGCATTAAAATCGTCTCCCTGAGCCTGGACGGCTCCACCAGGGAAGTCCACGACGACTTCCGCAACCAGGACGGGGCCTTTGACGGCGCCATTTGTGCCGCGAAGCTCTTTAGAAAACACGGCATAGAGTTCATCATAAACTCCTCTTTCACCAGGCGCAACCAGGAGGAAATCCCCAGGGTCTACAGGCTCGCCAGGGAACTCGGGGCCACTGCCTGGTACATGTTCATGATAGTGCCCACCGGCAGGGGCGAGGATATAATGGGCGAGCTGATTTCCAAGGAGGAGTACGAGGAGATACTGGACTGGCACTACCGGATGGAAAAGGACGAGGAGGACATGCTCGTAAGGCCCACCTGCGCCCCCCACTACTACAGGGTGAGGCTCCAGAGGGCGAAGGAGGAGGGGGACAAGGTCAGGCACCGGACGCTTAAGTTCTCAACCGGCGGGGCCAAGGGGTGCCTGGCCGGCCAGCTTATCTGCCTTATCGACGTTGACGGAAACGTCCTTCCGTGCAGCTACTTCCCCAAACCCGCGGGGAACGTCAGGGAGCAGTCGTTCAAGGACATATGGGAGAACTCACCGCTTTTTAAGGACATGCGGGACTTCAAGAGCTACAAGGGACGGTGCGGCTCCTGCGAATACGTCCAGGTATGCGGCGGCTGCCGCGCCAGGGCCTATGCCATGCACGGCGACTACATGCAGGAGGAGCCTTTCTGCAACTATGTGCCCATGAAGCTCAGGAAAACGGCCGGCAAGGGATAAGCGGTTATTACAAAATCTTAAGAGACGGGCAGACCACGGAGACACAGAGGCGCCGGGAACCGCATTTGTTGACGGAACGATTAATCAAAAAAACGTTTTTTTGCGTCTTGTTCCGTGTCTCCGCCTCTCCGTGGTCAAGGAATAATCTTTTACTTTCGGATTGGCACACGGAGGACTTATGAACGATACGTTTCTCAGGGCATGCCGCGGGGAAGAGGTCGAGCACACGCCGGTGTGGCTCATGCGCCAGGCGGGAAGATACATGAAGGAGTACCAGGAGGTCCGCTCCCAGGTGGACTTCCTTACCCTGTGCAAGACCCCCGAGCTGGCCGCCAAGGTGACGCTCCAGCCCGTGGACATCCTCGGCGTGGACGCGGCGATTCTGTTTTCGGACATCCTCGTGGTCGTCGAGGCCATGGGCATGGGCCTTAAGTTCCACGAAAAGCGGGGCCCGGCGCTCGAAAACCCCATAAGGACGAGGTCGCAGGTCGAGAAGTTGATTATCCCCGTGCCGGAGGACGAACTTGGCTATGTGATGCAGGCCATAGGGATACTCAGGCGGGAGCTTGAGCGAAAAGTCCCGCTCATCGGGTTTTCGGGCGCGCCGTTTACGCTGGCCACCTACATGATTGAGGGCGGCAGTTCCAAGAACTTCCTCAACACCAAGAAGATGATGTTTCAGAGCCCCGCGCTTTTTGCCGACCTGATGGAGAAAATCTCCGCATCGGTGCTCGGCTACCTCAAGGCCCAGATAACGGCCGGGGCGCAGGCGGTGCAGATATTCGACACCTGGGCGGGCGCGCTCGCCCCGGAGGACTTCAGGGAGTTCGTCCTGCCATACGTCACGGACATCATAAAGGAACTCAAGAAGGACAAGAAGGAGAGAGTCCCGGTTATTTACTTTGCCAACAACTGCGGGACCATTCTCCGCGATGTCAAGAAATCCGGGGCCGACGTGATAGGCGTGGACTGGAGGGTGGACATCAAGGACGCCGTAAAGGCCATAGGCAAGAAGCACGCCGTTCAGGGCAACCTCGACCCCTGCGCCCTTTTCCTCCCCCACGAGAAAATCCGGGAGAGGGCCGCGGCCATACTGGAGGGCGCAAAGGGCGCCAGGGGGCATGTATTCAACCTGGGCCACGGCATCCTGCCGGAGACCCCGGTGGAGTCGGCCATCGCCATGGTGGAGGCCGTCCACGAACTGAGCAAGCGCTGACCGCCGCGAGGTGTCCGGCATGGAGAGAAAAAGAACAGGCGTAATCCTCCTTAACCTCGGCGGCCCGGACTCGCCCGGGGCCGTAAGGCCGTTTCTGTATAACCTGTTCTCCGACAGAGAGATAATCCGGCTCGGCCCGGCGTTGCTTCAGAAGCCCCTGGCCTGGCTCATCTCGGCGCTCAGGGCCGGAAAGGCCCGGCGCTGCTACGGCCTCATCGGCGGGGCCTCGCCGCTCCCCCGCATTACCGCCGCACAGGCCGAAGCCCTCGAGGCCAGGCTCCGGGAGCACGGGGATTTCCCGGTCTACGTGGGCATGCGCTACTGGAGGCCATTTATCGAGGACACGGTAAGCAGGATGAAATCCGACGGGGTGGAAAGGGCCGTATCCCTGAGCCTCTACCCCCAGTACTCGGCGGCCACCACAGGCTCCTCGGAAAAAAGCCTCCGCGAGGCGCTCTCGCGCCTTCGCATGGAACATGCCGCCGTGCCCCCGTGGTACGACCACCCCCGTTACATAGACGCCCTCGTCGATGTAATCCGGAAAGGCATCAAGGACGGCACCCGCGTGCTTTTCAGCGCCCACAGCCTGCCGGTCGGCTTTATCGAGGCCGGCGACCCCTACGCCGAGCACGTCATGGCTACCATAAAAGCCGTTACGGCTAAAATCGACGTGCCGTGGCGGCTCGGATACCAGTCCAAGACCGGGCCGGTCAGGTGGCTTTCGCCCACGACCGAGGAGGTGCTCCGCGCCCTTGCCCGCGAGGGGGCCGGGGACGTCCTCGTGGTCCCCATCAGTTTCGTATCGGACCATATTGAGACATTGTACGAGATTGATATATTATATAAGGAAGTAGCGGAGGGGTTGGGCATCACAATGCGGAGGGCCGAGTCCCTGAACACTCATCCTGTTTTTATCGACGCCCTCTCGGACGTCGTCCTTGGGAAAGCGAGGGAAATGGGTTGGCGCTGAGACTGCTCGTGATAGGCGGCGGCATTTCGGGGCTTTCCCTTGCGTATCTGCTTTCCGGGAAAAACAACGTTGAGCTTACCCTGCTTGAGGCCGAGGAGCGCACCGGCGGAAAGATATGGACCGAACGGGCGGAGGGGTTCCTCTGCGAGGGCGGCCCGCCCGGGTTTCTCAACAGCAAGCCCCGCACGCTGGAGCTCGCCTCCATGCTCTCGCTTGAGCCCATCAGGAGCAACGACTCCGCGCGCAGGAGGTTCATATACTCCGATGGCAAGCTCAAGCGCCTGCCGGAGACCCCGCCGGCGTTTCTGAAATCCGACCTGATGAGCTTTACCGGCAAGCTGCGGATATGCCTTGAACCTTTTCTCCCCAGGGGGAAAAAAGAGGACGAGACGCTCGCGGACTTCGCGCGCAGGAGGCTCGGCAAGGAGGCCTTTCTCAAGCTCATCGACCCCATGGCCTCCGGCATTTACGCCGGAGACCCGGAGGCCATGAGCCTGAGGAGCTGTTTTCCGCGCATCAACGAGATAGAGCGCCGCTACGGGAGCCTCATCCGCGGGATGCTGAAGCTCATGGCCGAAAGAAAAAAGTCCGTAAGCGCCGCGCCCACCGGGGTGCTTACGTCGTTCGGAAACGGCATGCAGGCGTTTATCGATGCCTTGCGGGAATCCCTCGGCGACGCCGTGCGAACGCGGAGCAGGGCCGCCCAGGTGGAAAAACTGCACAGGGGCTACGCCGTGCACCTCTCGGACGGCTCGCGGCTGGAGGCCGACGCCGTGGTGCTGGCCGTCCCGGCCCACCAGGCGGCCGGGATTTTAAAGGAACTGGACGGGGGCGTCTCAAAAACACTGGGCCGGATACCCTATCCCTCCCTGGCCGTGGTCTGCACCGGGTTCAGGAAGGAAAAGCTCCAGGACGGCTTTAACGCCTTCGGGTTCCTCGTGCCCCACCGGGAGGGCAGGAGGGTGCTGGGGGTGGTTTATGATTCGAGCATATTCCCCGGCAGGGCGCCGGAGGGCCATGTGCTTTTCAGGACCATGGTGGGAGGGGCCAGGGCCTCGCACCTTGCCGAGCAGGAGGAGCGGAAGATAACCGACCTTGCCCTGTCCGAGCTAAGGGACCTGGCCGGGGTCAGGGCCGAGCCGGATTTCGTCAGGGTCTACCGCCATGAGAAGGCCATCCCGCAGTATAACGTCGGCCACCAGGAGCGGGTCAGGGCGGTGGACGGGCTGATGGGGCGGCACGAGGGGCTTTACGTTACCGGAAACGCCCTGAAAGGCATAGGCGTAAACGACTGTATCGAGAACTCTTTCATATTAGCCGAGAAAATAACCGAGGAGGTATTATGAACCGTTCGGCAAAGGCGTACTTGTCCGCTCTGCTCTTTGCGGCTCTTGCGGCGGCATTTGCGGTCAACGTTTCGGCAGAGGTGCGCTCGAAGAAATTTTCCAAGGCGGAGATAAAAAACATGGCGAAAACCAGGGCAATAATCGAGACGAAATTAGGAAACATCGAGATTGAGTTCTTCCCGGAGAAGGCCCCGAACCACGTGGACAATTTCATCGGGCTGGCCAGGAAGGGGTTTTATGACGGCACGGCGTTTCACAGGGTGATACCCGGCTTCATGGTGCAGGGCGGGGACCCGAACTCAAAAGACCCTCAAAACCGCGGGGCACATGGCGCCGGGGGGCCGGGCTATTCGCTCAAGGCCGAGTTTAACGACACCACCCACGAGCGCGGCGTGCTCTCCATGGCCAGGAGCACAAACCCCGACAGCGCCGGCTCCCAGTTCTTCATAGTAGTAAAGACCTCGCCCTGGCTCGACGGCAAGTACACGGTGTTCGGCAGGGTAACAAAGGGCATGGACGCGGCCGACAAGATAGTGAGCCAGCCCAGGGACAAGCGGGACAACCCTCTGGAGAGGGTCGAGGTGAAGGTAAGGGTCATCGAGCCCGGGAAATAATAGTGCAAGGGGCAGGGAATGGACAGCAGGGGATATGCCGGTCAGAGACGCGGCAGGCGTGTTATCTCTCCAACCAGAAAAGGAGACAACCATTGACCGAGGAAGACATCGCAAGAATTCTTGACCGCGAAAACACGGAGTTCAAGTCCCTCGAAGAGCAGCACAGGGGCCTTGAGGAGAAACTCGCGGAAATAGACAGCAGAATATATCTCTCCGCCGACGACGAGATGGAGAGGAAGAAAATCCAGAAACTGAAACTCCTGAAAAAGGACCGGATGGCCGAGCTTGTCAGGGAGTATAAAAAAACCATGTCCAACAACTGAGTGAACGCTTACCGCCCCGGGCCGGACGCCTCCGCCCCGGGGGAGACAAGAAACTAGAGACTGGAGACAAGAAACTAGAAAAAAACTTTCCTTAACTTCTTATATCTTGTACCAAGGAGGTTTAGTTGAGAAGCGATTCTGTTAAAAAAGGGATAGAGCGCGTCCCGCACCGGGCGCTCCTGTACGCGACGGGCATCCCCCGTGGGGAGATGGAAAACCCCTTCATCGGCATTGCAACGAGCTTTACCGACCTCATCCCCGGCCATATCGGCATGCGCGACCTCGAGCGCTTTATCGAAAAGGGCGTGCACGCCGGCGGGGGCTACCCGTTTCTGTTCGGCATCCCCGGCATATGCGACGGCATCGCAATGGGGCACCGGGGCATGCACTACTCGCTGCCCTCTCGGGAGCTGATAGCCGACATGGTGGAGACCGTGGCCGAGGCCCACGGCCTCGACGGCCTCGTGCTGCTGACAAACTGCGACAAAATCACCCCCGGCATGCTCATGGCCGCCGCCCGGCTGGACATACCGAGCATCGTGGTAACCGCGGGCCCCATGCACTCCGGAATGAGGAAGGGCAAGAGGCTCTCGCTCGCAAACGACGCCTTCGAGGCCGTGGGGAAGTACAAAAAGGGGCTGATGGACCGCGAGGAAGTCCGGGAGCTTGAGATATGCGCCTGCCCGGGCGCCGGCTCCTGCCAGGGCATGTACACCGCAAACACCATGGCCTGCGTGACGGAGTCAATGGGGATGAGCCTTCCGGGGTGCGCCACGGCCCTGGCCGTATCGGCCGAGAAAAGGAGAATCGCCTTTGAGTCGGGCCGGAGGGCCGTGGAGCTTATAAGGAAAAACGTCACCCCCCGCAAGATAATGACCATGGCCGCGTTTGAAAACGCCATCGCCGTGGACCTCGCCCTCGGCGGCTCAACGAACACGGTGCTCCACATACCGGCCATCGCCCACGAGGCGGGGGTGGAGCTGCCCCTTGAGGTATTCGACCGGCTGAGCCGCAAGGCCCCCCACATCTGCAACATGCTCCCCGGGGGGGAGCACTTCATGGAGGACCTCGACGCCGCGGGCGGCATCCCCGCCGTGATGAACAGGCTCATGGCCGGCCTCAGGGACAACCCCACCGTAAGCGGAAGGAAAACCCTGGCCATCGCGGGCTCCTCGCCCGTGCTGGACGACGAGGTCATACGGCCCCTTAAGCGCGCCTACCATAAGGAGGGCGGAATAGCCATCCTCCGGGGCAACCTCGCCCCCGGCGGCGCGGTGGTCAAACAGTCCGCCGTCTCCCCCGGCATGATGAGGTTCGAGGGCGCGGCACGGGTCTTCGACTCCGAGGAAAAGGCCATGCGCGCCGTAATGGCGGGCAAGGTCGCCTCCGGAGACGTGGTGGTCATCCGCTACGAGGGCCCCCGGGGCGGGCCGGGCATGAGGGAGATGCTCTCCCCCACGGCCGCCATCGCCGGGATGGGCCTCAGCGAGTCCGTGGCCCTGATAACCGACGGCCGGTTCTCCGGGGGCACGCGCGGCGCCTGCATCGGGCACGTCTCGCCGGAGGCCATGGAAGGCGGCGTAATCGCCGTTATAAAGGAGGGGGATAAAATCCTCATCGACATACCGAAGCGGAAGCTCGAACTCCTGGTGGACGACAAGGAGATTAAGAAGCGGCTCGGGAAGTGGAAAAAACCCGAGCCCAAGATAAAGACCGGCTGGCTCTCCCGCTACGCCCAACACGTAAGCTCGGCCGGAACGGGCGCCGTCATGGGGCCGTAGCCGCTTCGGCACAATCACACCGAGGGGGGGCGAAGCCCCCCTTTTTTTTATGCATTGCTCTCATCTAACCCGAAGCAACTGTGTTGAATGTCAAGCCTTTTCGTAGCGCCATGGCTCAT
>CBDVCR010000043.1:0-19291 GCA_965372535.1 uncultured bacterium | reverse complement strand
AAACAAGTATTTTTTGAGGTTCCAATGTAAACATGAAAACTAACTGGTTAGTAATTTTATGAAAATCGTGGCGGTTCGCGTCTCGGAAGAAGTTAAGAAGAAAATGAAGGAAGTCCCCGAGGACTGGAGCAGTTACTTGAGGGGTGCGATAGAGGACCGCATTCGCAAGGAAGAACAGAGGAGTCTCCTCAAGAGAGTGGACAAGATAACGAGAGGCTTGACGAGGCCGCGGAAGGGAACCGGGACAAGGAGCGTCCGGCAAGACAGGGACAGTGGCTGAACTGGTCGTGGACGCAAGCGTTATGAGCGCCCTGTTTTTAGGCGAAGAGGGCTCGGAGGAAATCAGGGGCGTGGTGGAGTCCGAAACCCTTTTGCACGCACCGTCTTTCTGGCGTTTCGAGGTCTCAAACGCCGTCTGGAAAACCAGGGCCATCCCTTCCGGCAAGGCAAGGGAACTCGTGGAGGTAATCTGGAAGTTCCCCGTTTATTCGAACGAGACCGAGGAACTCGCCTCAGAGAGCATGGCGCTGGCCCGGAAGTACGGGATAACGTTTTATGATTCCGCTTATATCGCGATGGCGAGGCTTTCGGGCATATCGCTCTGGACGCTGGACAGGGTGCAGGCCAAGTCCGCCGCGCGGGCGGGAGTCCATCTAAGGGAGGCGGGGCTGCTTTGAAATACGAGGCCGTCATAGGGCTTGAGGTCCACGCGCAGATGCTCACCGAGAGCAAGCTCTTCTGCGGCTGCCCGACGAGGTTCGGCTCCGCGCCCAACACCCAGACCTGCCCGGTCTGCTCCGGCATGCCGGGGGTGCTGCCGGTGCTGAACAGGCGGGCGCTTGAGTTCGCCGTAAGGACCGGGCTTTCCATGAACTGCGAGATATCCTCCTACAGCCGGTTTGCGCGCAAGAACTACTTCTACCCCGACCTGCCCAAGGGATACCAGATAAGCCAGTACGAGCTGCCCATCTGCGAGGGCGGCTGGGTGGAGGTGGTCGTGGACGGCGCGCCCAGGAGGGTGGGCATCACCAGAATCCACATGGAGGACGACGCGGGCAAGAACGTCCACGAGGAGGGGAGCCCCTTCAGCCTCGTGGACCTTAACCGCACCGGCGTGCCGCTTATGGAAATCGTCTCCGAGCCCGACATGAGGAGCGCCAGGGAAGCCGCGGAGTACATGAAAAAGCTCCGCGCCATCCTCCGCTATATCGGCGTCTCAGACGGCAACATGGAGGAGGGCTCGCTGAGGTGCGACGCCAACATATCCGTCCGCCCCGAGGGACAGGAGAAGTTCGGCGCCCGCGCGGAGCTTAAGAACATCAACTCCTTCAAGTTCGTCGAGCGGGCCATCGACTACGAGATAAAGCGCCAGATACAGGTTATCGAGTCCGGCGCTGCCGTGGCGCAGGAGACCAGGCTCTGGGACGCACAGGCCGGGGTCACGGTCTCCATGCGCGCCAAGGAGGAGGCCCACGACTACCGCTACTTCCCCGAACCCGACCTCGTGCCCCTGACGGTGGACGAAAGATGGGTGGAGGACATAAGGGCCTCACTCCCCGAGCTTCCCGACGCCAGGCGCAAGCGGTTCGTCGGCGAGTACGGCCTGCCGGAGGGCGACGCGGACTTTCTCACGGCCGAGCGCTCCCTGGCGGACTGGTACGAGGAGGCCGTCAAGCTCGGCGGGCAGCCCAAGGCTGTGAGCAACTGGGCGATGGGCGAGCTTATGAGGCTCCTTAACGAGGACAATGCCGCCGTGGAGGAATGCCCCCTCCGGCCCGAGCAGCTCGTGGGGATGCTGAGGCTCGTGGAAAACGGCACCCTGAGCCTCAAGATGGCAAAGACGGTGTTTGAGGAGATGTACCGCACCGGCAAGGACGCCGAGGCGGTGGTGAGCGAAAAGGGCCTCGTCCAGATAACCGACGAGGGGGCCATCGCAAGCGCCCTGGACGAGGTCATCGGGAAAAACCCCGACGCCTTCGAGCGCCTGAGGGGCGGGGACCGGAAGCTTACGGGCTTCTTCGTCGGCCAGGTCATGAAGCTTATGAGGGGCAAGGCCGACCCCAAGGTCGTAAACCAGCTCCTCGAAAAGAGGCTCAAGGGCGAGTAGCCCCGCAAGCAGGGCCCCCACCGTTTTGCCGCATCCGGCAGGCATTTCGGCCTGCCGGTTTGTGTTTGAGCCGCAGTCCCCGTAGTGCGGAGGCGCCGGGAGAAGGCGGAGCGTCATACGGCGCCAGCTGCTCTTGCACCAAATGAAAAAGCCCCCGGTTTTCCGTTTTCCGGGGGCTTTCTGTCGGATTTAATCCCGGACGGCGGCTCAGGCCACTTCAACCAGCTCTATGTCGAAAGTGAGGTCCTTGCCGGCCAGGGGATGGTTGGCGTCGATGGTTACGGATTGCTCCTCGACCTTTGTAACCTCGGCCTCGAGCATGCCGCCGTCGGGCTGCCTCAAGCTCAGCATGGCCCCTTCCCTGGCCTCGATGGCCAGGGGGAATTTGTCCCTGGGGATATTCAGCACAAGCTCTTCCCGCCTCAGGCCGTAGGCCTCGGCGGCGGGGATTCTGACCGCGCTTGACTCCCCCGCGCTCATCCCCTTGACCGCGTTTTCAAAGCCCTTGATGAGCTTCCCCCCACCGAGGGTGAATTCGAGGGGCTCCCGCTCCCTTGACGAATCAAAGACCGTCCCGTCTACGAGCTTTCCGGTGTAATGGACCCTGACGGTGTCCCCGCTTTGAGCTTTTTTCATCTAAAACCCTCCTTTGGGCGGTGTTTTTTAGTATAACAGAGCGAAAAGCCCGGTGTCTCCGCGCCCCGGCCCTCATTTGATTATAATGGCTTTATGGCGTATTATATTCATAAAGTCACAGTATTCAGCCGAAACCTTGCTCAATAGGGACTGAATGCCCATGAGAAGACTGTTGACATCCTTCGCCATTGTGGTTACCGCCCTTTCGCCCGCCGTCGATGCCTCTGTGCAGAAGTTGACCCTGGCTTCCGTCTCCGACCTTACCGAACTCAGCCTGGAGGAACTGATGGAAGTCGAGGTCACCTCGGTATCCCGGAAAAAGCAGATGCTTTCGGAGGCGGCTGCCGCCGTTTATGTCATCTCGCAGGAGGACATCCGGCGCTCCGGCGCAACGAGCATACCGGAGGTCCTGCGCCTCGTGCCGGGGCTCCAGGTGGCGCGGATTAACTCCAACAAGTGGGCCGTCACTTCCAGGGGGTTCAACGGGCTTTTCGCCAACAAGCTCCTGGTCCTCATTGACGGGCGCTCGGTCTATACGCCGCTTTTCGCCGGGGTGCGCTGGGACGCGCAGGACACCCTGCTTGAGGACGTGGAGCGCATCGAGGTCATACGCGGCCCCGGCGGCACGCTCTGGGGCGCAAACGCCGTAAACGGGGTGATAAACATCATCACCAAAAGCGCAAAACGCACGCAGGGGGCCCTCGTCTCCGGCGGCGGAGGCGACCAGGAGCGGGGCTTCGGCGCGGTCCGCTACGGGGGCGCGCTCGGGAGGGGCGCCTACATGAGGCTTTACGCCAGGTACTTCGACCGTGACGATTTCGAGGACGCGCTCGGCGGGGACGCCGGCGACCGGTGGAAAATGTACCGGGGCGGGTTCCGCATGGACTGGGACGTCTCGGGAAGGGACGCCCTCACGCTCCAGGGAGACGTCTACGACGGCGAGGCGGGCCAGAGCATAAGCCTCCCCTCGTTGAGCCCTCCCTCCGTCGTGGCCGTGGAAGAAGATTTCGACACAAGCGGCGGCAACGTGCTCACGCGCTGGGGATGGACCTTCTCGGACTCCTCGGACCTGGCCCTTCAACTCTATTACGACCATACCCGGCGCACCGACCTCAACCTCGTGGAGCGGCGAGACACCTATGACGTCGACTTTCAGCACCGTTTCCCTCTGCCGGGGGGGCAGGAGGTGGTCTGGGGGCTCGGCTACCGCTACACGCGCGACCGCACGGAGGGCACGTTTGCGGTCTCATTCGACCCCGGCCGGAGGAGCGACGAGCTCTGGAGCGCGTTCGTGCAGGACGAGATGCATTTTCTGGACGACCGCCTGCGCATCATCCTCGGCTCGAAGTTCGAGGAAAACGACTACGCGGGCTTTGAGGCGCAGCCCAACGCGCGGGTACTGTGGAAGCCCGCCCGGGACCATACCCTCTGGGCGGCCGTATCCCGCGCCGTGCGTACTCCCTCGCGCAGCGATACCGATATAAGGATTAACTTCGACATCTTCGCGGTCCCCGGCGCGCCCCCCACGCTGCTTTCCATTTTCGGCTCCGATATAGAGTCCGAAGACCTCCTGGCCTACGAAATCGGCTACAGGGGGGAGCCGTCGGAGCGCCTCTCGGTTGACATGGCGGCATTTTTTAACATCTACAAACACCTGGTCACCCGCGAGCCGGGCGTACCGTTTGTCGAGACCGACCCGCCTCCCGCGCACATGGTCCAGCCCTTCACTTTCGACAACAAGATGGACGGGGAGACTTTCGGGGCGGAGGCGGCCCTAAAGCTCAGGGTGACGGAGGCATGGAGGCTGATAGCCGGCTATAGCTGGCTCAAGATGGACCTCTCCCTTGACGGCTCAAGCGGCGACACGGTATCCCTGAGCGCGGAAGGCTCAAGCCCACGGCATCAGTTTAATGTCCGCTCGCACCTGGACCTCCCCCGCAAGGTGGAGTTCGACGCCGCGCTTTACTATGTGGACGACCTCCCGGCCCAGGGCGTCCCCGACTACACCCGCGTGGACGCGCGCCTGGGGTGGCGCCCCACGGACGGCCTCGAACTCAGCCTCGCCCTCCAGAACATCTTTGACAAAAGGCATCCCGAGTTCGTATCGGTTGTCAGCGGGCTCTCCTCCTGCGAGGCGCCGCGCAGCGTCTACGGAAAGATAACGTGGGAGTTCTGAGACGTTTGATTGACAGACGCCGGTTCGCTCCCCTCCTTTTAGCGCTCCTGATGGCAGCCCTGCCGCTTAAATCCGCTTGTGCCGGGCAGCCCCTTCCAACCGAGTACGAGGTAAAGGCGGCCTTTATTTACAATTTCGCCAAGTTCATCGAGTGGCCCGAAGGGGCGTTTGACGAGGGGGGCTCCGACCTGAAACTCTGCGTCCTCGGCAAGGACCCCTTCGGCCCGGCCCTCGACGCAATAGAGGGCAAGGCCGTCAGGGGCAGGAAGGTAAAGGTCAGGCGGCTCAGGGAGGCGGGGAAATCCGGAGACTGCCATTTCCTCTTCATCGGGGACTCGGAGAAAGGGAACCTTGGGCGCATATTAAAGGCGCTGGCGTCCTCGCCCGCCGTGACGGTGAGCGACATGAGGGGATTTGCCGGGGCCGGGGGCGTCGTCCAGTTCGTCATGGAAGAGCACAAGGTGCGCTTTATCGTCAACGCCGCCGCGGCGGAAAGGGCGGGCTTGAAGATTAGCTCGAAGATGCTGCGGCTGGCCCGTAGGATAATCGGGGACAGGGCCGGGACGAAGAAAAAAAGGTATACGGAGAGTGGGGATGGCCGGAAGATTCAGTAACTTCCTGAGGGATGTGACAATCCGGTGGAAGCTTACCGCGATAATCACCGCGGTAAGCGGCATCACGCTCTTTCTGGGCCTTGGCTCGGTCGCCCTGCTGGAGTGGCTCACTCATCAAAATGAGATGGTAAAGCAGGTATCTGTCTTGGCGGAGATTACCGGCAGCAACAGCGCGGCCTCCCTGGTCTTCGACGACAGGGAGGCCGCCCGCGAGACCCTGGCCTCGCTGACCGCGGCCCGCGACATCGTCGGCGCCGCACTTTACGGAGAGGACGGGGGCGTGTTCGCCGTCTTCCTCCGGAGCGACGGCGAAAAGGAAATTTTCCCGGCCCGTCCGCCGGCGGAAGGGCATTATTTCGAGGGCGGCCGTCTTATCGCAAGCCGGCGGATTGTCCTTGACGGGGAGCGCATCGGCTCCGTCACTATACTTTCGAGCATGCAGAGCATGTATGACGAGCTCAAAACCAACATCGTCATCTCGGTCCTTGTCCTCTCCCTCGTCCTTTTCATGGCCTTCCTGCTTTCCACCGTGCTTCAGAAGGTCGTCTCCGAACCCCTGGGGCGGCTGACGCGCCTGATGCTGAGGGTATCCCGCACAAGGGACTATTCCCTGCGCTCCGAAGAGCCCGGACGGGACGAGACCGGCCTCCTCGCCGAAGGCTTCAACGGGATGCTTTCGGAAATCCAGGAGCGCACGGCGGAGCTGGCCGAAAGCGAAGAGAAATACAGCAAGCTGTTCCACTATTCCAACGACCCCATCATAATCCACGACCTGTCGGGAGACATACTCGACGCCAACCAAAGGGTCACGGACGTTTTCCGTTATTCAAGGGCGGAGATTTTGCCCCGCAGCATATTGGAACTCCATCCTGAGGGCTCGCTGGAGAAATCGAGAGTGGCCTTTGAGAAAAACGTCCAGGACGGTTTTGTTAACTTTCAAACCGAGTTCAGGAGAAAGGACGGCGAGGTTTTCCCCGCCGAGGTCTCCTCGAGGCTGTTCGAGATAGGGGGCAGGAAGGTCGTCCAGAGCATTGTCAGGGACATCACCGAGCGCAGGCGGGCCGAGGAACTGCTAAACCTGATGAAAGAGGCGATAGAGACCACCCGCCTCGGCATAACGATAACCGACAGGGGAGGGAAGATTATCTTCACGAACCAGGCCGAGGCCGAGATGCACGGATATGAAGTCGAGGAACTGATTGGCAGGGAATCGAGGCTGTTCGCCCCCCCCGATGTCTGGTCTCCCTTTACCTCCGAACAGGTGGACGGGATGGGGCACTACAGCAGGGAAAGCGTCAACGTGCGTAAAGACGGGATGGTTTTCCCCGTAAGCATCACCTCCGTCCCCGTCCGCGACGCCGGGGGCCGGCCCGTCGCCCTCATAAGCGTCTGCAAGGACATCACCGAGCGCAAGCGGGCGGATGAAGAACTGCGCCGCAGCGAAGAACGTTACCGGACGCTCTACCAGCAGTTCAACGCGGTCCTGGACGCCATCCCCGACGTGCTGATGCTGATATCTCCCGACATGAAAGTCCTCTGGCTTAACAAGGCTTCCGAGGATTTATGCAAGGCCGAGGACATCGCCGAGCACCCGTGCTACCGGGTATGCTATGAGAGGACCCTCCCCTGCGAAGGGTGCCCGGCCCTGAGGAGTTTCCGGACGGGCAACGAAGAGGGCGGCCAGCTTTCGGCCCCCGGGGGCAGGACACTGGACGTAAGGGCCATCCCCATCAAGGACGCCCAGGGCAGGGTGATAAACGTCCTGGAAGTCATAAGCGACATAACCGAGAGAGTTCTGCTGCAGGAGAAGGCCATCAGGACCAAGCACCTGGCCTCCCTCGGCGAGCTGGCGGCAGGCGTGGCCCATGAGATAAACAACCCCATGAACAGCATAATCAATTACGCCCAGATACTGATTGACGAAAGCGCCAAGCGCAAGTCAGGCTCCAACGTTGGGGAAAGAATAATAAAGGAGGGCAACCGGGTCGCCGGCATCGTCCGCAGCCTGCTCTCCTTCGCCAGGGAGACGGAGGAGAAAAAAAGCCCCTGCTCCGTATATGACATCGTCGAGGACACCCTTGCCCTGACGAAGACCCAGTTGAGGAAGGAAGGGGTGGCCCTGAGCGTGGTTTTACCCAAAGACCTTCACGATATAAATGCCAATGCGCGGCACATCCAGCAGGTATTGCTTAACCTGATAAGCAACGCGCGCTACTCCCTTAACGAGAAATACCCGGGCAAGGACGAAAACAAGTCCCTGAGAATCACCGGAGAAAACATGGAAGTCGGCGGCGTCCCCCATGTCCAATTAAGCGTCCGCGACACCGGCACGGGCATCCCCGATGATATAATAAACATTATAATGAACCCCTTCTTCACCACGAAGCCGAGCGGAAAGGGCACCGGCCTGGGGCTCAGCATATGCCACGGCATTATCAACGACCACGGCGGAAGGATTCTGTTCAACAGCGTCGAAGGGGAATACACCGAGGTGGCAATCGACCTCCCGGAGGCAGGCGGCAATGAAAGGTAGAGTCCTGATAGTGGACGACGAAGAGGGGATAAGGTTCACCCTCTCCAGATTTCTCTCGAACGAAGGGTATGAGGCAAGCGGGGCCGTGGATTACGACGAGGCCCTGCGCATTATATCGAGCGCCGAATACGACGTGGTCTTTGCCGACATCCTGCTGGGGGGCTCGACCGGCATCGACCTCTTGCGCGAGATAAACCGGAGGGGGATAAACTGCCCGGTGGTTATGATTACCGGCGCCCCTGATATTGAAACCGCCTCCGAGGCGGTCCGCCTGGGCGCGTTCGACTATATCCCCAAGCCCGTGACAAAGACAACCATCGTCCGCGTCGCGGGGGTCGCCCTGAGGAACAAGAGGCTGGCGGACGAAAAGGAAAAGTACCGCTCGCACCTGGAGGCCGTTTTCAGCAGCGTCAGGGACGCGATAATCACCACGGACGGTGAATTAAAAGTGGTTTCCCTCAACCAGGCCGCCGAGAACGTCTTCGGCGCTTCAAGGGATTCCCTCGGAAAGCCCGTCGGGGCAGTGACGAAACCCTGCGGCCAGGAGTGCGCCAGGGCCCTTGAAGAGGCGCTCAAGGGGAGACAGCCGGTCGAGATATACAGGCTCCGGTGCAAGAGGGACGACGGCAAAGGGCAGCTCGTGAACCTGACGGCGTCTCCTCTCATGGACAGCGGCGGCGGCGTTTTCGGGGCGCTTCTGGTGGCAAGGGACATAACCCGCATGGCGAGGCTTGAGCAGTCTCAGCCCGGGCGGGACGAATTCCACGGCATCATCGGCAGGAGCGAGGAGATGCAGAAGGTCTACTCCCTCATCGAAGACCTCGCCGAAATAAACAGCACCGTCCTCATTACGGGGGAAAGCGGCACAGGGAAGGAGCTGGCGGCCAACGCGCTCCATTACTGCGGGTCGCGCGGCAACAAGTCGATGGTGAAGGTGAACTGCTCCGCCCTTTCGGACAGCCTCCTTGAGAGCGAGCTTTTCGGGCACGTAAAGGGGGCCTTTACGGGCGCGATAAAGGACAAGCCCGGGCGGTTCGAGCTTGCCGACGAGGGGACGATTTTTCTGGACGAGATAGGGGACATCTCCCAGCTTATGCAGCTGAGGCTCCTGAGGGTGCTCCAGGAGAAGGAGTTCGAGAGGGTCGGGGATTCCAGGCCGATAAAGGTTGACGTGCGCATAGTGGCGGCCACCAACCAGGACCTTGCCGGCAAGGTCGGAAGCGGAGAGTTCAGGGAAGACCTCTTTTACCGCTTAAACGTCATCGACATCCACCTGCCCCCCCTGAGGGATAAAACCGGGGACATCCCCTTGCTGGTCGACCATTTCGTCGCCGAATTCAACGAACAGATGGGAAAGGACATCGAAAGCGTATCACCGGAAGTCCTTAAGATATTCATGCGCCATCCATGGCCCGGCAACGTAAGGCAGCTTGCCCATGCGCTCGAATATTCCTTTGTCCGGTGCCGAGGAAAATCCATTTCCCCCGAGGACCTTCCGACGGGCATAAGCGAGAATATCGAAAAAGAGACGCCTCCCGAGGCCGAAACGCAGCCCAGGGACGCCGAAGCGATACTGCAGGCCCTGGAGAAGGCCGCATGGAACAAGGCAAAGGCGGCCCGCCTGCTCGGCGTAAGCAGGCAGACCCTCTACAGAAAGATAAAAGAGGCCGGCCTCAAGCAGGACGAGACAGACTGAGGCGTAACATGTGACATTCCAGTGACATGACATTTCCCGTATAAGTTACACTTTCGCGCTTTTGCAAAATTACCGCCCGCCCCTCCGGGGGCCAAAGGGCTTTTTTTAGCCCCCGCAGGCTTTCCACTGCACGCTGTAATCCCTTCTTGCCCATTGCCGTTTAAGGGTTTCTCCCGCCCGCCCCCCGCCCGAAATGCGCTCCATTGAAAGCGCACGTTTTTTTTATCCCGTCCTTCTGGCACGCAGTTTGTATTTATTCCCGAAGTCGGGGGCAAGGCCGGTGCAAAAAAAGACATATTCAATCCACGGAGTCGGCGAAGGGGACTCTCACCAGGAGGATGAAAATGTGAAGGCGCAAAATAAAACGAGGTGTCCTTATCTACAGGACCCGCTCGATGCCTGCTACTGCAGCCATATGGACAGCCAGAACATAGAAAAGACGATTTATTACTGCAACCTCAACTTCGAGGCATGCGAGATATTCAGCAACAGAACTCAGGGTACAGTCGGTAACGGAGAGGATGAGTGACATCCCTCCCGGGCCTCGAACGTTTTAAATGAAGGGGGAGGCATTATGGCTGGAACGGTTTTGGTGGTCGACGACGCCGCTTCGATGAGGCAGCTCGTTACATATGTCCTTCAGGACGCCGGTTACGAGGTCATGGCGGCGGAAAACGGCATCGACGCACTGGGGAAGCTGAAGGGGACCACTATGGGGCTGGTGGTGACGGACCTGAACATGCCCGGCATGGACGGAATAGAGCTGATAAAGGAATTGCGCGGGACAGACGCCAACAGGTTTACGCCTGTCGTCATGCTGACGACCGAGTCCCAGGCGTCGCGGATTCAGGAAGGGAAAAAGGCGGGGGCGAGCGGCTGGATTGTCAAGCCGTTTTCCCCGGAGCACCTGGTGGAAGTCGTGAAAAAATTCATGAGGTGAGTTCCACATGAGAGGCAACGGAACGACCAGATACATGATTGAACAATCCGGAGACGCGGTGGAGCTTACGCTTGGAGGCTTCCTGGGCGCGCAGCATGCGCATGCGCTCCAGGAAGCCATTGTCCACGCTTTCGAGACGGCCCGGCATATCAACATCAAGTTTGCAAACGTCACCGGAATCGACCTTGAGTGCCTCAAATTGTTCTGTGAGGTATACCGGGCCTCGATAGTCCTCGGCAAGCGCGTTTCGGTTACGGGAGACTTCTGGGACGTTATTGCCGCTGCGTTTAAAAGCACCGGTTTCTCACGCCTTGCCGGGTGCGGGGTGTGCGAAATGGCCGATGAAAAGGACTGTTTATGGGTGAGCGGCGGCAGGGAGGGCGCAAGGGCCGTGAGATAGGCGTGAAACGACTCTCGCTGTTTCCGCGCACCATGCGCGTTTTAAATATACTCGTAGCAGCTGAAGGAAAGATGGCGGGCCCGAACGTCTGTATTTCGTCCGTCGGGCCATGCCGGGCGCGGCAGGAAAATAACGCTTCAATCACGGAAAGGGGAACGGAGGTGAGATATAAATTCGAGCAATCCGGGGATATCGGAACGCTGAGCCTGGAAGGCTCCCTGGGCATAGGGCACGCGCCCGTGTTGAAGGATGTCCTCATGCGGGCTATCGAGAACACGGGACACCTCGCCCTGGACCTCAAGGGCGTGGCGCACGTTGACCCGGCCTGCCTTCGGATTCTGTGCTCGGCGTGCAGGGTCGCCTCCTCCAGGAACAAGTGCATAACCCTTACGGGTCGGCCCCCAAAGGCGTTTCAACCGATGACGGGGCACGCCGGACATTTCACCTTCTTCGGCTGTGGCGTGGAAAATGAGCAGGAATGTTTCTACCGGGCCGGGGGAGCGGCCCACGGCGGTTCGGCAAAAGGCCGCGGCAGGACGGCTGAGCAGGCGGCAGGGGAGACGCAGGGGGCCGAGAAACAGGGTGAATAAACGACGCTCGCTGTTTCCGCGCACCATGTGCGCTCAACAATAAAAACAGGGAGGAGGGCAGGAAATCAGGGCAGCCGACTCAAAAACAGGGACAAAGTCGTATTAACGTTCAGCAGGGTGTTTCATATAAAAACGCCTGAGAAGGAGGACGGTAATGAGGTTTGCTGACATCAAGGTAGGGACGAAACTGGCCGCCGGGTTCCTCATAATCGCGCTGGTTGTCGCGGTCGTCGGCGGGATAGGGCTTTTCGGCATCAAGTCAATCGGGCAGGAGGCCGACAACATCATGGACAGGGAGGTCCCCATGGCCGACGCCTCGATGGAGGCGATGATTGCGCTTATCTCCGGCAGGGACCTGATGGGCGAGTTCCTCCTTACCGAGGACGAGAGGAAGCTCAGGGACATAGAGAGCGAATTCAACAGGACGCTGGCCGACTTTGACAAGCACATCAATTACGTCGAGGAAAACGGCAGGGGCGGGATAGTGGCCATCGCAAAGGAGGCCGACGACTACCAGCACAAGTTCGTCGAGGAGGCCCGCGAGCTGATGAAGCACCACCGCGAGCACATCGCCTCCGAGGCCGAGGCCGACGCCGTCATGTCGGAGTTCGACCGGAAGGCGGACTCACTTAAAGTCGCCCTGGGCAATTACGAGGAGGAGCTTACCCGCGGCGGAAAAGCGATAGACGCAAGGGTGGACGCCTCCATGGAGTCGAAGTTCTTCATGATGGGGCAGAAGGCGATTGCCGAGGAGTACATGGCGGTCGAGTCCATCCCGGAGACCCCGGCGCTGAGGGAGGAGTTCAAGGCGGTCGAGAGGGAGTTCGACGCGATTGAGAAGCACCTGCCCAAAAACGTGATTGACGAGCACGCAAGCTTCTCGTCGCTTGCCGTAAGGATGTTCGACCACCACGACGAGGCGTTGAGGGCCACCGACGAGACCCGGCAGCACATGGAGATGGTGGACGAGTTCAGCGAAAAGAGCGACCTGGCCGCCGACAGGGTCGAGGTGGCCGCACAGGAGAGCATGGCCGAGGCGATGGAGACGGCAGACAACGCGCAGTCCTCGGCAAACAGCATGATGGTGGGCCTTACAATACTTAGCTTCGTGGTGGCGGGCGCACTGGGCTTTACGATTACGCGCAACATCACCACTCCCCTTAACGAGGCGGTCAGGGTTACCGAGACGATAGCGGCCGGGGACCTGACCCTCGACGTCAGGGCCGACAGCACCGACGAGCTCGGCCGTCTCCTTGCGGCCATGAAGGGCATGGTCGAAAAACTGAGGGGCATAGTCTCCGACGTTATAAGCTCCTCCGACAACGTGGCCTCAGGCAGCCAGGAACTCTCCGCAAGCTCCGAGGAGATGTCGCAGGGCTCGACCGAACAGGCCTCGGCGGCGGAGGAGGCGTCCTCCTCGATAGAGCAGATGGCGGCCAACATAAGGCAGAACGCGGACAACGCCCAGCAGACCGAGAAAATCTCCCGCAAGGCGGCCAATGACGCCAGGGAGTCCGGCAGCGCGGTCGGCGAGGCCGTAAGCGCCATGAAGCAGATAGCGAACAAGATAAGCATCATAGAGGAGATAGCCAGGCAGACCAACCTGCTTGCGCTTAACGCGGCCATAGAGGCGGCGCGGGCCGGGGAGCACGGCAAGGGCTTTGCGGTGGTCGCCGCGGAGGTAAGGAAGCTCGCCGAGCGGAGCCAGACCGCGGCGGGGGAGATAACCGAGATATCGGCATCGAGCGTTGACGTGGCCGAGCGGGCCGGCAAGATGCTCGATGAACTCGTGCCGGACATCCAGAAGACGGCGGAACTGGTGCAGGAGATAAGCGCGGCAAGCAACGAGCAGAATACCGGGGCGGAGCAGATAAACAAGGCCATACAGCAGCTCGACCAGGTAACGCAGCAAAACGCCTCGGCCTCCGAGGAGATGGCCTCAACGAGCGAGGAGCTGGCCAGCCAGGCCGAGCACCTGCAGAGCATAATCTCCTTCTTCAATATAGGCCAGAACGGCGGAAGGGCAAGGAGCGCCATTTCAGGCAGGGCCGCGCCCACGAGGTCGGCGCACAAGGCCAAGGTGGCTCACATCGGGCTCCAGGACAAGAAAACCGGGGCCGAGGCATTAAAGCCCCAGGGCACAAAAATCGAGATGAGCGGAGGGCCGGACAAGGCCGACGGCGAGTTTGAAAAGTATTAACTTACTCCTCCCCCCGCGCCGCCCTCCCTGCTGGCGGCGCGGGGGCCACTGATAAACGAACGGAAAGGAAGGAAGGCATGAGCGTAACCGAGATAGTTAAGACGACTCAGTACCTGAGCTTCATGTTGGGCGAGGAGATCTTCGCGCTCGACATATCGAAGGTCCGCGAGGTGCTGGATTACACCAAAATCACCAAGGTGCCGCAGACCCCGGAGTTCATGCGCGGGGTGATAAACCTCCGGGGCGGGGTGGTGCCGGTAGTGGACATGCGGCTCAAATTCGGAATGGCAAGGACCGAGCAGACCGTAAACACCTGCATCATCATCGTCGAGGTCGCGCTGGAGGAGGAGACCACGGTGCTCGGCGCACTTGCGGACTCGGTGCAGGAGGTGTTTGACCTTGAGCCCGGGCAGATAGAGCCCGCGCCCTCGATAGGCACGCACCTTAAGACCGAGTTTTTAAAGGGCATGGGCAAGCGAAACGAAAAGGACTTCGTGCTGTTGCTGGACATAGACAGGGTGTTTTCCTCCGAGGAGATAGAGGCCGTGCAGGCCGGGGGCAGGGATATGTTCGGAGAGGCGGAGGAGGCCGGTACGGAGGCATTGCCCGAGGGGGTTGATGTTGATATGGAGTCGTCTCCATAATTTCATGAGCGGAGAAGGCGCGGCCCGGGAAAGCCCGTCCGCTTTTTCGGGCCGCAAACGCCGCTGACTGAGTTGCAAGTGGTTTCAACCAAGGAGGGATGCGCCTTGAACGGCAAGCATGAGATATGGGTTATGGACTGCTCCCACACCTTTCTTCCCGCAGTGGCGGACATGCTGGCCGATGCAGGGTATCAGGTCGTTATATTTGAATGCCATGAGGACGCCCTGAGCGCTCTTCGCGAGAGAGCGCCCCACGGCATAAAAGGAGAATAGGGCTTTATTCCGAGAAGATTGCCAGGGAAATGGGGGGAAGCGAGGAGTTCTGCGGCGATATCCTCCTTGCCGGGCAGATGCATGATGTGGGCAAGATAGGAATACCGGACTCCATCCTTCTCAAGCAGGGTCCGCTTTCGGAGAGCGAGTTCACGACAATGAAACAGCATACGAGGATAGGGGCCAGGATGTTTCAGGACTGTAAAAGCAGGATGCTTGAGATGGCAGGGGAAATCGCCCTCTGCCACCACGAAAGATGGGACGGCACCGGTTATCCGAGGGGCCTCAAGGGAGACGAAATACCCTTCTCGGCCAGAATAGTGGCGCTGGCCGACCACTATGACGCCCTCAGAAGCGACAGGCCCTACAGAACGGGGTTTTCCCACGAAGACGCCTTCAGGATTATTACGGAAGGGGACGGGCGCGTCATGCCGCAGCATTTTGACCCCGAGGTGCTGTCGGTGTTCAGGAAGTTCGAGAGGGATTTCGAGATGATATTCAGGGCCAACAACACCGAATGCAAGAAAATTCCCGATGAAGCTGAAACTACAAACGCGCCTCTGAACTGATGAAAAACTTCTTTGCCTCCGGCGGATCTTCGGCATCGAACCATTCCGTCATGGTCCGATTATCTGGAAGGTATTCCTTATAAATATGGCCGCATCAGGGCAGGGGCCGCTGCCCTGATGCGGTTACCTGTTTTAACTCTTACTTCCTGCCCCTCATGTCATGGGGCACAACGGCTTCTGTCGTAACGGTGGTTTTGTTTCCGGCGTTGTCCGTGATTACCGCCGTTATGGTATAGTGTCTTCCGTCACGGTCTCCGCCGTTTCTCCACGCCTCAAGAGAAATGGTGGTGTTGAACCCGCTTACCGGAGGCTCAACTGTGCCGTAATCGTCGGTCACGGTGAACTCTACCGAGGCAACTCCCGATGACGGGTCGGACGCCCCTCCGTTTACCGCAACGTCCACTGTCTTGTGGTTCGGCGGCCAGAGGATGCCGGGGGTTACGGAGATGTCCGCAACAGGCGCTGTCTTGTCGATGTTAAGCGTCACCGACGTGGTGGCCGTATTCCCCGCCTTGTCCACCGCCGTGCCTGTGACCACCTGCCCCGCTCCTTCGGTTGTCACGGTCACCGGCGCCGTGCACTCTGCCACGCCGGAGGTGGCGTCATCGCAGGTAAATGTCACGGTCACGTCCGTGTTGTTCCATCCCGACTCATTCGGCGACGGCGTTATCGTGGCTGTTATCACGGGTGGAGTCGTGTCCAGCAGTTTGAAGGCAGCGCTGATGTCATGGTCGGCCGTGACGTTGTCGAAGGTGTAGCTTGGCACAGCGTCTTGGGAGGCGCCGTCTACAACAACGTCCGATATCCCGTACCAATTATCTGGATAGATGCTGTAAGTCCGACTCCCGCCGGGGTTTACGTATATATCTCCCGATGGCGTGATTGTCCCGCCGGGGCCCGCTGATGCGGTTATTTTGTACGGCACGGACGAGACCACCGGTGCGGTTGCGCTCTCGCCGTTGTTGTCCGTTACTGTTACTGTGGCCGCGTAAGTCCCTCCGGCAAGGTATGTGTGGCTAACTGTGGGACCGGCGTCGTACGCGGTCCGCCCGTCGCCGAAGTCCCAGTCGTACCGGACGACCCCTCCCTTGCCGTCGATATCCAGGTTGTCGTTTGACCCGGCAGCGCTGAATGAGACAGTGTCGTCGAGACGGCTGTTTGTAGTTGCGCCGGTAACTGTCACCTGGGCCTGCGGAGGATAGTTCACCCATACTTTCCTCGTGGCTGTGTTGTCGGCGTCGTTGGGGTCGTTCTCGATTCCGGCCAGTGGTGCTACGACCACCATGATGGCATGGTTTCCGGAATAGACATGTCCCCACTCTACTCTGTTTCCGGCCGTATCTCTTGGGTATACGGTGAGTACGCCTCCAGGTTGTATCCCCGGATTGATGCTGATGGTCTGGATGACGCCTATCAGGGTCTGTCCTTCTTCGTAGAAGGCCACAGTGAATTCGTTGCCTTCAGCCAGCCCGACGTTATGGATATCGGCGCTGATTATGAACTCCTCGTTCCGGCCCGGGTGCCCCGGATCGACGCTGAAATGGATGTCCTCGGAATACACCCGGTAATCCGGGAGCTGGGGCGAGACCGTGAGTCTTTCCGCCAGGCTGTTGTTTCCGGGAACTGCGTCTTCTGTTGCGGGTGATATGGTTACTGTAGCCGAGAGGGTGTAGTTTGTCCCGGCCGTGTAGCCTGCAAAATCAAACGTGGTCGATTCTACGGTCGAACCGCCGCCTGCTATCACAGGCAGTGCAATGAGGTCTCCTATCGCTACCCCGTCCACATAGAACTGGAGACTGCTTTCGGCAGGGATGCATCCAAGGTTCCTCACTTCCGCCCACAGGGTGTTGGGAAGCGAGATATAAACTGTATTGGCGCCCCACCAGGACTGGCCGTTGACCCTCAGGTTGTTTACTTTCAGGTCCGACTTGTCCGTAAAATCGAATACTGCCGAGCGGGTGTTGTTGCCGGCTGCGGCATCTTCGGGGCTTTCGATGCTTACGGTAATATGTGTATTGGCAAGGCTTCCGCTGTAAGGGGCCGCGTTTACCCAGACCGCTCCGCCTTTCCCCGCAATCGCGGGCAGGGCTACCGTGCTGTAATCACCGGAGGCGTCCGCGAAATGGAGGGTCCCGCCGGTGGAGCTCAGGCCGCCTCGGTTTATGATCCGGGCGCTTACCGTGCTGCACGACTGCCGGAGCTGGGCCACCTCCAGGTCCACGTGATGCGGATATATATATATTGTGACCGTCGTGGTGTTGTTGTTTTCGTTGGATTCGTTTATGTTGTTGGTTATATCAGTGGTCACGGTGATCCGGTAGTTCCCCGCCATGGCCGGCGTCCAGCCGCCGAAGGGTATGGTTATTCCGCACCCCGGACAGAGCTCGCTTGTGTTGTCGTATGTCTTTGTATCCGTGAATACGGTCTCTCCGGTCGGGCCGGCTATCTCGATGTGGTTCGTGAATGGGCCGCTTACGGTTTCTCCGCCGCGGTTTGCTATGTAGGCGTAGACCATCTCGGGCATCTGCGCCACTGCGTTGGCAAGCCGGATGTTATGGACTGTAAGGTCCGGACCTGTAGCCGGAGGCGGTGAAACGGAGCATAGGCTCATCCGGGCCATGCCGGTTATGGTCGCGTCCGAGACTTCGATGCTGAGCGGATAGCAGGCAGGCGCAAGGGGCATGACTACTTCCTGGTAGAACCAGCCGGTGGAACCGGTCCTGGTCTCGTATGTCTGGTCTCCCAGCCGGACCGTCACTTTGCCGCCCAGGACAGGCAGGAGATACCCGTTCTGCCAGTGATACTGGGCATAACCCGAGAGTATGAACCTCGTCCCTACGTACATCTGCTGCTGGTTGGAAACGTTCAGATGCATTATATCTATATTGACGTTCCCCGCAGCCTGTCGGTCGCCAACCACAATGTGATGGGCGGCGGTGTTGTTGTCAACATACGTTTCATCAGGGTCTTGCGCCGCGCTTACCTTGATGAGGTGGTATCCCGGCTGGGGATTGGCGGGGTTCGGCGTCCAGGGGATTTCCACCGTAGCGGTCCCGTTCGGGGCTATGGCGGGAAGACTTGCGCTCCCGAGAGAGACTTGTCCCTGGTTGCCGGTCACGTAGGTGTCGTAGAAATAAACGTAACCCGGAGATGATGTCGCCTCGGTTGAAAGGTTATGGATAACCGCCCTGATTACCACGGGATCGGTCTCTCCCGGATTAGTCACCTCGACACCGTTCTGATGGAAGGAGATGTCCCCCCATTCAAGGGCCAGGTCCACTCTGGCGGACTGGAACAAGACCGTGATCTGTTGTGAAGTTTCCGACCATTGGCCGATTGAGTCTTTTACTATATACGTAATCGTATGGGCGCCCACGGGGAGAGCGCTGTAGCTGAATGTACGCTGGGAACTGATAAAGCTCCCGTCGATATACCAGGCGTATTCGACTATGGTCGTTCCCGTGGAGCCCTCGAAGGTTACGGCCTCGCCGTGGTAGGTACTGCTGGTGTCTGCCGGTTGGAGTATGCCGGCGTCAGGCTCGGCCGTGTCGTCTCCCATGCCGTTGCAGTTGTCGTCTATTCCGTTTAACGGTATCTCCACTGCGCCGGGATGTATCGAGGCGTTGTTGTCGTCACAGTCGGTCGATATGCCATAGCCGTCCTGGTCGAGGTCGTCGTCATCGGCCATGCCGTTGCAGTTTTCGTCTATGCCGTTGTAGAGGACCTCCCCCGCGCCGGGGTGTATCAAGGCGTTGTTGTCGTCACAGTCGGTCGCTGTACCGTAGCCGTCCTGGTCGAGGTCGTTGTCATCGGCCATGCCGTTGCAGTTTTCGTCTATGCCGTTGTAGGGTATCTCTGCCGCGCCGGGGTGTATCAAGGCGTTGTTGTCGTCACAGTCGGTCGCTGTACCGTA
>CBDVCR010000042.1:0-19345 GCA_965372535.1 uncultured bacterium | reverse complement strand
GCGAGCTGATAGCCCCCATTGCCATGGAAAAGGAAGTCCGCTTCGCCATCCGCGAAGGCGGCAGGACGGTGGGCGCCGGCGTGGTGACGGAGATAATAGAGTAGGAATGAACCAAAAGATACGGATAAAGCTCAGGGCGTACGACCACAGGATACTTGACCTATCGGTCAGGGAGATAGTGGACACAGCCCACAGGACGGGGGCGAGAATAGGAGGTCCCGTACCGCTTCCGACCAGGATAAACAAGTACACGGTGCTCAGGTCCCCGCACGTGGACAAGAAGTCCAGGGAGCAGTTCGAGATACGCACCCACAAGAGGCTTATAGATATATTCGAGGCCACGCCGGAGACGGTGGACGCGCTTATGAAGCTGGACCTTGCCGCGGGCGTGGACGTGGAGATAAAGCTGTGACAGGGATAGTGGGCAAAAAGCTCGGCATGACCCAGATATTCGCCGAGAACGGAAAAATGATACCCGTGACCGTCATCGAGGCCCGGCCCGGCTCGGTGGTGCAGGTCAAGACCCTCGACAAGGACGGCTACGAGGCCGTCAAGGTGGGGTTTTTCGAGGACGGAAAAGAAAAACGCTACACAAAGCCCGAGCTGGGGGTCTTTAAAAAAGTCGGCGTAACGCCCCGCAAGATGCTCAGGGAGTTCCCGATGGGCGGGCTCGCGGTGGGCGACGCCGTAACGGTCGAGGGCTTCTCCAGGGGAGACAAAGTGACCGTCAGGGGAGTGAGCAAGGGCAAGGGCTTTCAGGGCGCCATGAAGAGGCACAACTTCAAGGGCGGCCCCGGCTCGCACGGCTCGATGTTCAACCGCGCCGTGGGCTCCATCGGCGCAAGCTCCTATCCATCGAGGGTCTGGAAGGGCCAGCGGATGCCCGGGCACATGGGCGCGGAGAGGGTCGCCGTAATGAAACTCGAGGTGGCCGACGTAAGGGCCGAGCAGAACCTTATCCTTATCAAGGGAGCGGTACCCGGCTCGCGCAATTCCGTCGTGGAAATCAGGAAGGAAGACTGAGATGCCCGATATAGCGGTCAAGGACATAAAAAACCGTGATGCGGGGACCCTTACGCTCAAGGACGAGCTTTTCGGGATTACCGGAAAGGAGGCCCTGATGCACGGGGCCGTTGTGAACTACCTTGCCAACCAGAGGCAGGGCGCCCACTCGACCAAGACGCGGGGGCTCGTTCGGGGCGGAGGAAGGAAGCCCTACAAGCAGAAGGGCACCGGCAGGGCAAGGGCAGGGAGCAACCGTTCCCCGCTCTGGCGCGGCGGCGGCACGACCTTCGGGCCGCGGCCCAGGGACTATTCCTACAAGATGCCCAGGCGGGCGAGGAAACTTGCGCTTTACGCCGCGCTTTCCGGCAAGCTGGCCGACGGCGAGGTGGTCGTTGTGGACGGCCTCACGATGGATGAGCCCAGGACAAAGAAGATGGTCGAGGTATTGAAGGGGCTTGAGCTTGAGGGCAAAAGCCTCCTTGTCGTTCTCAAGGAGATGGACGCCAACGTGGCCCTCGCATCGAGGAACATACCTGCCGTGAGCCTCAAGATGGCCGGGGACCTGCACGCCTACGACGTGCTCTCCCGCGACAGGCTGCTCGTGAGCAGGGACGCCCTGGAGGCGATCGAGAAGGGCGGGGCGGAGAAATGAAGAGCATCTACCAGGTGATAAAGAAACCCCTTCTGACCGAGAAGGGGGCGTTTCTCAAGGAAAACGAGAACAAGGTGCTTGTCGAGGTCGACCCGGACGCCAACAAGCTTGAGATAAAACGGGCTATAGAGGAGATATTCAAGGTCAGGGTAGAGAAGGTCTCCACCATAAAGGTGCCCGGCAAGATAAGGACCTACGGCCGCTTCAAAGGCAGGAGGCCGGACAGAAAAAAAGCGGTTATCACCCTTAAGAAGGGCGAGAAACTGGACTTCGTCGAGGGCGTGTAAATGGGGATAAGGAAATATAAGCCGACATCGCCGGGCAGGAGGGCTCAGTCCGGCTTCGACTTCAGCGAGGTCACGACCGACAAGCCCTATATGCCGCTCGTAAAACCGCTCAAGAAAAGCAGCGGCAGGAACTCCAAGGGCCGCATCACCGTGTGGCAGCGCGGCGGCGGCGCCAAGAGGGCCTACAGGGTCATCGACTTCAAGCGCGACAAGCACGGCGTGCCGGCCAGGGTCGCAACGGTGGAGTACGACCCCAACCGCTCGGCGAGGATAGCGCTCCTTAATTACGCGGACGGCGAAAAGAGATACATCATCGCCCCCGTGGGCCTCAAGGTGGGCGACCGGGTGGTATCGGGCGAGAGCGTTGACGTAAAGGCCGGAAACGCCATGCCCCTCAGGGACATCCCGCTGGGCACGTTCATCCACAACATCGAACTCAGGCCCATGGGAGGGGCGAAGATGGCCAGGAGCGCCGGCACACAGGCCCAGCTTATAGCCAAGGAAGGGAAATACTCCCACGTAAAGCTCTCCTCCGGCGAGGTCAGGCTGGTGCCCACGCTCTGCATGGCCACCATAGGGCAGGTGGGCAACGTCGAGCACGAAAACATCTCCTACGGCAAGGCCGGAAGGAAACGCTGGCTCGGCAGGAGGCCCAACGTGCGCGGCGTCGTGATGAACCCCGTGGACCACCCGCTGGGGGGCGGCGAGGGAAGGTCATCCGGGGGGAGGCCCCCGTGCTCGCCCTGGGGCAAGCCCGAGGGAGTGCGCACGAGAAAAAACAAGCGCACTGACAAGTTAATTGTCAGAAGCCGCAGGAAGAAATAGGAGGAGTTAAGTGCCGAGGTCCCTGAAGAAAGGCCCGTTTGTAGATGAGAAGCTCCAGAAGAAGGTCACGCGAGCGCTCGATGCCGGGGATAAGAAGATTATCAAGACCTGGTCCAGGCGCTCCACCGTCGTGCCGGAATTCATAGGAATGACCTTCGCCGTCCATAACGGCAGGCAGTTCGTGCCGGTCTACATCACGGAGAACATGGTCGGCCACAAGCTGGGGGAGTTCTCGCCCACCCGGACGTTCAGGGGGCATGCGGGCGGAAGGAAGGGCAGGTAAGGTGCTGGCTAAATCCATTATACGCTACGCGAGGGTGACGCCGCGGAAGGCCAGGAGGGTGGTGGACCTCATACGGGGCAAGCGGGCCGGCGAGGCGATGGTCTCCCTGAGGTTCATGCCTTACAGGGCGGCGAAGCTCATCGAGAAGGTGCTTAAGTCGGCCATGGCAAACGCCCAGCAGAAAAAGTCCGTGGACCCCGAGGGCCTCCTGATATCAGGGGCATTCGTTGACCAGGGCCCCACCATGAAGAGGATGAGGGCCAGGGCCATGGGGAGGGCCAATATCATAAAGAAAAGGACTTCGCACATAACCGTATACCTGTCCGAGGAAGGGGAATAACGATGGGCCAGAAGACATATCCCACGGGCAACAGGCTTGGCATAATCCGCACCTGGGACTCCAGATGGTACGCGGGCAATAAGGACTTCGCGAACAGCCTCATCGAGGACATAAACGTACGGCGGTCCATCAAGGGGCGGCTGTACCACGCCGGAATATCGAAGATAGAGATAGAGCGGTTCGGCGAGAAGATGAGGATAGGGGTGTTTACGGCCCGGCCCGGCATTGTCATCGGCAAGAAGGGCGTGGAGGCCGAACGGCTGAGGAAGGAAATGGAGGCATTTACCGGAAAACAGGTCTCCATCGACATAAAGGAAATCAGAAAGCCCGAGATAGACGCCCAGCTCGTGGCGGAAAACATCGCCATGCAGCTTGAAAAGAGGGTGGCCTTCAGGAGGGCCATGAAGAAGGCCGTGGCCTCCTCCATGCGCTTCGGGGCACAGGGAATAAAGGTCATGTGCTCGGGAAGGCTCGCGGGGGCCGAGATAGCGCGCACCGAGTGGTACAAGGAAGGCAGGATTCCGCTCCATACGTTCAGGGCGAACATAGACTACGGGTTTTCGGAGGCCAAGACGACCTACGGCATAATCGGCATAAAGGTCTGGATATACCACGGCGACATCCTGCCCGAGACCCGGCAGGCGAAGGAGCAATAACCGGCCATGTTGATGCCCAAGAAGGTAAAGTTCAGGAAGACCCAGAAGGGGCGGATGAACGGCAAGGCATACCGGGGCTCGGAGGTGAACTTCGGGGAGTACGCCCTCAAGGCCCTCGAGCCGGGCTGGATAACCAGCCGGCAGATAGAGGCGGCCAGGGTCGCCATAAACCGCCACGTCAAGAGGGGCTGCAAGCTCTGGATAAGGATATTCCCCGACAAGCCCATAACAAAGAAGCCCGCCGAGACGAGGATGGGCAAGGGCAAGGGCAATCCCGAGTACTGGGTGGCGGTGGTGAAGCCCGGAAGGATTCTGTACGAGATATCCGGCGCCAGCGAGGAGCTGGCCAGGGAGGCCATGAGGCTTGCCTCCTACAAGCTCCCGGTCAAGACCAAGTTCGTCGCGCGCGGGGAGGTCGCTACCGCATGAAGGCCTCGGAGTTCAGGGACATGACGGTGGAGGAACTGGGGGCCAGGGAGGTGGACCTCCGGAAGGAGCTTTTCAACCTCAGGTTCCAGGTTGCCACGGGCGAGATAGAAAACCCCCGGCGCATCCGGGCGGTAAGGCGCGACATAGCCAGGGTGCTTACCGTCCTTGGGGAGCACCGGAGCAAGGCCGCACAGGGAGAAGGATAAGGGAAAATGCCGAAAAAGGTCTATACGGGCAAGGTAGTGAGCGACAGGATGGACAAGACCGTCGTGGTGGCCGTCACGCGGCTGTTTGAGCACCCCAGGTATCGGAAGACCGTAAGGAGGGTGACGAGGTTCAAGGCCCACGACGAGGGAAACGCATGCAAGGTCGGCGACACCGTGTCCATTGTGGAGTCCAGCCCGAGGAGCAGGGACAAGCGGTGGGACGTGACGCAGGTACTGGAGAGGGCGTAACGGCGATATGATCCAGCACATGAGCAAACTCGAGGTCGCCGACAACTCCGGCGCCAAGAAAGTCCTGTGCATCAAGGTGCTGGGCGGCTACCGCAAGCGCTACGCCAGGCTCGGCGACATTATAGTGGTAAGCGTCAAGGAGGCCGACCCCGGAGGCGCCGTAAAAAAAGGCGCCAAGGCCAAGGCCGTGGTGGTGCGCACCAGGAAGGAGCAGCGGAGGGCCGACGGCTCCTATATCAGATTCGACCGCAACTCCGTTGTCCTGATAAACGCCGAGGGCGAGCCCGTGGGCACGAGGATTTTCGGCCCGGTGGCCAGGGAACTCAGGTGGAAGGAATTCATGAAAATCATATCCCTCGCTCCGGAGGTGCTCTGATGGGACTGGGAGTCAAGAAGGAAGACACCGTTTTGGTGATAGCGGGCAAGGAAAAGGGCAAGCGGGGCAGGGTTCTGGTGGTAACGCCCGATAAGGACAGGGTGCTCGTTGAGCGGGTCAACATGGTAAAAAAGCATATGAAGCCCAGCAAGCAGTACCAGCGGGGCGGCATCATAGAGAAAGAGGCGCCGCTTCACGTCTCAAACGTGATGCTCGTCTGCACCAAGTGCGACCGGCCCACCAGGGTCGGCAACAAGGTGCTCGGCGACGGCAGGAAGCTGAGGGAATGCAAGAAATGCGGGGAGGTCATCGACCAGTAATGAAGCCGCGTCTTAAGGAAAAATATACGGGTACGGTCCTTCCGGCGATGATGAAGGAGTTCTCCTACAAAAGCGTGATGCAGGCGCCGAAGGTGGACAAGGTGGTGCTCAACGTGGGACTCGGAGAGGCCATACAGAACATAAAGCTCCTTGACTCCATCCAGCGGGAGATTACCTCCATCTCCGGGCAGAAGGCGGTGATTACGAGGGCCAAGAAGTCCATTGCCGCATTCAAGCTCCGCAAGGGCATGCCCATCGGGTGCACGGTCACCCTGAGGGGCGCCATGATGTACGCCTTCCTCGACAAGTTCATAAGCCTGGCGCTTCCGCGCATCAGGGACTTCAGGGGGGTCTCCCCGAAGTCCTTCGACGGAAAGGGCAATTACGCCCTGGGCGTCAAGGAGCAGTTCATATTTCCGGAAGTCGATTACGACAAGGTGGAGATAGTGCACGGCATGGACATAATAATATGCACCACCGCGAAGACCGACGACGAGGGCAGGGCACTGCTCAGGCATCTGGGGATGCCGTTCAGGAGTTAGGATATGGCCAAGACATGCATGATAGAGAAGGTCAAGAGGGCGCCGAGGTTCAAGGTCCGGGCCTACAACCGCTGCCGCATCTGCGGAAGGCCCAGGGGCTACATGAGGAAATTCGGCATGTGCAGGGTGTGCTTCAGGGGCTTTGCCCTCAAGGGGCACATCCCCGGCGTCACGAAGTCGAGCTGGTAAGGGCCGCCAGGCGTCCCGGACGCCCGTTGCCTTCGCCGGGAGCGGCCTTGCCTCAGGACGTTAAAGAAGGGTCATTGACCCTGCGTCGCCTGACCATGCCCCTCGGCATGGTATCGGACGCGAACATGGCGGGGCCTTTTGCCCCGGCGGATGGAAACAGGAGAGACGAATGCTGACGGATCCGATTGCGGACATGCTCACGAGAATCAGGAACGCCGTGCGCACCAGGGCGGACAGGGTGGACATCCCCGCCTCGAAGATGAAGCTCGAGATAGCCAAGATTCTCAAGGAGGAGGGTTTTATCCGCGCCTACAAGATACTGAAGCACAAGAAGCAGGGCATCCTGAGGCTCAACCTCAAATACACGGAGGAACAGAGCGTCATCACCGACCTCAAGAGGGTGAGCAAGCCCGGCAGGAGGGTCTATGCCGGCAGCCGCGAGATCCCCAGGGTGCTGGCCGGCATGGGCATCGCCATACTTACGACCTCGCGGGGCATCATGAGCGACAAGACCTGCCGCCGGGAAAAGGCCGGCGGCGAGGTGCTCTGTTATATATGGTAAAGGAGAGGTAATGTCGAGAATCGGCAAGAAACCCGTCGAGCTGCCCAAAGGGGTGGAGCTGAAAGTAAGCGGCCGGGCCATATCGGCCAAGGGGCCGAAGGGCGAACTGAACTGGACCCATCCTGACAGGGTGAGCGTGGCGGTAAAGGACGGCCGGGCGGTGGTCAGCAATCTCGACGATACGAAAAAGAGCAGGTCCCAGTGGGGCCTTGTGCGGAGCATCCTCGATAACATGGTCACCGGGGTGGCGGAGGGCTACACCCGCGTGCTCGAGATAACCGGCGTCGGCTACCGCGCCCAGGTCCAGGGCGAAAAGATAGTCCTGAGCCTCGGGTATTCGCATCCCGTGGAGTTTCAGCTGCCCAGGGGCATAACGGCCGAGGTGGACAAGAAGCAGGTCGTGCTCACCCTTACGGGGATTGACAAGCAGCTGATAGGGCAGGCGGCGGCGGACATCAAGGGCCTCAGGCCGCCCGACGCCTACAAGGGCAAGGGCGTCAGGTACCGGGGCGAGCGCATACGGCTGAAGGCCGGCAAGGCCGCCAAGAAGTAAAAAAACCGGCACGGAGGATATGTCTTTGGCGTCAAAGTCGAAAGAACAGGGCAGGAAGAGCCGTCATTTCAGGATACGCAAGAGAGTCTCCGGCACTGCCGAGAGGCCGAGGCTCTGCGTGTTCCGGAGTGCAAGCCACATATACGCGCAGGTAATAGACGACGACGAGGGCCGCACCGTCGCGTCGGCATCGAGCCTTGAAGAAGAGTTCAAGGGACACAAGGGGCACAGGGGCAACGTACGGATGGCCCAGCTCATAGGCGAGGCCGTCGGCAGGAAGGCCAGGGAAAAGGGCGTTGCCAAGGTGGTCTTTGACAGGGGCGGTTATCTCTACCACGGCAGGGTCAAGGCTCTTGCCGAAGGGGCCCGCGAAGCCGGGCTGGAGTTTTGACCTCAGGAGGCATGGTGAGAAAGACAGGGTCGGAAGATAATCAGCTTAAGGACAAGGTGGTCTTTATAAACAGGGTCGCCAAGGTGGTAAAGGGCGGCAGGCGCTTCTCCTTCAGCGCCCTTGTGGTCGTGGGAGACGGCATGGGCACAGTGGGGATGGGCAAGGGCAAGGCCAACGAAGTGCCGGAGGCCATCAGGAAGGCCGTGGAGCGGGCCAAGAAATCCCTTATCAAATTCCCCCTCAAGGACGGCACCATACCCCACAGGATAACCGGCGCCTACAGCTCGGGCATGGTCATCATGAACCCCGCGGTCAAAGGCACGGGAATCATCGCGGGCGGCGCCGTAAGGGCGCTGTTTGAGGTATCGGGCATACAGGACATCGTGGCCAAGTCCCTGGGGGGGCATAACCCCATTAACACCGTGCGGGCGACCTTCGACGGGCTGATGAAGCTCAAGGACCCCGAGGCGGTCCGCAAACTCAGGGGCAAGGCCGAGGAGGCCGCCGAGCAGGCCGCCCAGCCGCGGACCTGATGTGGGCCTTGGCCGATAACACCGACAGAGAGGGTTGAGAAAGTGAAGATACAAGACCTTAGGCCGGCAAAGGGCGCAAGAAAAAAGAGCAAGCGGGTGGGCCGCGGCCCCGGCTCGGGGCTGGGCAAGACCTCGGGCAGGGGCCACAAGGGCCAGAAGTCCCGCTCCGGAGGGGGAGTCAGGCCGGGCTTTGAGGGCGGACAGATGCCCCTTCAGAGGAGGCTGCCCAAGAGGGGGTTTAAGAACCCTTTCCACAAGGAGTACGCCATACTTAACATAAAGGACATAGACCGCTTCGGCCTCGACACGGTAACGCCCGAGGCCCTTCTGGACGGAGGGCTCATTAAGTCCGTCAAGGACGGCATCAAGGTGCTCGGAACCGGCGAGCTCGGCCGCGCCGTCAACGTAAAGGCGCACGCCTTCAGCGCCTCGGCGCTCAAGAAGATACAGGCGGCAGGCGGCGCCGCCGAGGTAATCTGATTTGGGGGCGCTTTCAAGTTTACAGAACGTATTCAAGATAGCCGAGCTTAAGAGCAGGCTGTTGTTCACCTTCGGCCTCCTGGCCGTCTACAGGATGGGCGCGCACATCCCCACGCCGGGGATTAACGGCGAGGAACTCAGCAAGTTCCTCACGGAGCGGGGCGGCGCCCTGATGGGGTTTTTCGACATGTTCTCCGGCGGGGCGCTCTCCAGGGTCACCATATTCGCCCTGGGCATCATGCCCTACATAAGCGCCTCCATCATCTTCCAGCTCCTTACCGTGGTCATCCCCTCCATCGGAAAGCTCGCCAAGGAGGGCGAGGCCGGCAGGAAAAAGATAACCCGCTACACCCGCTACGGCACCATCGTCATCAGCCTTATCCAGTCCTTCGGCATCGCGGTGGGCCTGGAGAGCATGGCCGGGGGGGCCTTTATCTCCCAGCCGGGATGGAGCTTCAGGCTGCTGACCATACTTACGCTCACATCCGGGACAGCCTTCATCATGTGGCTCGGCGAGCAGATTACCGAGCGCGGTATAGGAAACGGCATATCCCTCATAATATTCGCCGCAATCGTCGCCAGGTTTCCCGCCGCGGTCTTCAACACCCTGAGCCAGGTGAAGGAGGACATCCTCTCCCCGTTCTTCGTCCTGGCCCTTATGGCCATGATGATAGCGGTGGTGGCTTTCATCATCTACATCGAGCGGGGCCAGCGCAAGATACCGGTGCAGTACGCCAAACGGGTCGTGGGCAGGAAGGTCTACGGCGGGCAGTCCACCCACCTGCCCCTGAAGATAAACACCTCGGGCGTCATACCCCCCATATTCGCCTCTTCGATTATCATGCTTCCGGCCACGGTGGCGGGCTTCATAGGGGAGTCAATCCCCTGGGTCAAGAGCCTATCGGGGCAGCTCATGCCGGGCACCGTGCTTTACACGTCGCTTTACATCGGCATGATATTCTTCTTCGCGTATTTTTATACCGCAGTGGTCTTCAACCCCGTGGACGTCGCGGACAACCTGAAGAAATACGGCGGCTTTATCCCCGGCATACGGCCGGGCCAGAAGACCTCGGAGTACATCTACCGGGTGCTTACCAGGCTTACCTTCGTGGGGGCCATTTACCTGGCGTCGGTGTGCATACTGCCCGAGTTACTGATACAGAGGTTTAACATCGCGTTTTACTTCGGCGGCACCTCGCTTTTGATAGTGGTGGGCGTCGCGCTTGACACCGTCTCGCAGATGGAGTCCCACCTTGTGACCCGCTCCTACGAGGGCTTCCTGAAAAAGGGCAGGATCAGGGGCAGGCGGGGGTAGCATAGGGCTGAAGGCCGGCATGCCATGCTTTGGTTTCCAGCCTTCGGAGCTTCAGGGCCCCGGATGATAATCATCAAATCCGGCGAAGAGATGGAAAGTGTCGCGGAGGCCTGCCGAGTGGTGGCCGAGACCCTCGCTCGCCTGGGAGAACTTGTGGGGCCGGGCCTCGCCACCGCCGAGCTTGAGCGCAGGGCCGAGGAGTTGATACACGCAATGGGCGGGACTCCGGCCTTCAAGGGCTACCGGGGCTACCCCGCCAGCATATGCACCTCGGTAAACGACCAGGTGGTGCACGGCATCCCCTCCGGGCTGAAGCTCAGGGAGGGCGACATCATAAGCATAGACCTCGGCGTTTTGAAGGACGGGTTTTACGGCGACGCCGCCGTGACGCTCCCGGTGGGCGACATAAGCGGGGAAGCCCGTGAGCTTCTCCGGGTGACGGAGGAGGCCCTCTCGGCGGGCATCGAGGCGGCGAGGGAGGGCCACAGGGTCTCCGACATAGGCAGCGCCGTGCAGAGGCACGTTGAGCGGCAGGGGTTTTCGGTGGTCAGGACATTCGTCGGCCACGGCATCGGCAAGCAGCTGCACGAGGAGCCCCAGGTCCCCAACTTCGGCATGCCCGGCAGGGGGCCTCGCCTGAGGGAAGGCATGACCCTGGCCATAGAGCCAATGGTCAATGCCGGCGGCTACGACGTCGTGGTGCTGGAGGACGGCTGGACCGCGGTCACCGCCGACGGCAGCCTCTCGGCCCACTTCGAGCATACCGTGGCGCTTACCGGCGACGGGGCGAAGGTCTTGACGAAAAGGCCCGAATAGGATTATACTATCTGCTTGTAATGCCGAAAGAAGAAAATATAGAGGTTAACGGCTCGATAATCGAAACGCTGCCCAACGCAACTTTCAAGGTGGAGATCGAAAGCGGCCAGGTGGTTACGGCTTACATCTCAGGCAAGATGAGGATGCACTTTATCAAGATACTGCCCGGCGACAAGGTGCTCGTGGAACTTTCGCCATACGACCTCACAAAGGGCAGGATTACTTACAGGTTCAAGTAAAGGAGTTCCGGATGAAGGTTCGTTCGTCGGTAAAGCCCATTTGCAAGAACTGCAAACTCATAAAGCGCAAGGGCGTGGTGAGGGTCATCTGCGAAAACCCCCGCCACAAGCAGCGGCAGGGATAGGGGGAGCGGAATATGGCACGGATAGCGGGCGTTGATTTGCCGAGGAACGAGCGGGTCGAGGTGGGCCTTACGAGGATATACGGCATCGGGCGCACCATCTCGAAGAAGATTCTCGGCGAGACCGGGGTCAGCCCCGACACGAGGGTCAGGGACCTCAGGGACGACGAAATCCTCGGCATCAGGAACATTATAGACAGGGACGTCAAGGTCGAGGGCGACCTCAGGCGCGAGGTGGCGGGCAACATAAAGCGACTTATGGACATCGGCTGCTACAGGGGCCTGAGGCACCGCATGGGCCTGCCGGTGAGGGGGCAGAAGACCAAGACGAACGCCAGAACCAGGAAGGGCCCGAAAAAGCTCGTGACTGGCAAGAAGAAATAAGAGGACCTTAATCTATGGCTCAGAAGAAGAAAAAGGCCGGAAGAAAAAAAGAGAAAAAGAACGTACCCACCGGCGCCGCCCACATCCAGGCGACCTTCAACAACACCATTGTAACGATAACCGACCCCGTGGGCAACACCGTGGCGTGGGCCTCGGCGGGCAGCCTGGGGTTTAAGGGTTCGAGGAAGGGCACGCTCTATGCCGCGCAGATAACCGCCGACGCCGCGGCCAAGAAGGCCTCGGAGGCCGGCATGCGCCAGGTGGACGTCTACATAAAGGGGCCCGGCTCCGGCAGGGAGTCCGCGGTCAGGGCGCTCCAGGCAGCGGGCCTTGAGATAACCCTCATAAGGGACGTGACTCCCGTGCCGCACAACGGCTGCAGGCCGCCCAAGCGCAGGAGGGTGTAGGCGATATGGCAAGGTACAGAGAGGCGCTTTGCAGGATGTGCAGGAGGGAGACGGAGAAACTCTTCCTCAAGGGCGACAGGTGCTATACCGAAAAGTGCTCCGTGGAGAGGAGGAAATATCCCCCCGGAGTGCACGGCCAGAGGAGGAGCAAGGTCTCCGATTACGGCGTCCAGCTGAGGGAGAAGCAGAAGGTCAGAAACACCTACGGCCTTCTGGAGAAACAGTTCAGGAAATACTACGAGATGGCCACGCGGCGCAAGGGCGTGACGGGCGAGCTGCTCCTTCAGTTCCTCGAAAGGAGGCTTGACAACGTGGTCTACAGGATGGGTTTTGCCGACAACAGGAGGCAGGCCAGGCAGCTGGTGGGCCACGGCTTTTTCATGGTAAACGGCAGGCCGGTCAACATCCCGTCCTATCTCGTAAGGACCGGAGACGTGGTGGAGCCCACCGAGGCGGGCAAAAAGGTCCCCTCCATATCGGACAGCCTCTCGAAGGCCGTCCACAGGGGCATCCCGGAATGGGTGGAGCTCGACAGCGACAACTTCAAGGGCAAGGTCGACCATCTGCCTTCCAGGGAGGAGATAGCGATGCCTGTCCAGGAACAGCTTATAGTGGAGCTTTATTCCAAGTAGACTCCGGGCGGGCCGGAGAGGGTGCGGGCCGGAGCGTTTGCGGACTACGGCGGACGGCAGAAGACGCGTTGCACCCGAGGATTCCCCGCAGCTAAAGCGCCCGCGGGCATAAGCGGCCAGGGCGTCCGGCTGTGGGAACTTTTACTGATGGGACGGTTGGCAGGCCGAAAAATAAACGCCTCGGAATCCCCCGTGCAAGAGGCTTCGGAAGCAGTAAACCTCTCCGTGGCGGAGACTGCGGGGCATTCAAAGTCGGCTGAGAGACCAACTGGTTGGTAATTCATAAAAGCGGAGGCACAGGAGGCCTTATGGACCTGAAAAAAAGAGGGTTTCAACTCCCGGAAAAAATCCGTTTCGAGGAAGAGACCCTTTCAAACGCTTACGGCAAGCTCATAGCCGAACCCCTCGAACGCGGCTATGGCATAACCATAGGCAACGCCCTTCGGAGGATACTGCTTTCCTCAATCGAGGGCGCGGCGGTCAGGGCGGTGAAGATAACCGGCGCGCTCCATGAGTTCTCCAGCATCAATGGCGTCAAGGAGGACATGGTTGACGTCGTCCTCAACATAAAGAGCCTGAAGTTCAGCATGGACGGCGGCGGGGAGAAGACCGCCGTGGTCAAGGTGAAGGGGCCGGGAAAGGTCACCGGGGGCGACCTCCAGGTGGACTCGAGCGTTAAGGTGCTGAACCCCGACCACCTCATCGCCACCCTGGACAAGGGCGCCGAGTTCGAGGCGGAGTTCTACCTCGGAAAGGGCAAGGGCTATGCGCCGGCCGAGATGAACAAGGAGGAGGAGCAGGCGGTGGACGTCATAGCGGTGGACTCCGACTACAGTCCGGTCAAGAAGGTCAACTTCACCGTGGAAAAGGCCAGGGTGGGCAGGTCCACGGACTACGACAGGCTGATAATCGAGATGTGGACGAACGGGGCCGTCACGCCGGTTGCCGCCCTCTCCCAGGCCGCTTCGGTGCTTGCCGAGCACATGTTGTTTTTCGTGTTCGAGAGGGAGGACGAGTCCCCCGAACCCGAGTTGTCCGCCTCCGCGTTGAGCGAGGAAATGGTGTTTAACGAAAATCTCCTTAAGGGCGTGGACGAGCTTGAGCTTTCGGTGAGGGCGCACAACTGCCTGAAGAACGCGGACATACATACCATCGCCGACCTGGTGCAGAGGTCCGAGTACGACATGCTCCGCACCAAGAACTTCGGCAGAAAGTCCTTGAACGAGATAAAGGAAATCCTGCAGACAATGGGCCTTAACTTCGGCATGCGCGTGGACACCGAGCAGCTCAAGGAACTGGAGGGGCGGAGCAATGAGGCATAACGTCGCGGGCAGACTTTTCGGGAGGACGGCCAACCAGCGGAAGGCCCTGCTCAGGGGGCTCGTGGGCTCTCTTTTTGAGCACGAGAGGATTGAGACCACGCTGGCAAAGGCCAAGGAGACGAGGAGGATTGCGGAAAAGCTGGTCACCCTCGGCAAAAGGGGAGACCTCCACGCCAAGAGGCTGGTGCTCTCCAGGCTGCCCAACAGGGCCCTCGTCGTCAAGCTCTTCGACAGCATAGCCCCCCGCTTCTCGGATAGAAACGGCGGCTACCTCAGGATTGTGCAGAGCAGGCGCAGGGAAAGGGACCAGGCGCAGATGGCGGTACTGGAGTTCGTGGACTACGAAGACTTAAGGGAGAAAAAGCCGGACGCCAAAAAGCAGGAGACCAAGAAGCAGGACGCCAAGAAGCCGGTCACTAAGAAGCAGGACACCAAGAAGCAGGACGCCAAGAAGCCGGACGCCAAGAAGCAGGACGCCAAGAAGCAGGACGCCAAGAAGCAGGAGACCAAGAAGCCGGACGCCAAGAAGCAGGAGACCAAGAAGCCGGACGCCAAGAAGCAGGAGACCAAGAAGCAGGAGACCAAGAAGCAGGAGACCAAGAAGCAGGACGCCAAGAAGCAGGAGACCAAGAAGCAGGACGCCAAGAAGCAGGAGACCAAGAAGCCGAAGAAAGAGGACAAGGAGAAGAAGTAAATGTCCAACCTTCTCGCCCTTTTAGTGTTGGCAGCCGGCTTCGTCGCCGTAATATACCTTATGAGCAGGCTCGACATACGGGGCTGAGGGCCTCCCTCGCCGGGTTCGGAGGACCCGGATAAAAAATGCTGAGCCGCTGAGGGCTGTTTCATCTCATGGCGTTTTATTCCGGTTTTTTCACTTCCCCCCAGGCGGCAATCCATGTGGGGCCCGAGGGGATGCCGGGCGGCGGGGAGGCGAATTTCGGAGTTGACAAGCCGGCCGGCTTTCTGTATCTTAATTAGAGAGTGAGATTGCTTCCTGAGAAGCACCCTTCGAAGACAATTAATCGCCGGAATTAAAACCGCTTAGCTCATAGACCTTAAAAGGAGCCATGTTGCATGGAGAATATCTCTATTACCGACCTTAAGGAAAAGACCATCGAGTCGTTGACCAAGGTGGCCAAGGAACTGAAAGTGGAAGGCGCCGTGGGGCTCAGGAAGCAGGACCTGATATTCGCCATCCTCCAGGCACAGGCCGAGAAGGCCGGGAACATTTTCGGCGCGGGGGTGATAGAGATTCTCCCCGACGGATTCGGCTTCCTCCGCTCATCGGACTACAGCTACCTGCCCGGGCCGGACGACATATACGTGTCCCCCTCCCAGATACGGCGGTTCAACCTGAAGACCGGGGACCTCGTCTCGGGGCAGATACGCCCCCCAAAGGAGAGCGAGCGCTACTTCGCCCTCCTCAAGGTGGAGGCCGTAAACCACAGCTCGCCCGAGGAGAGCGTTAAAAGGATTTACTTTGAAAACCTCGTCCCTTACTACCCCACGGAAAAACTCAAGCTCGAATACGAAAAAGACGAATACTGCACGCGGGTGATGGAGCTCATAACCCCCATCGGCAAGGGCCAGAGGGGGATGATAGTGGCCGCCCCGAGGACCGGCAAGACCATGCTGCTCCAGGCCATAGCCAAGGGCATCAAGGACAACCACCAGGAGGTGAACCTGATTATCCTCCTCATAGACGAGAGGCCCGAGGAGGTCACGGACTGGAAGCGCCAGGCCCCCTCGGCCGAGATAATCAGCTCCACCTTCGACGAGCCCCCGCAGCGGCACTGCCAGGTGGCGGAAATCGTAATCGAGAGGGCAAAGAGGCTCGTTGAGAGCGGAAAGGACGTGGTCATCCTCCTTGACAGCATCACCCGCCTCGCCCGCGCCTACAACGCCGTCATACCGGCAAGCGGCAAGATACTCTCCGGCGGACTGGACTCCAACGCCCTCCAGAAGCCCAAGAGGTTCTTCGGCGCCGCCCGCAACATAGAGGACGAGGACGGCGGGAGCATCACCATACTGGCCACCGCCCTTGTGGACACCGGCAGCCGCATGGACGACGTCATCTTCGAGGAGTTCAAGGGCACCGGCAACATGGAACTCCACCTCGACAGGAAGCTCGTCGAAAAGAGGATATTCCCCTCCATCGACATCAACGCATCGGGCACCAGGAAGGAGGAACTCCTCGTGGAGAAGGACACGCTGAACAAGATGTGGATTCTCCGGAAGGTCCTCCACCCCCTGAGCACGGTGGAGAGCATGGAGTTCCTCCTCGGAAAGCTCACCGGCACAAAGAGCAACCAGGATTTCCTCGACATGATGAACCGGTGAGGACGCCGCGGACGCCTTTCATGCATTACGTGTACTTCCCCGTGGATTATGCGGCGTAAACTCGGACTCAGGGACGACAACCACTGCTTCGCCTGCGGCAGGGAAAACCCCATCGGGCTCAAACTCTCCTTCGAGTGGGACGGAGGGGTCCTCACGGCCTCCTTTACGCCCCTTAAGGCGCACCAGGGCTACGCCGGCATCGTCCACGGCGGCATTGTCGCCACCGTGCTCGACGAGTGCATGGCCCAGGCGGCCATCAGGAAATTCGGCGACATGGCAGCCACCGTGGAGATAACGGTAAGGTTCAGAAAGGCCCTCATGGTGGGAGAGGAAACGCGCGCCGAGGCCACTGTCGAGGACGGCCGCCACGGCCTCGTTCAGGGCCGGGCCAGGCTCCTGCGTCCCGGCGGCGGCCTTATCGCCGAGGCTTCCTCAAGAATGATTCGCGCCTGAGAGCCGTTATTTTAACACACTTGTTTTTTGTAATAGAAAAATTTTTTTAAAAAAAGTATACTATCGAGTGCGCCCGGCCGCATTTGGGAAAGGCGTGGGGGCCTGCAAACCCTGAGCCGGCCGATATTTTTCAAGGGGCGATATTGGGAGGAGGTATCGATGTTTTCCGAAGAGGAGTTAAAACGCTACAACCGACAGATGATGATGGACGGCTGGGGCGAGGAGACCCAGAAGAAGCTGAGAAACTCCACGGTGTTTGTCGCCGGCGCGGGGGGGCTTGGCTCTCCGGTATCCATTTATCTTGCGGTTGCCGGCATAGGCCGCATCCGGATATGCGATTTCGACGCTCCGGACTGGAGCAACCTCAACAGGCAGATACTTCACAACCACCAGCGCATCGGCACAAACAAGGCCGTCTCCGCCAAACAGACCCTTGAGGAGCACAACCCCGACATCGAAGTCGTCGCTTTTGCCGACAGAATCGTCGCCGATAACATTGACGAAATCGTGGGAAACGCCGATATCATAGTTGACTGCATGGACAATTTCCCCACCCGGTATCTTCTGAACGAGGCCGCCATACGCAAGGGCGTTCCCCTCGTGTACGGGAGCATCTACGGAATGGAGGGCAGGATGAGCTTCATCCAACCGCCCGAGACGCCCTGCCTCAAGTGCATATTCTCAGAGGCCCCGCCCGCGGAGACGTTCCCGGTCGTGGGGGCCACCCCCGGGGTAATCGGCTCGCTTCAGGCCCTTGAAGTCATAAAATACCTCACCGGCATAGGCCGCAACCTCGGGGGAAAGCTCATGGTCTGGGACGGGGCCTCCGCCGAGTTCAAGAACTACCGGGCCTACCGCGATCCCAAATGCCCGGTCTGCAAGGACCTTTAACCCGAAGGGTGAGCACAGCCGGAAATTCCATGAGCTTTTTCCGGGGTACAAAACGTTTCTTGAAATAAATAATTGGGAGCATAATTACTTCACAGTGGATTATTATATTGGAAATTAAATAACAATTATTCGTAACATAACAAAGGCCTTGATTTTCCTATGTTATCTTGGTAATATCCTTAAGTTAGGCTCAGATATAGTAAAATATTAAAAAGGGGAAATCATAATGAGTGAAGAAGCAAAAAAAGCAGAGGATATAATTCTAAAAGCAGTAGATTCAACCGAAACCCCTAAATTTTATGCAAATGGTTTTAACAATGGATTGGGAATCGGGGATATAGTTACTGTGTTAATGCAAAATAATAAACCAGTTGCAGTAGTTAATCTTTCTTATACGGTTGCAAAAACGCTGGCAATAAAACTAAATGACTTAATTTTAAGATTAGAAGAAGATACTGGGAACGTTATTATGACGACTGACCAAATTGAAAAATCTTTATCATCAAAAGGGAAAGTAGAATGAAGTATTTAGTTGAAAATAGTGCAGAGCAGAAGTTTTCTGTTTTTCTGAGTTCCCCTGAAGAGAAAAAAATATTAAGTTTTATGGAACTCCCTTCAGGCTGGCATTATGGTGAGGGAGGGCCAATCTCTCTTAAAAGTATTGGTCAGGCATTACAAATTTATTATAGAGGTAAAAGGTATGGTTTCAAAATAGATGCCTTTCCGGGGATTGATGGAGAAATTCAAGTATGTTGCTATCATGGTAATGACACTCTTGAATTTACTATTGAGACAGACGGCAGAATCACATATGTTTTAGAAGCCGGAGAAAATGAAACTTTTCATGAAAATTTAACTCTCATGCAAGCCTTAACTAAACTTGATGAATATGGGCGAGGAATATGTCATTTATCAGAATCATCCACCCCAGGCATTACGAGAGACAGAAGAGGAGATTCAGCAGTCTGGCGTTTAGAAACTCCTCCGACGGCAGCGGAATCTCGGTGGTTTCTCTCATCTGCAGCATAGAGAGAACAGGAAATATCTGTGAGCATATTCGAAACTTCTATGGAGATATTTCTGATGCGCCGATACTTTTCTGGAATTTTGGAAGGGAAATCTTGCCAGAAGACTGCTTAATAGAACAACGTCCAAGCAGTAGTGGCGATGAATGTCATCATGACATAAAGTGCTTGACTACCAAGCAAGCTCGTGCAATCTTTAAAAATCACTCCCCTGATAATGTAAAAGCTTGCAATGGATTAGATACTGTAGATTTTTCTGAGAACATGATTCCTGCTTAGATAAATTGGCCTTAATCACTGCTTTTAAGTCTCTGACGGCCTCTTGGCCCATATAAAGGGTTGGGGGCCTTTTTTATTCAGCATCCAGGACCCTGAATCAAGTTCAGGGTGACAATTCAAGGGATTGCTGAATCAACCGGCCAAGCATAAACTAAAAATAGAATATTCCTCGGAATACTTTGATATATTAAGGGGAGCATGAAATAGATTACATGACGAACACCGGCCTGGAACGAATCGAT
>CBDVCR010000041.1:0-19535 GCA_965372535.1 uncultured bacterium | reverse complement strand
AAACCAGGCCCAAAACCTAAAAGGAGGGCGAATTAAGTATCATGTCCCCGGAATTTCCGGGGAATTTCCGCGGTATTGACTTATACGATAATTAAAGTTAGTATAACGCCATTGCTGATTGCATTATCAAGTAATGCAATCAAGTAAAACACTAATCTTGAAAGGGGAAAGAGGATGAAAAGGTCATTGTGTTTAGCATTGATAATGGCGTTGTTTCTCATGACAGGATGTGCCTCAGTTATAAAGGGGACTTCTCAGACGGTTACCTTTACAAGTAGACCTGAGGGGGCAGTGGTAATAATTGATGGCAGGGAATTCGGGGAAACCCCTCTTTCTGTCAACTTAAAAAAGAACAAGTACTCCAATGTGACTTTCAAGAAGGACGGATATAAATCTCGTTCAGTTGTAATAGAAAAACGATATGACCCCGTAACGTTATTGAGCTGGTTCTGGGATCTTAGCACTACTGATTTAATAACTGGAGCCATATTTGAATATAGACCAAACCAATATTACGTTACATTAAGTAAAGCAGCGGATGAATGAATATATAACAACGGCAAACTTGACAGGGTTCACACTGTAGATCTTCGATCATTTGTGTTGAGAGAATACTACCGCTTCAAACAATCTGCCGAGAGTGAGGAGATGCTTGCCTTGATCTACTTTGTTGTTGAACAAAATGTGCCTGAAGAATCCGCAAGGACCAAGGTAGTCCAATGCCTTGATGATACAGACGACCCTGCTGAGTTCATCAAGTGTATAGAGGGCGTTTATTAGTTTTAGTGTCCGGAGACCCCTGAAATGCTCCACCAAAGATGGAGCATTTCATATCTTCTTACTTCAACCAGAATAGATAATGATAAAACACTTCTCTATTTCCATACCGTTAATAGCCATAACATACATCTTCTGTTCATCTGCATATGCCATCGAGCCCCAAGAGCATTTCGATTACTGGAAAAAGTTGCTGCATTACGATGGAAAACAAAGCATGGTCATTTCCAACAGCTTCTTTTTGCACGAAAATGGAAATATCGACCACATTGCCGAGCTAAATGCTACGATTGAGCTTTTGAATTATGAAAACGGAAACATAATTGCTTGCAATTACCCCGCCCGGTATTTGTGGATAAAAAACAGCGGCTATGATGTACAATCATTCGATATTGAATCATGTCCGGAACTTTATGATTACGTTAGCAACTTCCAGAAAGATTCATTATACCTTGTCTTTGCGTCAGAGAGTCTTGATTCACCAGCATCTGTTTTTGGGCATATTCTGCTTGTTTTTCATGATGACGATAAGCCGCTTCTTGCAGCGGACACTATACATTATGCGGCAGAGACCCATCGAGACAATATTTTCAAGTATGTCTATTGGGGGTTGTCCGGCGGTTATTCAGGTTATTATTTCAGAACACCGTTTTATATCATCAAGTATAATCATATCATAGTTAAGCAAAGGTCTCTGTATTTTTATCGGCTCGATTTAAGTCCTGAGCAAATTAAATATCTAATTTATCACTTGTTCGAACTCAGGAAGGCAACGTACAGATACTATTTTATAAGAGAGAATTGCGCATATCAGATTGCACGCCTTCTTGATATAGCCTATACAGACAAGAACATTGAGCTGGAATACTCTTTGTCGGTATTACCGGAGGAAGTAGTAAATCATTATTTTGACAGAGCTGTAGGCCAATTCACAATCGAAGCCTCAGTTATGCGCGCACAGCGTATATTTGAACTGATGGCATCGGAAGAAACAAGGATATATTATTCTGTAACCAGGGGGGAATTGCCAATCCAAGAAAGTCTGCCGGATAAGGTCAAGGAGGTCCTTGCTATAAAGCATGAGTATATGTTCAGGCGATTCGGAAGAGTGTTGTCAGACTATGACGAGACGGTCGGGCTGAGGTTTAATAACTCCCTGCCTGAACCTCCCATATCTGACCTAACTGGGAATAAAAACAAAAACCTGTTAGGTTTTGGGGTTTATAGCGATAGCAGTTCTCAGGGACTGTATATTCAGTACCGTCCAATAGGCAGGGACATTTATGAAAATCAGTTCACCAAAATACAGGAATCTCATTTGACATTGCTGGATACGCAAATAATAGTCACAGACAATGAGACGACCAGGCTCCAACGGTTCGATATCATCAGTGTAAAGTCGTTATTCAACAAAAGCAAGCTTTCCTTGGCAGCTTCCTGGACCCTGAACCTTGGCATTAACAGGCAGAACTCTCTCAATAAAGCTACTTATGATTTTAGTTTAGGGCTTGGGCGGGGATATTCAGGCAAACGTATCGGCGTCAGTTTGTTAATTGAAGCTGGATTTCAGGATAGCGACAGTGAAGGGAATGAATACTTAAAGCCTTCCCTTGATCTGATCTACTACCCGACTGATTATATAAAAATAGGCCTTGGTGCTTTAATGAAGTACGGCAATTATGGTAGATACGAAGAATCTTTTGTTTTTTTAAGCAAAGACTTTAGCAAGTTTTCGATCCTGGTAAAGCATGTCATGTCCAATTCAATCTCCGGCGATTATTCCATTGCCATTTTAAGGAAGCATTTTTGAGTGCTCTTACGGAATAGGATTAGCTTACATTTGCTGACATTAGATTAGCCCGGTTGCCTCATCAACAAGATGAAGTTTAGTTCGTGCGTAAAGCCATTATAACAAATCGGAAAACGGTAAACCAGGTTTTTCAGGCGTGCAAGGCACCCTTTCCTCCACACAGGGCAATCCCGATATTCCTCGCTTTCCCGCTCCCGCATAAACGGCGTCCGCGGCTTCCGGCTCTTTGCAAAAACCGCTCTCAAGATGTATCATGTGGATACAAGAATTTTTACTATGGAGACGGAATTCCGCATCAACTGGTTGAACTTGGCCCGAACATATAGCGAAGCCCTTTTTTGCCATGCCGGCTAATCTGCCGCCTGAGTATTACGAGGCTGAAAAGAAATTCAAGGCCGCCTCGGCCCCTGCCGAGAAGGACGCCGCGCTTGAGGCCCTCATCGCCACGGTGCCCAAGCACAAGGGTACGGACAAGCTCAGGGCCGACCTCAGAAGAAGGCTCTCCAAATTACGCGACGAGGCGGTAAGGAAGAAGAAAAAGGGCGGCAAGGGCGACCTCTACGCCGTGTCCCGCGAGGGCGCGGCCCAGTTCGCCTTCATGGGGTTTGCCAACTCCGGGAAGTCCTCCCTGCTTGCGGCCCTCACAAACGCAAGGCCGGTTGTCGCCGACTATCCCGTCTCGACCGTGATGCCGCTTTCCGGGATGATGCCGTATGAGGACATCAAGTTCCAGCTCGTGGACCTGCCGCCCGTGGGCAACGAATCCACCGACGGCTGGGTATCGGGCATACTGAGGACGGCGGACGCGCTTTTGCTGGTAATAGACCTCTCGGACGCCCCGGACGTGCAGGCCGAACTCCTCGAAGGCCGGCTCGATGACTGGAACATGTCCATCGGAGGGGGCGGGCGGGGCGTGTTCAGGAAGGCCCTTGTCGTCGCGAACAAGGCCGACCTGCCCGGCGCGGACGAGGGGCTTTGGGCGCTCGGCGAAAGATACGCCGGCACCTGTGCGGTGCTGGGCGTCTCGGCCCTCGGGGGCGGGGGGCTTGAGCAACTCAGGCAGGCGGTGTTTAAGGCCGCGGACATTGTGAGGGTCTATACCAAGGAGCCGGGGAGGGAGCCGGACATGGGGAAGCCGTTTGCCCTGCCTTCGGGTTCCACCGTCATGGACCTTGCCGAGCACGTGCACAAGGACTTCAGGGCCAACCTCCGGTACGCCTGCATATGGGGTTCCGCGAAATTTCCCGGCCAGAGGGTGCAGAGGGGGTACGCGCTCAGGGACGGCGACGTGGTGGAACTCCATATGTAGGCAATGGTGGATGATGGACGCAACCGTTATAGAGGAGAGACGCCGTGCTTGAGACCCTGGCGGGGCTCAACCCGGTATTGCAGGCGCTGCTTGCCACGCTCTTTACCTGGGGCCTGACGGCCCTGGGGGCGGCCATGGTCTTTCTGGGCCGCGAGTTGAGCAGGAAGATGCTTGACGGGATGCTCGGTTTTGCCGCCGGGGTGATGATAGCCGCCAGCTACTGGTCGCTCCTCGCCCCGGCCATCGAGATGTCCGAGGCCATGGGCAAGCCGCCCTGGCTTCCGGCCGTGGTGGGCTTCATCCTGGGCGGGGCGTTCCTGAGAGTTGCGGATATGCTCCTCCCCCACGTGCACATAGGGTTTAGGAAGTCAGAGGCGGAGGGGATAAAGACCTCATGGCAGAGGACCACCCTTCTGGTGCTTGCCATCACGCTCCATAATATCCCCGAGGGGCTTGCCGTGGGCGTGGCCTTCGGGGCCGTGGCCTCCGGGTTTCCCTCGGCAACGCTTGCGGGGGCCTTCGCCCTAACACTCGGCATCGGCATACAGAACTTCCCCGAGGGCGCGGCGGTCTCGATGCCGCTCAGGCGAGAGGGGGTCTCCAGGGTAAAGAGCTTCTGGTACGGGCAGCTTTCCGGCATGGTCGAGCCCGCGGCCGGTGTGGCCGGGGCGGCTTTTGTGCTCATGGCCCTGCCCCTGCTGCCCTATGCCCTGGCCTTTGCCGCGGGGGCCATGATATTTGTAGTTGTCGAGGAGGTAATACCCGAGGCGCAGAGGGGAGGCAATACGGACTTTGCCACCATGGGCGCCATGCTCGGCTTTGCCCTGATGATGTTCCTCGACGTCTCGCTGGGGTAGGGGGCCTCTTTTCCGGGAGTTCCCCCAATAATTAACCCTTAAGCTGCATAACCCCGGTAAAGAAAAAGAATATTTAAAATTGCGAAGTGGTCGGTATTGGTTTTGGAAAAAATGGGGAAACTTTTTGCGAGTAAAAAAGTCAAGATAAAAGCCGTCATTCCCGCAAAGCTTGTCCCCGCGAAGGCGGGGAGCGGGAATCCATTTTTTTCTATAGAATCCCTGCATATGAAAGAAAACTTTTACGTTTACATTCTATCCAGCCAAAGGAGAGGGACCCTATACGTGGGAGTAACGTCGAATCCGGCTAAAAGGGTTTATGAACATAAAAACAGCTATGGTTGAGGGTTTCACAAAGAAATACGGGGTGCACCGGCTCGTATATTACGAGGTTGCAAGGGATGCCGAAACAGCACTATTGAGGGAAAGACAGGTAAAAAAATGGAACCGGGTATGGAAACCCAGGCTGAGTAAGGAGTATAACCCCGAATGGGCGGATTTGTATGACGGTCTGGTGATGTGAGTTAAAATGGATTCCCGCCTTCGCGGGAATGACAACATGAGAGCGCGGGAATGACAACATGAGAGCGCGGCAATGACGGAAAGAGGAAGCGGAAACGACAAGAGGCGCGGGAACGGATGAAGAACCAAAAAAATGGGGGAACCCCTGGCCTCTTTTGCCCTTGCAACTTTCAATTTTTTTGTTTATAGTTATTTACTATTGAGAACAAGAGCCGCGCGACGTTAAGATGCCGGAAGCGCTTTGAGTACCTGATGCCCGGCGGTTCAATGCCGGATGAAAACCGACCGGTTAGTAATATTAGATTTTTGAAAGGGGCAAGAATGAGGAGGATAATTGCTTTGCTCGTGCTGCCCGCCGCGTTTTTTGCCTTAAGCGGCTGTGCCGGCAGCAAGGTCAAGTCCAACGCCAACCAGTTGAAGTCGCTCCAGCGGCAGGCCGATGACATGGAACAGAAAATCGGCGGCATGAACAGGCTGCTTGGGGACCTCGAAACGAGAGTCGCCGGCCTCAACGAGAACGCCGGCGAAATAGAGGCGCTTATGGTCGAGCTTGAAAGCGCCAGGGACGAACTGAAAAGGAAGCTTGGCCGATAGCAGCCGGTTCGTCTCTCAGCCGGAAATGAATGCACCAGTGCATTCCCCGTGGTCTTGCCACGGGGTTGTCAACTCCTTGCCTTTTCAGGATGCCCCGCAGTCTCTGCCGCAGGGAGGTTTATTCCTTCCAGGGTCTCTTGAATAGGGGATTGCGAAGCATTTACATGTCGGCTTGCCGACTGATACATTAGGAGGCGGCCTCGAGCCGTACCGCGAGTTCTATCTCCTCGAGGATGCTCGCCACAAGCTCGCACCTCTCCCTGGGCCCCGTATAGCAGAGGGCCTCTCCCAGCGCATGCGCCTCCCACGCTATGGCCTGGGCCTGTTCGACCGTGCATCCAGTGGCCTTGACCAGCTGGAAGATTACCTCTTCGAAGGTATGCCAATCGTCGTTGATGAGGATGACGTTCCATGGCTCTATTACGAATGTGGACGTTTCCTCGTATGCGGACGGCATGGTCGCCATGGTTAGAATATTAACATACTGACCGGTTCGTTTCCCGGCCGGCAGTGAATCCTTGCCAAAGCTCCATGCACGGGGGATTCCGGGGTGTTTAGGCCTGCCAACGGTCTATTGGTAAAACCGCGCCGCCGTCCGGGCGGGAAGGAAAAGGACCGCGGTTGTCAGCCGAACAGCTTTCTCAGTTTTTTCACCAGGCCGCTGCCCAGCATGCCGTCTGCCGCCCTGATTATCCGCTGGATGAGTTCGAGTATGTCCTCGTCGCCGGCCCAGTGTTTTTTAACGACCTCGGGGCTTGTGCGGTTAATCAGGGAGTTCAGGACGTAGGCGGCGAGGACGACCTCGTCGAGGAACCCCACGGGGCCGAGAAAGAGTTCCGGAAGGAGGTCGATAGGCGAGACGAAGTAGGCTATGGCCCCCACGAGCTTTGCTTTCTCCACGGCGGGCACGTCCCTGTCGAGCGAGAGCTTCAGGAGCAGGTGGAAGAGGTCCGGCGCCCACATTATGTATTTCGCCCACCTGTGGGTGGAGCCCCTCCGGCGCAGCCACTGGCCTGTCCGCGACCTTAACGCCTGGTAAAAATCCTGATGCCGTTGCTCCAACCCCTGGCCCTTTACCTGTGGCGTATGTTGACGGTGGTTATGCGGTGGTTCACGTAACGCCTGAGCAGGCGCTTAATCACGCCCCTTGAGGCGGGAAAGACCATCAGGAACCCCGCTATGTCCGTGAAGAACCCCGGCGTAAGGAGCAGGGCGCCCGCCACGAGCACCATGGCGCCGTCGATTATCTCCTCGGCGGGAAACGTCCCCTCGGCGAGGTTTATCCGGAAGCGGTAAATTACCCCGATGCCTTCAAGCTTCACCATGTAGGCCCCGACGGCTGCGGTAAGAATGACGACGGCGATGGTGTTGAACGTGCCGATGATAGAGCCGACATATATAAGGACGGCGAGTTCGATGACCGGCGCCACGGCGAATATCAGGAAGAGTTTGAAAAGCATGCTTAATTATATATCAGCCGTGCCGTAAAAGGAGCCTGATGCCGTAAGCCTCGGGCTCCCCGGGGCTTTTATTCAAGGCAGCCTCTAAAAATTAGGTTTTATATACGAAAGGGAGCGAAATCGCGGCAGACAAGGAAACGGGGGAAAAACGCCCGGAGGCGCAGCAGCGCTGCGTTGAGGACGTTTTTATCCCGATGACGATGTATGCCGCGATTGCAGCCCCTCGCAGTAAAAAGATATTTTTAGAGGTTGCCTCAAGTAAGCGGCTCGTCGGGCCATGAATCTTCCGGGCCTTTACCTTCTTCGAGGTCGAAATCGAGGTCGGGTAAAGAGGGCTCGGCAGTAAGGTCGGAAACGCCGAGCATGTCTTTTTCCGCGGAAGCCCGGCGCAATATTTTGGCAAAGGCAAGATAGACCACGAACAGGATGTTTACGACAGGCGCCAGGATGAGCAGGGCCAGCCACTTGTTCCTGCCCGTGTTATACGTTATGCCCATCCAGACGTAGATGGCGGCTATTACGTTCAGGAAAGGGACGAACATTATGACGAACAGCAATAAAGACAGGAGTAAAGACTTGTCCGCCGCCCTTATAAAGGCCCAAATCTGCAGTACGGGGAACCAGGCAAGCCAGGGCTTGCTGACCCGGAGTTTTTTCGCAATCCTGAAAAGGCAGTACGAGAAAAAGAGATAAGATAATATAAGTATGCCAAGGCCCATGAGCAGAACCTGGGGGTCGGTCTGTTCGAGCTGTGCCTTGAGCTGTGCGACTTCGGGCCTTTCCCTGAGCCTCTGTGCCCCTCTGGAAAGCTTTTCGCCCTCGCCCATAAGCTCATCAGCCGCCTTTGATATCTGTTCGACCGCCTTTGAGAGCAACTGCTTTTCAGCCGGGGCCTCCCTGGGCGACTCCGGGGGCGCGGGGGCTGCATTGGTCAGTTGAGAAGCTCCGGGCGGGGGTGGTACGGCCTCCGGCGGCGCGGGCGTTGCTTTCACAACCTCAGGCGCTTTTGCCGGCGCCGACGGGATCTCCGGTGGAGCGGGTACGGGCTCGGCCGGCGCGGGGGCTTCGGCGGGGGCTGGTGCGGGTTCTTCCCTGGTCATACCCGAAGGCCCCTCCTCCGGCTCCGCTAACACCGGCGGCCTTTTTTCGAGGAGCTTGGGGATTGCCAAGGGCCTTTCGGGCGCCACCGCCCCGGGCCTTGCCACGGCAAGGGAACGGTTGAGTTTTTTCTCCAGTTCGGGAGTGGGAGAATATGTGGGCTCAAGGAGGAACGCCTGCTTGAAATACTTGTTGGCCTCGTCGTGCCTGCCGAGTTTGTAAAGGGAATAGGCTATCATGTAGTAGGCTTCGGGGGCCGGCCTTTTCTCCACGTACGCCTTCAGTATCCTTATAGCTTTCTCGTATTTCCCGCTGTTGTAAAATTCACGGGCTTTCTCAAGCCCGGGGACCTCTCCGCTTTCCACCACGGCGGCGTTGTACGGCCCGGCTTGCGCATGGACCTGCCCCGCAAGCGTCAATAACGCAAGAAGCGCGACCCACATAAAAGCTGTCTTTTTCATAACAGTCTCCGTCCCCTTGTTTTATCCAGCGGCTGACGATAATAAAATTGCTTATATTATAATACGTTTATAGATAAATTGTAACAAAAAACTTTAGCTTAATGTCAAGAACTCGCCTGAATGGTTTAAAGAAACATGTAAATTATTTTTTCCCCAGGGACAGGGCGATATCGTCCGCGAATCCCGTGAGCGTCTCGTCCCTGGCGCCGAAGACAACGCAGGCGTCCCATCCTTCCGCCTTCTCCAGAGCTTCCTTTCTTGAGCGGACGGCCACGGCCTGCCTGTTGCGGGCCGATATGCCCTCGGCGAGGTCATCGCTTGATATGTCCTTGCTCGCGGCGCCGCCGGCATAAAATATGGGAAGCAGTACGAGGCGGTCCGCGTCACGGAGGTTTTCGGAAAACGCCCGGATATATTCGTCCTTCATAAGCCTTACAGGCCCGTAGCCGTGGGGCTGAAATATGTAGCAAACCCTGTCTCCAAGGGTCTTCATGGTCTCCATGAGGGAGCGTATCTTATGGGGGTTGTGGGCGTAGTCGTCGATGACGAGTTTTTTTCCGTTCCGGAGGCGGAGGTCGAACCGCCGCTCTATGCCTGTAAAGCCGGGCAGGGCCTCGGCGGTTCTTTCAGGGGGGATGCCTGCTTCCGAAAGCACCGCGATACAGGAAAGAGCGTTATGGACATTATGCCGCCCAGGAAGCGGCAGGGAAAACCGTGTGCCGTTTACCGTGAATTCCGAGCCCAGGCCCAGCAGGGCCACGTCCACGGCCCTGTAGCGCGATGGGTTCTCAAGAGAGAAGGTCACGGCGTCCGGCGGGGTTATGTGGTTGAGGTTTTCGTCGTCTGCGTTCATGAATGCCTTGCCGGAGGTGTTTTCAAGGAGCGTTTTAAACATCCGGGCCGTCTCCTCTATGCCGTGGTGGTCGAGGTCGAGGTTGAGTATTACCGAGTGAGCGGGCCTGAAATGTATGATTGAGCCGTCGGACTCGCACGCCTCGACGACCAGTAGGTCCGAGTCCCCGGTAATCGCGTTGCCGGCGTTTGAGCCGTTCTTAAACGCCTTTACCCTCCCGCCGCCTATGAAGTTGGGGCGAAGTCCGAGTTCCCGCATCAAAAAGGCCAGCATGCCGGCTGCCGTGGACTTGCCGCTTGTGCCCGTGACCGCGACGGTACTGAACTCCGAGACAAGCTTTGCCAGATATTCCGGCCTCGTCTTCATGGGGATGCCAAGGGCCCCGGCCCTCAGCACCTCCGGCCTGTCCGCCTCGACCGCGGTGCTCATTACCATGAGGTCATAGGCGCCGTCCAGGGCGCTCCCGTCCTGGGGGACTATTGCGATTCCCTTGGCCTTGAGGGTCTTGTATGCGGGATGGACGGGGCCGGCCTCGAAGGCGCGGTCCGAGCCGGCCACGGCATGGCCCCTGTCGTGCATGAACGAGGCTATGGCCGAGACGCCGCTTCCGCCTATGCCGGAGAAGTAAATCCTGAGTTTCCCGTCGGGCATGTCCGGATATATTTTACATTAAATGCAGACCCTGAATCATGCCCGACGGCGGAAGCCCGCGCTGTTTCCTTTCCGGGCGTCGCTGAGCGGAAAGGTCAGGCGTTTGACTTTCTGCGCAACGCAACGCTTCAGCCAATGGAGTCCGTTACGTAGCCGGGCACGCTGCCTTCGAGGAGGTATTTTCTGAAATCATCGAGCACGCGCCTCTGCTCGATGTGGTGCGCTTTTCCCGCAAGGCAGAATGCGCTGAATTCCGAGGCGATGAAAGCCCTGGAGAAGGACGGACTTCCCAGGGGACCTTCATGTCCCGGCCTGAACGGCAGGTTTCCCATCGTCATGCACCTCCCCTTGAGGCTCAGGTGAACCCTTTTAAGCCAGAAGCGTGCCAGGGGAATAAACCCCTTTATAATCAACGTGTTCCTTACGAGGCGGCTGGCCGGGCTGTTGCAAAATCGCAACCATAACTCTGGAAAAAGGCACACAGTACCCTTTCCTTCCGGGCCGATAAGACTATATGATATTGACAGCCGCGTGGAGCAGATGATAAATAAAAAGCTTAGAGCCTCCCTCAGCCGCATATGCGGCTGAGGGAGCGCGTAACGAAGGAGGCGTATGCCATATAACCCTCGACCTCAGGAGGAGTCCATCAAGCGGCAGGCTTTCAGGGAGCAGACGGCCATGGCCGCCGGGGTCCGGAGACTCCTTTCGCCCAAGAGCGTTGCCGTAATCGGCGCCTCCCGCGACCCCCGGAGCGTCGGCGGCGCGGTTTTTCAAAACCTGCTCCGGGGAGGGTTTAAGGGCATCGTGTTTCCCGTAAACCCCAGCGCCCTGTCCGTGGCGGGGGTGATGTCCTATCCCTCCGTGCTCGACGTGCCCCTCGACGTTGACCTTGCGGTAATCGTGGTGCCCGCCGCCGTGGTCTTGGACGTGGTCGAGCAGTGCGGAAAAAAGGGGGTTGCCGGGCTGGTCGTCATATCCGCGGGGTTCGGAGAGGCGGGCACAGAGGGCAGGGAGCGCGAAAAGCTCCTTAAGGAGAAGGCGCTTTCCTACGGCATGAGGTTAATCGGCCCCAACTGCCTGGGCATTATCAACACGGATTCGGACGTAAAGTTAAACGCCACGTTCTCCCCCGTGGCGGAGCCGCGGCAGGGCGGCCTCGGCATCGGCACCCAGAGCGGGGCGCTCGGGCTTGCGCTCCTGGACTACGTCGAGAAAATGGACATGGGCATACGGAGCTTCGTCAGCATCGGCAACCGCGTGGACATCTCAAGCAACGACCTTTTGGCCTTCTGGGAGGACGACGAGGAGACCGAAGTCATCGCCCTTTACCTCGAGTCCTTCGGCAACCCCCGCAGGTTCAGCCGCATGGCCAGGCGGGTGGCTCGCAAAAAGCCCGTGATTGCCGTAAAAGCCGGCAGGTCCGAGGTGGGCGCACGGGCCGCGACCTCCCATACCGGCGCGCTTGCCGCGGCCGACGTGGCCGTGGACGCAATGTTCAGGCAGGCGGGGGTAATACGGGTAAACACCATACTTGAGATGTTTAACGTCGTAAAGCTCCTCCTCAACCAGCCCGCGCCCGCCGGGCCCGGGGTGGGCATACTGACCAACGCCGGAGGACCCGGCGTGCTCGCGGCCGACGCCTGCGAGGGGTGGGGCCTTTCGGCGCCCCGCCTTTCGGAACGGACGCAGGAGAAAATGAGAAAGTTCCTCCCCAGGGAGGCCGCCCTTGCAAACCCCGTGGACATGATAGCCTCCGCGCCGCCTGAGTCCTACGAGATGGCCCTCAAGGCCATGCTCGAAGACCCGGACATCGACTCCGTGATATTCATCTACATCCCGCCGCTTGTCACAAAGCCGGAGGACGTGGCCCGCGCGGTCAGGGGCATGATGGCGGAGTACGAAGGCGGAAAACCCGTGCTCGCCTGCTTCATGATGCTTGAGGAGCCCGCGGTAGACCTCCGCATCGGCCACGGGCGAAGCATCCCCTCATACGTCTTCCCGGAGGACGCGGTGCAGGCCCTGGCCCTCGCCTATAAGCATTCACAGTATCGGGAGCGGGAAGAGGGGAGCATAGTGCGTTTCATGGACATTGACACGGACGGCATAAGGAAGGAGCTTTTCGAGAAAGCGGCGCCGGGCAGGGAGGGGACGTGGCTCCTGCCGGAGCAGGCCGCATGGCTCATTGGCCGCTACGGCATACCCGTTTCCGAGACCAGGGCCGCCATGACCCCGGAGGAGGCGGCCCGGCAGGCGGCTGATATGGGTTTCCCCGTGGCCATGAAAGTGCGCTCGGCCACTATAGTGCACAAGACCGACGTTGGGGGCATAAGGCTCGGCCTCAAGTCCGAGGAGGATGTGGCGGAAGCTTTCAGGGAGATGTCCCTGGGCCTGAAAAAGGAAGGGAAAAAAGACGGGATGCAGGGCGTGGTCGTCCAGCCCATGGCGGGCAAGGGACAGGAACTCATCGTGGGCATGGTGCAGGACCCGGTCTTCGGCCCCCTAATCATGATGGGTTTTGGCGGCGTCCGGGTGGAGCTGAGAAGGGACATCGCCTTCTCTTTACACCCCCTTGCGAGCGTCGACCCGGAACGCATGCTGGAGCAGCTTGAGGGCAGGCGGCTCCTCGATGGATGGCGCGGCGCCCCTCCGGGGGACATAGAGGCCCTCAAGGACGTGCTTCTCCGGTTTTCGGCCCTTGTGGAGGATTTTCCCGAAATAGACCAGATTGAGCTGAACCCCCTGATATTGCATGAAAAGGGCAAGGGGTGCACAGCCGTGGACGTAAGGGCGATGGTAAAAGAAATATCGCCTGCTCCATGAAGGGCCTGGCCATGCTTCTTTGAGCCGTCCACGCAAGAGGCGGTATGGTGTATCATATCAGTCCGGCGATTTGTCAATCGCCCGGCCCGTTTACGCCGGGATTCCGAAGGGAGAAAGGAAGCGTATGCGCTGGCACCAGAGAGAGGCCGAGGAGGTCGTCGAGGCCCTCGGGACCTCGTCCGGGGGGTTGTCCCCGGAGGAGGCCGGGAGGCGGCTTCTTGAGTACGGCCCCAACGAGCTTGAGGAGAAAAAGAGGAAAACGCTTTTCGTGATGTTCCTTGACCAGTTCAAGGACTTCATGATACTCGTCCTTATCGCGGCAGCGGCCATATCAGGGGTAATCGGCGAGGTGTCAGACGCTGTGGCCATAATCGTGATAGTCGTCCTGAACGCGGTTATCGGGTTTGTGCAGGAGTACAGGGCGGAGAAGGCCATGTCGGCGCTTAAGCAGATGGCCGAGCCCGCGGCCACGGCCATCAGGGACGGAATGCACACGGAAATCCCCGTCTCCGATGTCGTCCCGGGCGATATCATAGTCCTTGAGGCCGGGAAGTTCGTGCCCGCGGACATGAGGGTGGTGGAGGCCGCCCGGCTCAATGTCCAGGAGGCGGCCTTGACCGGGGAGTCCGTACCGGTTGAAAAGCATACCAGGGCGCTCCATGACGAGGCGCTTCCCCTCGGCGACCGCAAGAACATGCTCTACAAGGGGACCACGGCGTCTTACGGAAGGGGCGCCGGGGTGGTGGTGGCCACGGGCATGGAGACCGAGCTGGGCAGGATTGCCGCCATGTTGCAGGAGGAGGAAGAGGTCAAGACCCCCCTGCAAAAAAGGCTTGCCCGCTTCGGCCAGAGGCTTGCCATTGCGGTGCTCGTCATCTGCGCCGTGGTATTCGGCGTCGGCCTCCTGAGGGGAGAGCCGCCGTTTCTCATGCTCCTTACGGCCATCTCCCTCGCCGTGGCCGCAATTCCCGAGGCCCTGCCCGCTGTGGTGACCATCTCCCTCGCCCTGGGCGCGAAGAAGATGGTCAAGCAGAACGCCCTCATACGGAAGCTCCCCGCCGTTGAAACCCTCGGCTCCATCACCTATATATGTTCGGACAAGACCGGCACGCTGACCCTTAACAGGATGAGCGTGGAGGAGGTTTACGTAAACGGCGAGGTGCTTGCGGCAGGAGACCTCGGGCCCGAGGAGCAGGGCGCCGCCGCCATGCTCATGAGGGCAATGGCCCTGAGCAACGACGCAAAGCCAACCGCCGAAGGCGCCATAGCGGGCGACCCAACCGAGGCCGCCTTTTATTCCGCCGCGCGGGACAGGGGATTCGACAAGGCCGTGCTTGAGGGGGACTTCCCCCGTGTGGCGGAAATCCCCTTCGACTCCGAGCGCAAATGCATGAGCACCGTGCACAGGGCGCCCGGCGGAGGGGTCGTCTCCTTTACAAAGGGGGCGACCGACGTGCTGGTGGAAAAGTCCGACAGCATCCTGCTGCCCGGAGGCCCCGCGCCGGTGGACAGGGAGAAGCTTCACAGGATAAACGACAGGATGGCCGCCGACGGCCTGAGGGTCCTCTGCGTGGCCATGAGGCGGTGGGAGGACGTGCCCGGCGAAATGTCCGCCGGGGAAGTGGAGACGGGCCTTACCATTTTGGGCCTGGTGGGCATAATGGACCCGCCGAGGGAGGAGGCCGCCGAGGCCGTTGCCCTTTGCAAGGAGGCGGGCATAAAGCCGGTGATGATAACGGGCGACCACCCCATTACCGCAAGGGCCATCGCCAGGCGGATAGGGATACTCGACGAAACCGGCGGCGTGACCACCGGGAGGGAACTCGAACGGCTCCCCCTCGTGGAGTTCGAGGAGAGGGTCGAGCACATAAGGGTGTATGCGAGGGTGGCCCCCGAGCAGAAGCTCAAGATTGTTAAGGCCCTCCAAGACAGGGGGCAGTTCGCCGCCATGACGGGCGACGGGGTAAACGACGCACCGGCCCTCAAGAGGGCGGACATAGGGGTCGCAATGGGCGTAACCGGGACGGACGTGGCAAAGGAATCGGCCCACATGATACTGCTTGACGACAACTTCGCCACAATCATAAAAGCAGTGAGGGAAGGAAGGAAGATATTCGACAATATAAGGAAATTCATCAAATACACCATGGCGAGCAATTCCGGGGAGATATGGACCATATTCCTCGCCCCATTCTTCGGCCTTCCCATACCGCTCCTTCCCATACACATCCTCTGGATTAACCTGGTGACCGACGGCCTGCCGGGCCTTGCCCTTGCCGTGGAACCCGGGGAGCGGGACCTGATGCAAAGGCCGCCGCGGCATCCGGAGGAGAGCATTTTCGCCCACGGCCTGGGGTTTTTTATCCTATGGGTGGGGCTCCTTATGGGCTTTATCTGCATCTTTACCCAGGCATGGGCCATCAAGACGGGACATGCCCACTGGCAGACAATGGTCTTTACCGTGCTGTGCCTGAGCCAGATGGGAAACGTGCTCGCCATACGCTCGGATACGGAGTCCCTGTTCAGCCTGGGGCTTTTGTCCAACAAGCCCCTGCTGGGGGCGTTTGCCTTGACGCTCGCCCTTCAGATGGCGACCATATACGTGCCTTTTTTAAACCCCGTGTTCAAGACCGAGCCGCTTACGTCCGGCGAACTCGCCTTTACGCTTGCGCTTTCCTCCATCCCGTTCTTCGCCGTGGAAACCGAGAAACTCATACGCAGGAGGATGGGCCCCAGGACGGCCTGAGGGCGGCCCCGCGGTGCGGGGACAGTAAGGACTGGAAAAGAAAATATCCTCTTTGGTACAATTATTACCGGGAGCATGAACTACTTAACATTACAATGCCGGAAATGGCTTGCAAAATAAGTATTTTTTGAGGTTCCAATGTAAACATGAAAACTAACTGGTTAGTAAGTCCTGCTTTTCATGGAGGAGAAAATGGATTTTAAAGGACAGGTGGCCCTTGTCACCGGGGGCGCCAGGGGAATAGGCAAGTCCATCGCCGAGACCCTTGCCTCAAGGGGCGTCGATATAGTGGTAGCCGACATAATGGCCGACGATGCCGAGGCGACGGCGGGAGAGATGGAAAAACTCGGGGTCAGGGCCATGGCGGCCAGGATGGACGTGGCGGACTCAAAGAGCGTGGCCGAGGTTTTTGCCGCAGCCACGGAAAAGATGGGGCGGGTTGACATACTCGTCAACAACGCCGGCATCACCCGCGACGGCCTCGTCATGAGGATGAAGGAAGAGGACTGGGACTCGGTCATCGGCGTGAACCTCAAGAGCGTCTTCCTCTGCTCCAGGGAGGCCGTTAAGATAATGTCGAAGCAGCGCTACGGCAGGATTGTGAACATCGCCTCGGTGGTGGCTTTTATGGGCAACCCCGGGCAGGCCAACTACAGCGCCTCAAAGGCCGGGATGATGGGCCTTACGAGGACCATTGCCAAGGAATACGCGAGCAGGGGCATAACGGTAAACGCCGTGGCCCCGGGCTTTATCGTCACGGCCATGACCGACGCGCTCCCTGAAAACGTAAAAGAGGAGATGCAGCGCGCCATACCCATCGGCAAGTTCGGCGCCGCCCGGGACGTGGCCGAGGCGGTGGCGTTCCTTGCCTCGCCGGAGGCGGGGTATATCACAGGCCAGGTAATACATGTAAACGGTGGAATGTACGTTTAGAGTAACCTGTTCTTAATAATTAAAAAGAAAATCACGGGAGGTCTGTCAGAATGGAAGAGAAAGTGAAGGAAGTAATTGCCAAGCAGCTTGGGGTGAACGCCTCGGAGATTACGAACGAGGCGTCTTTCGTGGACGACCTCGGCGCCGATTCGCTGGACACCGTGGAACTCGTCATGGCCTTTGAGGAGGCCTTCGACGTCGAGATCCCCGACGAGGACGCGGAGAAGATATTAAAGGTCAAGGACGCCATAGATTACATTAAGAACAAACAGGGATAGATGGAAAAACGGAGGGTAGTAGTCACCGGGCTCGGCATGGTGACCCCCCTCGGCATCGGGACCGGGGAGAGCTGGGAAGCCATGAAGGCCGGAAAGTCCGGCATCGGAAAAATAACCCAATTTGACGCAACGGATTTTGCCACCAGGATAGCCGGCGAGATAGAGGGCTTTAACCCGGAAGACTACATAGAGCCCAAGGAAGTAAAGAAGATGGACCGGTTTATCCATCTTGCCATAGCCGCGGCCAGGATGGCAATGGATGACTCCGGCCTTGAGGTAACCCGGGCCAATTCCGGGCGTGTAGGGGTGGTGGTGGGTTCCGGCATCGGGGGGCTTCCGGCCATCGAAAAGTACCACAAGGTCTGCCTCGAACGCGGGCCCAAACGCATATCGCCGTTTTTCATCCCCATGCTGATTATCAACCTGGCCTCCGGCCATATCTCCATGCTCTTCGGCGCCAGGGGGCCGAACTCGGCCGCGGTGACGGCATGCGCCACCGGCACCCACAGCATCGGCGACTCCTTCAGGATTATTCAGCGCGGCGACGCCGACGCCATGATAACCGGGGGGACCGAGTCGGTCATAACGATGCTGGGCGTAGGCGGGTTTAACGCCATGAAGGCCCTCTCCACGCGAAACGACGAGCCCGAGCGCGCCTCAAGGCCCTTTGACCGGGACAGGGACGGGTTTGTAATGGGCGAGGGCTCCGGCGTAGTGGTGCTCGAGGCCCTTGAGTTTGCCCTTTCGAGGGGCGCTCGCATTTACGCCGAGGTGGTGGGCTACGGGATGACAGGGGACGCCTACCACATGACCGCCCCCGCGCCGGAAGGGGAGGGGGCCGCCCGCTGCATGGGCCTCACCCTCAAGGACGCCGGGGTCCGGCCCGAAGAGGTGGACTACATAAACGCCCACGGCACTTCCACGAAGTTCGGCGACGAGTTGGAGACCATGGCCATAAAGAAAGTCTTCGGCGGGCACGCCCGGAAGCTCTGCGTAAGCTCCACGAAGTCCATGACCGGCCACCTGCTCGGCGCGGCAGGCGGCGTGGAGGCGGTGGCCTGCATATTGAGCATCCGGGACGGCGTCGTGCCGCCCACCATCAACCTCGAAAACCCCGACCCGCTATGCGACCTCGACTACGTTGCCGGCGAGGCCAGGGAACTGGACGTCGGATGCGCCATGTCCAACTCCTTCGGGTTCGGGGGGACCAACGCATGCCTGCTGCTTAAGCGGTTTGAGAAGTGAGCCGCCGAAGACCCGGTTGCACACCCCTTGAGGAAAGCTTAGGCTATTGTTTTCATAACAGGGACCTGTTCACCGAGGCCCTCACGCACAAGTCCTATTTCCACGAGCACCCCGGCGAGGCGCGGGCGCACAACGAAAGGCTTGAATTCCTCGGCGACTCCGTCCTCGGCCTCGTGGTGGTGGAGCACCTTTACGGCCTCGACGACCTCTACGACGAATCCACGATGTCGAAGATAAAGTCCTATATAGTAAAGAAGGCCGTGCTTTGCGATATAGCAAAGGAGATGTCCCTCGGCGGGCACCTCCGGATGGGCAGGGGGGAGGAAGACACCGGCGGGAGGAAAAAGACCTCCATCCTGTCGGACTCCATGGAGGCCATTATAGGCGCGGTATACCTGGACGGCGGCCCGGGGGCGGCCCGGGACCTCGTAATCAGACTCCTGGGGGGGCGGCTCGAAAGGGCCATCGAGTCAGGGGACTACTATGACTACAAGACGGAGCTTCAGGAGAAGTGCCAGATGAGTTTCGGGGTGCTTCCGGTCTACAGGCTCGCCTCGGAGGAGGGGCGGGAGCACATGAAGTCCTTTACCGTGGAAGCGCTGGTCAACGACAGGGTGTGCGGCACGGGAAAGGGAAGGAGCAAGAAGGAGGCGCAGCAGGAGGCGGCCAGGGAGGCGCTCGATAAGCTTTTCCCGCCGGAAATCCCCGACGGAAAATAATGCTTGAATCCCAAAGGGTTTTTATATATGATTTTTATCATGGAGCGCTCTTTTACGCCGGTGTATTCTTTCCTCAAGAGGATGTATAGTATAAAAAGATTATAAGTGTGCCTGAAAGCATGCAATTAAAGTAAAGAGGAAGGAGGTGTTTTATGAAGATAGTTATAGACGAAGAGGCTTGCGAGGGATGTGAGTCGTGCGTGGAGATGTGCCCCGACGCCCTTGAGATGGGAGACGACGGCAAGGCCCATGTGAAGGACGGAGCCGACCCCTGCGGCGACTGCGACTGCGATGAGCTGGTGGGCATCTGCCCCACGGAGGCCATAAGCACCGAGGGCTGAGGGCGGAAGCAGTTTAAACGGCGGCAATTAAATACCTTAATGCCGTCATTCCCGCAAAGCCTGT
>CBDVCR010000040.1:0-19853 GCA_965372535.1 uncultured bacterium | reverse complement strand
CGAATAGGACATTTCTATTTTGCCAAGAATAGGACATTTCTAAATTGGCTTGACATGTTCTTTCGCGCCCTTGACGGTTTTAAGCGCTTTGGAGTATTATAATACCGCTTAAAATAGATTTTTGAAGCAAAATATATAAAAGAGGGAGGGGGATGTGGGTAATTTGAGCAAGTTTCTGATGACATCGATTGCGGTAGTAACCGTTCTGCTTATGTTCGGCTCTATTGTCTTTGCATCCAGCAGCACTGCGGTGGTTGCCGAGATAACAACCGAAGCGCACGCTGAGGCAGCCACGGAAGGTGAAGCACATGCATGGTGGTTCTGGCCGCTTGTGCTTTTAGTGCTCTGTTTTGTGCTGGGCATCTTTGCGGTGCTGGCCGGTGTAGGCGGCGGGGTTCTTTTTGTGCCTATTGTAAGCGGATTCTTGCCGTTCCACCTTGATTTTGTGAGGGGGGCGGGCCTGATAGTGGCCCTTGCGGGCGCGCTGGCCGCTGGCCCGGGACTGCTAAGAAAAGGCATGGCGGATCTTCGTCTTGCGATACCCGTGGCCCTGATTGCCTCGACCTGCGCGATATTCGGTGCAATGATAGGCCTTGCGCTTCCCACGCATATTGTACAGACCCTCCTTGGCGCAACGATACTTGGCATAGTCGTGATTATGATCAAGGCGAAGAAGTCCGAGTTCCCGGAAGTGCCAAAGCCCGACGCGCTTTCGCAGTCATTAAGGATAATGGGCGTCTACCACGAGCCGACTATTAATAAGGACGTCAACTGGCAGATACACAGGACGCCTGTGGGGCTCATACTGTTTGTAGCCATAGGAGTAATGGCCGGCATGTTCGGCCTCGGCGCGGGCTGGGCCAACGTGCCGGTGCTGAACCTCGTTATGGGAGCGCCTATAAAAATCTCGGTTGCGACCAGCAAGTTCCTGCTCTCGATAACGGACACCTCCGCGGCCTGGATATACCTGAACAACGGCGCGGTGCTCCCTCTGATGGTCGTCCCCTCGGTCATCGGAATCATGCTCGGCTCGTTCGTGGGTGTGAGGATCCTTGCGGTAACGAAGCCCGCCGTGATCAGGATAATGGTCATTGTCGTGCTCGGGGTTGCCGGCCTGAAGGCCCTCCAGAAGGGTCTCTGGATGATGTTCGGACTATAAACATAAAATTTATTGGATTATAAAGGAGGGAAGATGGCTCCAAAGGCAACTGAAGAACAACTGCTTTATGCTGGTATCCTCAATAAAGGCATGATATTGGGATTGGTAGGGCTTGTCGTTACATTCGCGGTCTACGCACTCGGCATCCTGAAGCCGATTATACCGCTTGAGAAGGTCCAGCACTACTGGGTGATGCCTGTGGGGGACTACCTTCACGAAAGCGGCATCAAGGCCGGATGGGCCTGGCTCGGAAACCTTGGATACGGAGACATGCTTAACTTTGTCCCTATCGCATTTCTTTCGGGCCTGACCATCTTCTGTTATCTGGCTATTGTGCCGGGTCTGCTCAAGAAGAAGGACACGGCCTATGTGGTGATCGCCATTGTCGAGATAGTGGTCCTTTGTGTCGCGGCCTCGGGTATCCTGGGTACGGGAGGGCACTGAGGGCTTACGGAAACCGGCGATTCCGGCGATTAAGGCAACCCATCTTATCAGGGGGCAGCTTTCGGCTGCCCTTTTTTATTTTCCACCGGCCCTTGCACTTTTCCGTGTACTTGATATAATCCCTATTAGGAGAGGTATTAAACGGAGGACTTTATTTGCCGGAGGTGAAATGACATGGATGCTTGCCCGAAGGAAAAAATAGGCAGTTTGCTTCTGGTCACGGACGGCTCGGAGTTCAGCGAGGGGGCGGTAAGGGAAGGCATAAGGCTTGCAAAGACCTGTGGGTCGAAGATTACCGCTCTTACCGTCATAGAGTTCAACCCGGAGTTGGAGGCCCTTGCACCTGACTTTGTTGAAAAGATGGAGACAGAGGAAGGTGCTTATATCAAGTCCGTAAAAGAGAGGGCGGAAAAAGAGGGCGTGACATGCGAGACACTGATAAAAAGGAGCGAATCCCCCTACGCACAGATAGTGGATGAGGCTTCCGGGCTCAAGGCCGACATGATAGTGATGGGCAGGCGCGGCAGGGCAGGGCTCAAGAGGCTCCTCATGGGAAGCGTTACGGCAAAGGTGGTGGGCCATTCCCCTGTGAATGTGCTGGTGGTGCCTGAGGCGGCGGAGCTTAAATTTGAAAATATCCTTATAGCCACCGACGGCTCCAGCTTCAGCGAGGTCGCGGCCCTTGAGGCCGCATGCATCGCAAAGTTCTGCGGGAGCAACCTCTTTGCCCTGGCCGTCGCTGATACGGAAGCCGGAGAAGCCGAGGAAAACGCAAAAAAGGTGAAAGAGATTGCCGAGGAATATGGCGCCAGGGCAGAGGCCGTGGTGGAAAAGGGCAAACCATTTGAAGTCATCCTGAACAAGGCAAAGGAAAAGAACGCCGACTTGATAGTGGTTGGAAGCCACGGCAGGACCGGGCTCAAGAGGCTCCTCATGGGGAGCGTTACGGAGCGCGTCATAGGGCTTTCAGAGAGCGCGGTCCTTGTCGTAAAGACGACAAAGTAAAAGCCGACTGTTTTATATTTAAAAAAGGGCGGCCCCGGGGCCGCCCTTTTTTGTGCACTCGTCCAGGAAACTCATATATAATAAGGAACAAAATGATGGAACTCTGAAGAATACCGAAAGTTTTAATGAGATATATTATCACTTTCATCATACTTTTCCTGCCCTGGATATTGTGGTCCGGCAGGTTCGATGCCTTTCACCTCTCCCTGGGGGCCGTCTCCTGCGGCCTTGTAACTTTCATGTCCCACGACCTGTTGTTCAAGCGCAAGGAGTTCTCCTCCGGGCTCGCGGTGGAGGCCGTCCGGTTCATTAAATACCTGCCCTGGCTTTTGTACCAGATACTGTTGTCCAATATCCATGTAGCCTATCTGGTCCTCAATCCAAGGATGCCCATAGACCCCAGGATAATAAAGTTCAAGACCAGACTGAAAAAGGACATTTCCCTGGCGGTTTTTGCCAACTCCATCACCCTGACGCCCGGCACCATCACCGCGGATATCAGGGACGGGGAATATTATGTCCACGCCCTGAGCAAGAAGGTCGCGGAGGACCTTCTGACAGGGGAGATGGAAAATAAAATAGCCCATATATTTGAGGAGTGAATGAAAACCTGCATTGGTATGAAAATAACCGTTCGGATCCCCCTCCCCCTCGCCCCCTCCCACCAGGGGAGGGGGAATATGTTTGGCACTACTATACTCAGCCCCTCCCTTGAGGGGAGGGGTTAGGGGAGGGTGATGGAAAATTTCTTTCTGATAATCGCCCTGATTTTGGGTTTTCTGGTCATGCTCTCTCTATATCGCGGCATATTCGGGCCAACCGTGTTGGACAGGATAATAAGTATCAGCGTCGTCGGCACCAAGACCACGATTATCCTTGCCCTCATGGGTTTTATCTACAAAAGGGTGGACATGTTTCTGGATATTTCCCTTGCATATGCCCTGCTGAATTTCATTGCCACCCTGGCTGCCGCAAAATTCTTCCGCAGAAGGAAAAGCATTATCCCGGGCGCAAAATTCTATAAAGAGAAGGGGGTTGAATAGATGACCGTTCTATCCGTAATCCTTATTTTATTGGGGATTTTTTTCCTTGCCACGGCAACCATCGGGCTTCTGCGTTTCCCTGATTTTTATACAAGGACGCATGCCACCGGAAAAGGCGACACCATGGGAGCGCTCCTGACATTCACGGGCCTGGCCCTGTATAACCTGCACCATGGGTTTTCGCTGGAGACCATACTGGTGAGCATAAAGATAATGTTTATCGCCGTCTTTATCTTCATAGCCAACCCCACCGCAACCCATGCCATTACAAAGGCGGGGCTGGACAGCGGCGTTAAGCCGTGGACAAAGAAAGAGGCGCCCGAATGATCTGGCAACTGGACATCATGCTTCTGAGCATCGTGGTCATATGCGCCATAGCCGCCATTTCCGTAAAGGACCTCCTGAGCTCGGCCATACTCCTTGGCGCATACAGCTTCCTCATGTGCCTTCTCTGGACGGAGATGGGCGCGGTGGACGTCGCCTTTACCGAGGCCACCGTGGGCGCGGGCATCAGCACCGCCTTTTTTATCGGGGCAATATATCAAACCACCAGGAGGACAAAGGATTGAGGTCTTTGGCCCTTGTCGCCGTGCTCATAACGGCGGCCCTGCTGATGTACGCCACGGTGGACATGCCCGACTGGGGAGACCCCTCCTCCCCTGCCAGCACACACGTCTCGCCCGTATATATCGAGGAGGCGTATAAAGAAACGGCAACGCCTAACATCGTCACCGCCGTGCTTGCCGATTACAGGGGCTACGACACCCTCGGCGAGACCACGGTGATATTCACCGCGGGGGTTGCGTGCATGATGCTTTTAAGGAGGCGCAGGTGATTAGAGAATTCAGGGGCGTGATTGTACAGACCTTCAGCCGGATACTTATACCGTTCATTCAGCTATATGCCCTCTATGTAATCGTCCATGGGCATTACAGCCCCGGCGGAGGTTTCCAGGGGGGCTGCATCTTCGGGGCAAGCTTCATACTGATGGTCCTGGCCTACGATATAAAGGAGGCAAAGAAGCGGATTGGCGAAAAAATCAACACCATATTGTCCAGCCTCGGGGTGATTATATATGCGGGAATCGGCGTGGCATGCCTGATACTCGGCGCAAACTACCTCGATTACGGCATACTCCACAAAATCCTGCCCGCGGACCCCGCGCACGCCAGGTCGCTGGGAATTCTGGGCGTTGAAATCGGCGTGGGCTTTACGGTAACGGCTGTTATGGTCTCCATCTTCCTGGACCTCGCCTCCGGAGGCGAACACGAGGAAGGAGGGATGGAGTAATGGAGGCCCTGGAGTTCGTCGTCAGCAAGTATAACTACTGGGTTTACATAACGCTCATGATGATAGGGTTCTATGCCATGATAGCCAAGAGAAATCTGGTAAAGAAGCTCGTGGGGATGAATATCTTTCAGACGGCCATAATACTTTTTTTCGTCTCCACTGCTTCAAAAAAAGGCGGCGCCACCATCCCGATTATTCAGCACGGACACGGCGTGGCCGAACACGCCATTAATGCCGCCCGGTATGTGAACCCCCTGCCCCATGTGCTCATGCTTACGGCCATAGTGGTCATGGTGAGCACTTTCGGGGTCGCCCTGGCGCTGATAATAATGATTTACAGAAGATACGGTACGCTGGAGGAGGACGAGATACTGAAAGCGCTTGAGGCCGAGAAGGGGAAATGACACAGCACGCCCCTGTCCTGCTTGTAGTGGTCCCTTTGATGGCCTCCCTTTTAACCCTCATAATCGGCTTGTGGAGGAGAGGGCTCTGCTGGCCCCTGGCGGTCGCGGCCCTCGGTGCGTGCGTGCTTTCATCCATTGCCGTGCTGGATACGGTCATAACCCACGGCGCCATTCACTACAGGCTCGGCGGTTGGGCCCCTCCCTGGGGAATAGAATACATGATAGACCACCTCAACGCCTTTGTGGCGGTTATCGTATCGTTTATCGGCCTTGTCGTGGCCGTCTATTCAAAAAGGAGCGTTGAGCGGGAACTGCCCGGGAAGATTGTTCCTTTCTATACCGTCTTTCTCCTGCTGGTTACCGGGCTCCTGGGGATAGTGGTGACAGGAGACCTATTCAACCTCTATGTGTTCCTGGAGATTGCATCTCTGGCAGGCTATGCCCTTATAGCCATAGGAGAGGACAGGGCGCCGCTTGCCAGTTATAACTACGTAATAATGGGCACCATCGGCGCCTGCTTTTATCTGCTGGGCGTCGGCTACCTCTATATAGTCACCGGCTCGCTCAACATGGCCGACCTGTCCCGCCTGCTGCCAGGGCTCTATAATTCGAGGGTGGTGCTTGTCGCCTTTGCCTTCTTCATGGTGGGGGTGGCTATAAAGATGGCGTTTTTCCCGCTGCACGCATGGCTGCCGGATGCTTATACACATGCGCCATCGACTGTAAGCGCATTTGTCTCGTCCACGATGACCAAGGTGGGGGCCTACGTGATGATAAGGGTCATGTTCACCGTATTCAAGCCTTCCTTTTCCATAGAGGTGCTCCCGGCCACGACCATACTCGGCTGGGTAGCCGCGGTTGCCATGATTTACGGCTGCATACTTGCCATCGCCCAGACCGACCTTAAGAGGATGCTCTCTTATATTCTCATTGCCGAGGTGGGCTACATAGTGATGGGCGTCAGCGTGGCCAATCGAATGGGTTTTACGGGGGCAGTGCTCCATATCCTTAACGACGCCTTCATGATGGCATGCCTGTTCCTGGCGGCAGGGGCCATCGTTTACAAGACAGGTGCGAGGGACATACGCGGTTTCGGAAATCTGCACAAGAAGATGCCCTTGACCATGGCCGCCTTTACCATAGGCGGCCTTTCCGTAATAGGGATACCGCCCTTCTGCGGCTTTTTCAGCAAATGGTATCTGGTCCTGGGGGCGATTGACGCCCGGAAATGGATATTCGCGGGGGCACTCCTGCTGAGCAGCCTGTTGAACGCCATAATATTTTTCAGGATTATCGGGAGCGTATATCTTCAGCCTCATGAGCCTGACCGCGCCCATGGCGGCGGGGGCCATGAGGAAGTCCTCAGGGACGAGGCCCCTTTGAGCATGCTCGTTCCCATATCCGCCATGGTCGTCGGGATACTGGTGCTGGGTATCTACAGTGGACAGATTGTCTCTACGGTAATCCGGTTTACCGTTCCGGAAGGTTTTTAAAAGAAGATGGAGATTGTAACTTCCATAAGGCCGCTATTGGCCGTCGTGGTCTCCCTGGTCGCGGCCTGTCTTATCCTTCTTACCGGGGAGAGGTCGAGGAACCTCAGGGAGTCGTGGACAATCCTGGCCTCGGTGGCCAAGTTCATGATTGTCGCCTCCATGCTCCCATATGTGCTTGAGGGCAAGGTGCTTGAGTATACCGTTGTCTCGATTGCGCCCGGGCTTTTGTTGCAGTTCAGGGTGGACGCCCTGGGGATATTCTTTGCCATTACGGCATCGTTTCTCTGGATTATCACGTCGTTCTATTCCATCGGTTATGTCAGGGCTCTTAACGAACACGCGCAGACAAGGTATTTTGCGTGTTTTGCCGTTGCGCTTTCAGCGACAATGGGTGTGGCGTTCTCCGCAAACATGTTCACGACGTTTCTCTTCTATGAGGTCATCACCCTCAGCACATTCGCCCTTGTCGGCCATAAGGAAACGCCGGAGGCGGTCAAGGGCGCAAGGAAATACCTCACATATCTCCTGGGCACATCCATAGGGTTTCAGTTGTTTGCCATATTCCTGACTTACGACGCCGCCGGGACGCTTGATTTTTCCAGCCAGGGGATACTGGCCGGGCGCGCCGATGACGCGCTCTTGATTGTTATCTTCATACTCTTCATGGCCGGCATTGCGAAGGCGGCAATGATGCCTTTTCATTCCTGGCTGCCTGCGGCAATGGTAGCGCCAACGCCTGTAAGCGCCTTGCTGCATGCCGTCGCGGTAGTGAAGGCGGGGGTTTTTGTCGTCGTAAAGGTAGTCCTCCACATATTCGGAATCGGCCTCCTGTCCAAGCTCGGCCTCGGCACGGCCCTTGCCTATTTTGCCTCTTTCACCATAATAGTCGCATCAATCATCGCCCTCAGGCAGGATAATTTAAAGCTACGGCTTGCATACTCCACAATAAGCCAGCTTTCCTATGTCATACTCGGCGTTGCGCTCCTTTCTGTATCAGGCATCACGGGCAGCATAATGCACATAGTGCTCCATGCATTCGGCAAGATAACCCTGTTTTTTACGGCAGGGGCGATTTATGTAGCCACCCACAAGACGGAAATAAGCCAGCTCGACGGCATAGGCAAACGGATGCCTTTCACAATGGCGGCCTTTACGCTGGGCGCACTTTCCATGATAGGCATCCCCCCCCTCGGAGGCTTCATAAGCAAGTGGTATTTAGTCATGGGCTCCATAGAGGCGGAGCAGATACCCATTATCATCGTGCTGGCGGCAAGTACGATTCTTAATGCGTGTTATTTCCTTCCCGTGGTTTATGCTGCGTTCTTTAAAGAGGCCAACCCCGGCGGGGGGATTAAAGAGGCCCCCGCTTTCATGGTAGTGCCGTTGGTGCTTACGGCCATGGGGGCATTGGCACTGTTCTTTGCGCCTTCGGTGTTTCTTGACCTTGCAAGGATGGCCGTTACGGGCGTAACGGGAGGGAATTGAGATGAACCGTTATCAACCTGTCATCCCCGCGAAGGCGGGGGTCCAGAAAGGACGCAGTGGCGTAAGACGGTGAGAAAACTGGATTCCCGCTTCCGCGGGAATGACGAAAAGGCGGCAGCGGGAATGATAAATAAGAGATAGGACCTTGAGATGGAAATGAAAAAAGAAGGAGAAGAATTACAGGAACTCGCCCATGAGGCCGTGCCGGGATACAGGACGGCTTTTTATATAGTCATGGCGGCGGCAACATTGTATCTTGCCGTGATTCTGTTTAAAACCATTTAAGTCTTGACTTATTAATTTTGAGAAGTTATTATAAATAATAATGTGGCATATTAGAGAACATCGCGGCATAGCGAAGAAGTGCTCTAAGTTGCCTTTAAATGTAGTCAAGAAATATGAACTCTGGAAAAATATCGTTTTCCGCCACGGCCCGAACAAATTGAAAGAGTTTCCGGGGTTTCACGACGAAAAGCTAACAGGAGAGCGCAAGGGTCAGCGTTCCTCGCGATTGGGCCTGCAGTACAGGGTCGTATATATGGCAGAAAAGGAAATTGTGACGGTTTTTGTCCTGGAGATAACGCCGCATGAATATTAGGAGGGCCGGATGAAAGCATCTCGTGGCACATTCAGCGCGGCAAAAGCCCATGCCGTCTTGTCAACCGGAGAAGTCATTCGCATGCTTCGCGAGTTAAAGGGATGGACTCAGGCCGAGCTTGCACGGCGGTCCGCTATCAGTGTATCCAATATCAGCCTCCTGGAAAATGGAAGGGTCGATATCGGCAAGAAGCGTGCCGAACTGCTTGCAAAGGCATTTGACGTCCATCCCGCGATAATCATGTTTCCAGAATATGAGGCAAAAGAAATCGAGAGGGCAGCTTGAGGATTGGCCCGCGCGGGGTTTTGGCAGTTTCAGGCGGTAATTTACAGGGATGATAACTTCCTGTAAGTGGCAATTGACGAGTTAATATAAATATGTTAATTTCAATTGCAAATTCGTAGCAAGACCTTTTCATGGGAATAGATAATTTATCTAAACCGCCAGAAAACCCCGGGCTTTTAAGCCCGGGGATGAATGGCACCCGGAGCGAAGCGGAGGCTATCTGCCTTTTGTCTTGCGAAGCAAGACCGCGAAGCGCGCCGGAAACTCCGGGCTTTAGCCCGGAGAGGCTTCATTAATAAATAAATATTATGACATTCTCATACAAAGGCGTTAATGATTAAAGAGAGAGACAATTTTTTTGGTAAAAAGAATCTGATTCGTGCAGGTTGGATCATTTTGATTGGAATCTTAGGTTTTATGGCGCGATCTGCATATGATTGGGTTAAAGGACCTCAACAAGTTATTGTGAAAAACATTACGGATGTTAATCAGCAGACTTTACGTGTACAATTCGATTATCCTAAAAATACCATTTCCCCAAAAACCGAAGAATCAATCAATAATCTTACGACTGAATTGAGAAAACTTCTAAAAGAGATAACATCTCAAAGCATGAATACCTCACCTCCCTTCAATGCTCCCGCTATAATACCCTTGACAAATCCAATTCAAGAACCACCTTTTGAATTGCCAATAAGTGTAGGAGGGTATACAGTCAGATCATTTAAAGGGATGACTGATGCCATATGCCCAGAAAAAGAAATTCATGTCAATGCAAAAATCGACTTTAGTTTTAAAGTAAGAGATTCTACTTCGTTAGAATCGATTACACCGTTGTTTGTGTATATAGACAGAATCAACTCGCCAAATTCATTGACGCGAACATATTATGAGCAATACCAGATTAAAGAAGGAAAGAACTCAATTGCGATAGAATTGAATTTAAAGACTGGAGAATATGAACTGCAATATGGATACTACCGCAAAAATGAATTAGACGAGAAGTATCCAAACTTCTATAATAAAATTTGCACGCTTAGTGTTGCCGATTAATTTACAAATTAAAGCTTACTCATATTAATCTGCATTTATAAAGTCAACGGCTTCTGCGGCCTCGTAGGTGAAAGGCCCAGCCTGCCTGGCAAGGCTACAGGTATAGCTGGCCACGCCTTCTGTGACACTTCGTAAACTTTAAGCGGTTTTTCGGGTCGGTTTGGGATAATCCAGGGTTCAAACGAGGCGTCCGCGAAGCCCTAAATATTCTCTTCCATCTCCCAGACGCCGCAGGGGCAGACGCCCGCGCAGAAGCCGCAGGACGGGCCGGGGCTTAGACGGTTGTTTTCTCCCTGACTATCGAGAGGTCTATAAGGTCCAGGGGGTTCTTGGTCGTGCGCTTCCCGGCATCGAGTATCTCGATTGAAACAATCCTGCCGTCCTTGGCGTAATCAATCACAACGCCGTCAAGCTCCACGGACTCCGAAACGTCCGCGTCGCCCAGGAACTCGATGTTCATAAGGTCGTGCTTGGGGTCGTACTCTATTTTCATCTAATCCTCCTTCGTGTAACGGCCAACCTGCGAAGTGAGGTAAGCCGTCACCACGACATAAGCATCCGCGCGACTTTACGCCCCCCATAACCAGCCGCGACTCGCAAAGGTTGAAAAAGAGTTTCCTCGACCTGTTCCTTTTTGATTCCCCTTTTCTTGAGTTTTCTCCCGGCAATTGGAATTACCTCCACCCTCCTGCTCATTGATTATGATACCACAATTTTCGCTAAGCGGCTTTGATGAACAGGCGCCCTGGTTACGGCAAGCCGTCTTATTTCGGGGGAGCGTAAAATACAGGCATGCCCTTAAGGCCACTCTAATAATTCCTTTCTACTGCAAACGGCTGCAATCGCCGCATGCTTTGTTGTCAGGGTAAATTTGTCCTCAACGTAGCTATGGCCACGCTTCCGGGAAATTTCCCCTTCCGCCGCGCCTGCCGCGATTTCGCTCGCTTTCGCTGCGAAAACTATTATTAGAGGTTGCCTTAAGAAAACCGGCAGATGGAGACAGGGGCAACAAAAACCCCGGAACGGTCAACTGCTCAGATATTAGGGGTTCAGGGCAGAGACCTGAACCCGCAGGAGCGGTTTTCCGGGTCGGTTTGGGATAATCCCGGGTTCAAACAAGGCGTCCGCGAAGCCCTAAATATTCTCTTCCATCTCCCACACTCCGCAGGGGCAGACGCCCGCGCAGAAGCCGCAGCCGATGCACTTGTCGTCGTCCACCACGTACTCGTAGCTTTTGTCGTCGTGCTCCCGGCGGCTTATGGCCCCCCAGTAGCAGGTGGCCTCGCACATGTGGCAGTCCCGGCAGGTGGCGCAGGACATGCAAATGTTGGCCTCCTCCTCCGGGGACTTGAACACCGCGTCCCTGCAGATGTCGTAGTACTCGCCCTTCAGCCGCTCGTAGGGGATGACCTGTTTTTTCTCTGGCATCCAGTCGTAGTGCGAAAGCTCGGCATGTATGACGTCCGCCGCGGTCCTGCCCTGCCCGATGGCGTGCGTGACAAGGCCGGCCCTCGTGGCGTCGCCGATGGCGTAGACCTTCGGGTCCGAGGTCTTCTGCTTGTCGTCCGCCGCAATCCAGCCCCGCTGGGTGTGTATCTCGGGAGGGAGGAAGTCGAGCAGGGGCGCCTCCCCCACGCTCATGACCACCAGGTCCGCGTCAAGCGACGTGCCGTCCTTGAAATGCAGGGTCTTTGTCTTCGCGTCGTAGCGCTCGGCGAACCTGGGCCAGAGGATTTCCGTGCCCTTTTGCCGGGCCATCTCCAGCTCTTTTCCGAAGGCCGCGGGCTCCTGGATGTCCACCGCGACAACGGAGCGGGCCCCGCAGTCCCATGCCTGGCAGGCCGCGTCCATGCCCACGTTTCCGGCCCCTATGACGACCACCCGCTTGCCCTTGAGAGTCGGAAGCTCGCCGTAGTTTATGCCCTTTAGAAACTCTATGGCGGGCACAACGTCGTCCGAGCCGGGAAACTCGATAACCCTGGGCTTGTGCGCGCCGCAGGCCACCACCACGATGTCGTTTTCCTTGTAAATTTTGTCGAAGAGCTTCCGGTCAACGTGCTTGCCGAGGTGGAGCCTGACGCCGACCTCTTTAAAACGCGAAAGCTCTTTTTCCAGTATCTCCCGGGGCAGGCGCTCCCTCGGGATGCAGAGTTCCACTTTGCCGCCCAGCTTGTCCTCGGCCTCGTACAGGTTTACCGCGTAGCCCTTGAGCGCAAGCTGCCAGGAGACGGAAAGCCCGGCCGGGCCGCCGCCGATTACGCCGATTGAGTAGTCTTTCCTGCCCGCGGGCTTGCGGGCCTTAAGCTCAAGGGCCAGCCTGCCGTATTCCCTTATGTTAAGCGGCCTGTCCACCCTCCCTCTGGTGCAGGACTGCATGCAGAGGTTCGGGCATATCTCGCCGCAGACCGTGGCGGGCATGGGGCTGTACTCCAGTACCAGCTCCAGGGCCTCCCGCGTTCTGCCGCCCCTGACCATGGCCGCGCGCTTGTGCGAGGGGATGCCCGTGGGGCAGCTGTACGCGCAGGGCGGCAGGTATTTCTCGTTCGCCCATACGGGCCTGTTGCGCCGGTCCTCGCCGGTGGTCACGTAGGGGAGCAGGCCCCGGTCGTGGCTTATGTAGGGGCCGAATATGCCGCCCGCCCCGGTCTCCTCCTCCCAGTGCCGCTTACGGAACTCGGCAAGCGAGAGGGGCATTTTTTTCATGGCCGCCCTTTCGGCCGGGGTGTAGGCGATGAGCTTCTTCCAGTCGTTTATGTCCTTCGTCAGCTCCCCGTGGTGCTCCTCGCGCTTGACGGCCTTGAGAAAGGGCTTCATGTTCTTTGTAAGCCACTGCCAGTCCTGCGGGGTGAGTTCAGCGAGCTTTACGTCCCGCTCGCTGTAGCCCTCCATGGGGCCCCGGAAGTATATCGTGCCCCCCACCATGCCCACGCAGGGCCGGTAGCCTAAGACGTTCCGGGGGTCTCTGGGCTCCACGCCGCAGACCACCGCGACGCCCCCTGCCTTGAACTCCGCGAAGGAGTCGCCCACGTCGCGGAAGTACCAGGACTCCGGCGGGGCGAAGCGGGGGTTGTGCTTTGTCATGGTATCGCAGCGCGCGCCGCCGCCGCCCTGCACGTAGAGCACGCCCTGGGCCGCCGCGTTATGGGCGCCGTTTGTCACGTCGCCCATGACGGTGATTTTAGCGCCGCAGTTGATCCAGCCCACGTCGTCCGAGACCCCGCCCCTGACGGTTATCTCCGTGCCGAACATGCCCATGCTCCCCAGGCGCTGCCCGGCGGGGCCGTCCACGGTTATTCTGACCTTCTCGCCCCGGGGCCGGATGCGGCCACCGATGCCGTGCTGTCCGTCGGGTTTGATAAGAAGCTCCCTCGCGCCCTCGCGCACGGCCTCCTGTATCATTTCCTCCAGGACCCGCGAGGGGACCCTGTTGCCGTCGATGCGGCCCGGTATGGCCGTTTTTTTCGCTCTATCTTTACTCATCACTTATCACTCTACGCATCATGCCTCAGCAGGCGTAGTCTATCCTGAGCCTTTCGGCGATTGCCCTGTCGTCCACGCTCAGGCCGTCCGACATGCCGATGGGCAGCTCGGTGCTCCGGCCCATGGGCGCGAATATCTTCTTAAGCTCTGTGTCCGCCGCCTTGAAGGACTCCACCAGCCGCTCGGCCACTTTGTCGGCGTCCAGCCTCCGGTAGAGCTTCGGGTCCTGGGTGGTGATGCCCCGGGGGCAGCGGCCCGTGTTGCAGAGGTTGCAGCGGTTGAACTCGTCGCCGCAGCAGTCGGCCGCCGCCTGCATGGCGTACTTGCCGATAGAGACCATCGAGGCGCCCAGCATGTAGAGGGCCGCGGCGTTTGCCGCGAGGTTGCCGCGCTTGCCCACGCCGCCCGCGGCGATAAGCGGCAACTCGTTCTGTTTGCCCTGGGCCACGAGGTCGAGGTAGCACTCCCTGAGGTTGCTGGCGATGGGGTGGCCCATCTTGTCCATGCTCACGTTGTAGGCCGCGCCGGTGCCCCCGTCCTCGCCGTCTATGGAGAGCGCGGCGGCGTAGGGGTTGCGCGCGAGGTTGTTAAGCACCGCTCTGGCGGTCTTTGAGCCGGAAATCTTCGGGTACACCGGCACCCGGAAGCCCCAGGCCATGGACATGGACTGTATCATCTTGGCCACGGCCTCCTCGATGGAGTACTTGGTCTGGTGCGTGGGCGGGGAGGCCAGGTCGACGCCCAGGGGCACGCCCCGGATTTCGGCGATGAGCTTGAGCACCTTGTAGGACATCAAAAGCCCGCCGTCGCCGGGCTTGGCCCCCTGGCCGTATTTTATCTCAATGGCCGCGGGGTCCTCCACCATCTCGGCGATGGAGTGGATAATCTCGTCCCAGCCGAAGTAGCCCGAGGCAATCTGGAGCACGAAGTACTTGAGATACCTGGACTTCAAAAGTCTCGGCGGAACGCCGCCCTCGCCGGAGGCCATTATGACCGGCATGCCCATGACCTCGTTAAGGTACGCCACGCCCATGGCAAGCCCCTCCCACATGGGGGGGGAGAGCGCCCCCACGGACATGCTGCCTATCATTATGGGGTAGACCTCCCTCACCGGAGGGACGAAGGAGCCCTCGATGAGCCTGAGCCTCCCGCCCTCCAGCTCGACGGGAAGCCTGTCGGGCGGGAGGATGCGGCCGAGGTACGTCCTTATCCTGAACTCGTGCCGCCCGGCGTCAAGGGCCGGGTCGGTGAGCATGGAAATGCGCGTGAACTTGAGCCTGTCCAGCGTCGAAAGCGACGGGTCGTTGCGCCTTCCGCCGCGCTTGTATGCGTCGCCGCCCTTGTTCTTGAAAATCAGCATGCGCTGCCGCGGGTTGTACTCCGGCCGGATGGCCTCGTTGGGGCAGACCAGGGCGCAGGAGGCGCAGCCCACGCAGTGGCGGTTTATGTCCCGCACCTGCCTTACGAGCTGTATGATGCGGCGCGTGGCCCTGGGCTCGGGATGCGGCCCCTCCGAGTGCACCGCCCTCTGCACCATCACGTCCGGCACGATGGCCTTTACCGGGCAGACCGAGGTGCACCGGCCGCAGCGCTTGCAGCGGTCGCTGCTCCACCTGACGATGTAGGGGAACTCCTCAAGGGGGAGTTCGTGGTTATGGTCCAGACGCTGTGAAAGCTCCATCAACGTTCCTCTTTAAAACCTGTTGCGCGCCATCAGGCGGCGCCCCCCGGCTCGGAAGAAGCGCCCCGGAACCCCGTAAGCTGGTTCCATACCCCGGCCTCACCGGCCCCGGGCCCTACGATGGCCATGTCGTACTTCATGGGAAAGATGTCCTCCGACCGGTCGCGCTCGGGGATGGCGCTGTCAATGCCGCAGGCCTCCGACATGAGGGCGTATTTGCCGGGCCTTCCGCCCACGACGCCCGGCCTGAGCTTCTTTGAGTCCTGCACCAGGAAGCAGGCGCCGTCCGGGAGGAAGCCGATGGTGCAGTTCGGGCCGTCGATGGTGAGCATCCGGAGCGAGGACTTAAGAAGCCTCAGGGCGTCCCGGTCGGGCCTTTGCTCCATCTCGCCGGCATTTACGGGGGTGATGATGTCCTTGTAATATGTAAGCGGCAACCCGAGCTGCCGCACCGAGTAGTGCAGGATATGGGTGAAGACCTCGCTGTCGCTGTTATAGCCCACGTAGCCGGGGAAGCCCCTGCCCATGAGGTACTCCCTGATGGGCACGAAGGCGGTGTTCTCTCCGTTGGTCATGCTGCAATAGCCCTGGAGGAAGAACGGGTGGCAGGCGTAGAGGTTGATGGCGTAGTTGGTGTTCTGCCTTCCCTGGGCGAAAATTATCTTCGCCTTGAGGCCGTCCCTCTCAAGCCCGAAAAACTCCCCGAGCGCAAGGGGGTCGCCCACTTCCTTTATCATCATCACATCCGGGTAGAAGGAAAAGACCACGATGGACTCGTCGGCCTCGCCCATCCTCCGGAGCGCAAGCCTGGTACTGAGGAGCAGGGCCTCCTTCTCCTCCCGTGTCCTGTCGAGGTACTCCTCCGGGTACTGGTAGAACTTGGCGAAGTAGTAGTCCCTCCTGTCTATCCCGCCGACGGGCTTTATGGAGGGCGACCACATGTGCATCTCGCGGAAACCGGCCCGGTGCATGTACTCCTCAAGGGCGCGATAGCCGTCGGAGGAGCAGATGCCGGAGAGGATGGGGTAGTCCTTGAGCCGCTCGAACTCCCCCCCCAGGTACTTAAGCGCAAGGCCCATGCCCGAGCCGTCATGGCCCTCCTTCATGGTCTCAAGGGCCAGGACGTTCTCCATGGGGGAGAAGTACTCCCCGGATGTTATCGCCGCCAGACGGCACATGGCTTCATTGCTCCTTTATTGCAAACATACGGCAACCTATTGCCGTCTATTTAGCATAAAATTTATTCACCCGGGTTGTCAAACGAACTGGGCGTGCCCGGCGGGTGAGCACGGCCGGAAATTCCATGAGCTTTTTCAGGGTGCATGAACCGGATAAGCGCCGCCCTCCCGATAGGCGGGACTTTCCAGTCCCGCCGGGGGCCGGTTTTACGGCGGGGTTGGAAAACCCCGCCTATGGCTTTTTTGTCGAATCATCCTGAGCTTGTCGAATCATCCTGAGCTTGTCGAAGGATGCAGGGGGCATGAACCGGCTCGTCCCCGTCATTGCCGCGAAGCCTGTCCCCGCGAAGGCGGGGAGCGGAAGTTCAGACGGAAAAGAGTGGATTCCGGGTCAAGCCCGGAATGACATACAAAAAATATAATATTTTTCGGGATACTTTGTATTTTTTATGGTTTTGTCCTCTTTTTCCATAGTGCTCATGCAATGAACGGGCTAACACGTAAGGTGAAGTGCGGCCACAACGGGCCTGTCACCGGGGGTCTTGTTGTATAGCTCAACGGCATCGGCGGTCCTGCCGACGCGGACCGTTATGCCTTTTGCCTCAAGGAACCTGACCGTCTCCGGCGGCACCTGCATCACGCCCGAGGCGCCGGTGCCGATGATGAGCATGGCGGGTCTGGACTTCACCACGTCCTCGAGGTCCGCGGGTTCGAGGGAATGCCCCTGTTTCCTCCACCACGAGGGGTCCACCCTGCCGGGGTAGATAATCACGTCGGAGGTGTATGTATTTCCGTCTATGGTTATGCTGCCGAACGAGTAGTGGGTGATTTCCGCCATGTGGTAATTTTATCGCAAAAGCCCGGCGGTTACAACATCATGTGCGGCCGGAACTTTTGCACGCAAGACAGAGCTTTTACCCCGGCACAAACGGAAAACCTCCGCCGGGATTACTGGAATGCGTCCGGGATGTGCTCGATTTTTTTCGAGCCTTTTGCCATGCTGATGCTTATGATGTCAAAGCGCGCACGGGGCTGCTCCTTGAGGCCGCTCAGGTAATAAAGGGCCGTCTCGCGCATTTTCCGCTGTTTCCTCTCGCCCACGGCCTCCTGGGGAAGCCCGAAGGCGTCGTCGGAGCGGGTTTTGACCTCCACGAAGACGACCGTGCCGTCTTTTTCCGCTATAATGTCCACTTCGCCCGGGGGGGCCTTGTAGTTGCGCTTGAGGACCCTGTAGCCCTGTTTCCTCAGGTACTTTACGGCAATGTCCTCACCCCTGGCGCCAAGCGGCCTCATTGCCCTCGAGCCTCATAAGCAGTTTCGGGATGCCCTCGATGTCCTTCACGTCCTTCTGGCAGAGTATTTTCAGGAGCCCCCGGAAGGTGGAAAACTCCTCCCAGTGGCCGCCGAGGTCTGCGCCGAGCTTGTTCTGGAGCCTTTCGCCCTCTGGGTCCCAGTCCATCATGAGCACCACCCTGCCGTGCCTGGCGGCGATTTCCTCGCAGAAGTCGTATACCGACTTGCCGCGGTGGAAGGTGATTATCTCCCCCATGAAGCCGAGTTTCCTCATGGCGGCGGCGTCCTTTCTGCCCTCCACGATGAGGGGGACGCGCCGGTTTATCTCGTGCAGGCCCTCAAGCACCTCCCTCAGCCGCTCGGCCCTCTCCGTGTCCTCGATGGAGGGAGGGGCTTCCCTGTTGCGGATGGCCCGCCGGCCGTTTATGTGAGAGTTCCTGGCCACGGTAAATAACTATAAGAAACACTTGCACGGCGGCTCAAAGAGGGGCCGTGCCCGCTCATTCGACGGCGATGAAGGTCTCCGTCCTGGTGATGCCCGTGAGTTTCCTTATCTTCTTGAGTATCCGGTTGAATATCTCGTTGGTGTCCCCGCCTTCAAGGACGAGGGCGATGTCGAACCGGCCGGTGACCGTGTCGGCCATGGCCACGCCCTTCGTGCCCCTCAGGGTGTCGCGGATGGTTTCTTCCCTGCCCGGCAGTACGTTTGCGAGCATATAGACCCTTGCCATATCCGACCTCCCGGCTGGTTTTTGGCGGGCACGCGCATTATGCCCCGCGGTGTGCCCGAAAGACTAAACATGCTCACGTCCGCTCACCGGCGCGGCGCCGGAGAGGGGCCGCGTTTCGAGAATTTACACTGAAACATGGTGCCGAAGGGGGGATTCGAACCCCCATGGAGTTGCCCCCACCAGACCCTGAACCTGGCGTGTCTACCAATTCCACCACTTCGGCGGCGCTATATGTTACATAGTATCTTTTGTATAACGGCGCCGTCAAGCGGCCCGGGCGTCCCACGGATGAGACCCCTTTTTTAAAATGCGCTATATATATTATTATAGAGCAAATGAAAGGAGGACGCCGCTTCCTGCCGGGATGCCGGGCTTTTCATGAAGAAGATACTTATCGCGCAGGACATTCTGCGGGCCGTCAATAAGGAGCGGGGCCTTCTTCGGAGGTCGGACATCGAGGTCCTCCAGGCGGGCTCGAACAGGGAGGCCCTCGATATCCATCAGGAGGAAAAGGCCGACCTTATCATCATCCACCTGGACGCCGGGGACTTAAGCGGCGAGGAACTCTGCTCCATCATCCGCGGTGACGATGAACTCCGCAATGTCTCCATCATTGTCGCCTCGCCGGAAGGCCCAGGCGACGAAAGGACCGGCAGGTGCCGGGCCAATTCCGTTATCAGGACGCCGCTGAACTCTCCGGAACTCTTCAAGAGGGCGAGCAGGCTCCTCGACATCCCTTCGAGGGCCACCATAAGGGTTCCCATGGGGGTCAAGGTCCAGGGCGCGCAAGCGAACTCTCCATTTATCGGGTTCGCCGAAAACATCAGCTCCACGGGCATGCTCTTTGAGTCGGAAAAGGTCCTCTGGAAGGGGTTGCGGCTGTTCTGCTCCTTCTTCCTTCCCGGCGACACGCAGGTGAAAACCGAGGCCGAGGTGGTCAGGGTGTCCACGGGGAAGACCGAATACGACATCCTTCAGTACGGGGTGCGGTTCCGCGAGCTGGAAGAAGACCTGCGGGCCGCCATAGAGGAGTACGTCAGGGAGATATACCCGGAGGAATAGCCGGGATGTGTCCGGGCTTTTGCAGCGGCGGGCCGGGGGCGGTTATTTTTTGCGTTTGTCTTGCGCGGCCCGGCGGCATGAGGGTTCCCGCAAGGGAAGGATATAAACTGTCCTTTAACCCGAAGCAACTGTGTTGAATGTCAAGCCTTTTCGTAGCGCCATGGCTCAT
>CBDVCR010000039.1:0-19992 GCA_965372535.1 uncultured bacterium | reverse complement strand
ATTGAGGAGATAAGAGAGGAAATCAAGCGGTTGGAGGGACATTGAGAGAGAGTTGTGAGGGCGGAAGCATAGGGCCAGGTCTTGCAATATAAAATGCTTTTTTCAACCTCAAATCCGCATCCATAGACACTTTGATTTCTCTTAACTTGTGAAATCCGCAACTGCCGCACGCACGTCTGACGCCTTCCCGCCCGTTGAACAACGATACGCGGCCCGGCTCAACCCTCTGTTATAATTTTCCATCGCAGCCGGAGGCTTAATGGATTGAAAAACCCGACAAGCCCGCCTTCCGCTTGCCCAGGGCTTACGAGGCCGCCGCGCCGCCGCAACCGGCACGGTTATTTCCGGATGTACCTCCAGGGGTTATCGACCGCGGCTTTTGCAATCCATTTTTCGGGAACGCCCAGGCCCCTCAGCCTGTCCATGCCCTCGGGCAGCAGCGCCTTTGCGCCCCGGAGCACGCCGCCCTTGCGCATCGGCCCCTTCACGGAGTCCGAAACGAGCAGTATCCTGTCTTTTCGCTTGACCGAAAAGACGAGTCTCAGCGCCCCGGCGCCCAGGTGGACGCCGTCTGGTATGACTTCCACGTAGAGGTCCTCGTCCAGGAGGCCGAGGCCCGCGAGGCCCGGCTCACGGTGGTGGAAGGGCCTCATGGCGTTGAATAAATGCGTCACACCGGAAGCCCCCGCCCGCTTGCCCTCGAGGGCCTGTTGGTACGTGGCGTCCGAATGGCCCATGTTGACCCTTATGCCGAGTTCCGCGCACCGCCCGATTACCCTGAGCGCGCCCCTTGTCTCCGGGGCGACGGTGATGACCCTGACCACGTGCTCAAAACCCGCGATAAGCTTTCTCAGGCCCGAAAGCGTGGGGGCCAGGAACGAGCCGCCCTCAAGGGCGCCCGAGCGCAGGGGGTTTAAAAACGGCCCCTCAAGGTGTACGCCCAGGATGCGCGCCGCTCCCTTGCGGGGCGCATCCTGCATGGCCTCCCTTACCGCCTCCATGTGGCTCCTCATCGTATCGATGGGAGCGGAATAGACGGTGGGCAGTATGGCGGCCACGCCGGCCCTGCCGTGGAGCAGGGCGATGTCGAGGATGCCGCCCGCGCCCGCGGCCCTCGTATCGAACCTTCCCGCGCCGTGGGTGTGGAGGTCTATAACGCCCCCCTTTGCTTTCATGGTCTGATTATAACACCCTCGCGCCGTTAGCCCGAAATTTTCCATTCTTGCGGGAGGGGGTGTTTTACTGTAAACTTTAGACGGTTCGGTATTACGCATTACAAATTGTGATAACCCTGCAGCAACCTACAGGGTTATCAAGATAAACAAAAAGGAGGTCTTGCATGGCAAGCGAAAAACTCAGGGAAATGCTTAATGGCGCGATAGCCAGGGAGATAGCCGTAAGCGTACAGTACATGTGGCAGCACGTGACGGTAAAGGGCATGTATGCCGAGGCCGTGGGGCCGGTCTTCAGGAGAATCGCACTGGTCGAGATGCTCCACGCCGAGATGATTGCCGAGCGGCTGGATTACCTCGGGGGCGAGCCCACCACCTCCCCCACCAAAATAGAGGTCAACGGCGGAGACCCGGTGAAAATGCTCCGGAACGACATCAGGGCCGAGGAAGAGGCCATAGCCATGTACAGGGAGATAATAAAACTTGCCGCCGAGGAGGGCGACATCACCACGAGAAAACTCTTCGAGGACATCCTCCGCGAGGAGGAAGACCACCACAACACCTTTACCAACATGCTCGAAAAATAACCTTAAAGGCCCAGGTTTTCCATAAGCCTGACCACCACGGGGTTAAAGAGCAAAAACCCCCGGCGGGTGAGCCTGAGCCTTCCGCCTTCCGTCTCCACGAGGCCGTCCCCCAAAAGCTCCCCAACGGCCCCGGCAAGGTCGAGGCCGAGTTCGTCCCTGAACCAGGCCATGTCCACGCCCTCCGTAAGCCTGAGGCCCAGGAAGAGGAACTCCCGCATCGCCTCCTCCGGCGTTATCCGGGCGCTCTTCCCGGCCGGGGGCCTCCCCCTCGAGAGGAGTTCCATGTATTCCCCGATATCGGGGGTGTTCCGGTCCCTCCTGTCGCCTGAGAACGAATACGCCCCGGCCCCCGCGCCGATGTACTCGCCCCTCCGCCAGTAGTTGAGGTTGTGCCTGCACTCAAACCCCGGCAGGGCGTAGTTTGAGACCTCGTAGCGCCGGTAGCCCGACCGGGCCAGCGTATCGAGGGCCAGCGAGGACATCTCAAGCGCCTCGTCCTCCTGGGGGAGCGTGAGAACGCCTTTTTTCAGGGAGTCCATAATCGGGGTGCCCGGCTCGGGCGTAAGCTCATAAGCGGATATGTGCTTCGGGCCGAGCTCGACCGCCCGCCTGAGCGTCTCCTCCCAGCTCCTTGCGTCCTGCCCCGGTATGCCGTAGATGAGGTCAAGGGAGAGGTTTTCCGCCCCGAGCGCCTTTACGGCTCTGGCGGCCTCCGCCGAGGTATGCGCCCTGCCCAGTGTCCTGAGCTCCCTGTCGTCGAATGACTGCACCCCGAGGCTTACGCGGTTTACCCCCATCGAGCGGAGACGGGCGGCCTTCCGGGCGTCCACCGTGCCGGGGTTTGCCTCCACGGTCACCTCGGCCCCCGGCAGGAGGGTAAAACTCCCCCTGAGAGCGGCGAAAATCTCGCCCAACAACTCCTCCGGCAGCGCCGTCGGGGTGCCGCCGCCGATATAGACCGTCCGCAGGCGCCCCCCGCCCCGCAAGGCCAATTCCTTCTTGAGGGCATGGGCATAGGCACGGGCCGGCCCCTCCTCGATGGGCACGGAGAGGAAGTCGCAGTAGAGGCATTTGCTCACGCAAAAAGGGATATGTATGTATAAGCTTTCGGCCATAAGAGTATTGTAACCTGTATTCCACGGGCCGGGTCATCCGGCACGAAGTCCCCGCCGCCCTGATATCATCCTGGGCTTGTCGAAGGATTTTCCTCATCATTAGCCTGCCCCCGGTTCAGCGGACACGCCGAAAGGCAGGCGGAATAAACCATGAGCATCGAGGTGGTGGATGATTCGGTTTTCACAGGGAGCCGCGGGCCACTTGCTCAAACGGAGCGGTTTAGTGCAAAATATCTGGAATTTGATTCCCGTTTGACGCGGTGAAGAAACTCTTACTGTGCCGGAGGCTTGATGAAGAAAAAGGTCTTATACAGGTTCATAATGATAAGCGTGCTCGTGGTTCTGGCGGTGGTGTTCTTCCTTCCCAACACCCCTGTTTTCAGCTACATGCCGGGGTGGTGGAAAAACATCATGCCCGCAAAGGGCATAACCCTGGGGCTCGACCTCCAGGGGGGGCTGCACCTTGTCTTCGAGGTCCAGGGCTGGCGCGCGGTGGAGATTACCGCCGAGAGAATCGCCCAGTCCATCGAGAGCGAGGCCGGGAAGAAGGGCATCGAGGTGGAGGCCAAAAGGGAAGGCTACGCAATAAGGGTCACCCCGCCCTCTCCAGAGGCGGACGAGCTCATCAAGGCCGACTTCCCGAGGCTTGACAGGGAAGGCGAGGGGGTTTATGAAATTACCGCCGACGAAGTCAAGAGAATCAAGGACAACTCGGTGGACCAGGCCCTGGAGACCATCCGAAACAGGATTGACCAGTTCGGCGTGGCCGAGCCCAACATCCACCGGCAGGGAGAGAACGAGATAGTGGTGCAGCTTCCGGGCGTGAAGGACCCGGAGCGCGCCATAGAACTTATCGGCAAGACCGCCCAGCTGGAGTTCAAGCTGGTGGACGACAAGTCCTCCGTGGCCGCCGAACTGCCGGCGGCCGTCGGGCCCGGCGAGGGCGCATCACTGCTTGAGGAGTTCAAGGAAAAAATACCCGAGGACGCCGAGATACTGTTTGAGAAGGTCGTGGACAAGACCACCCGGGAGACCGTGAGCATGGTCCCCTTTCTCATTAAAAAAGACTCGCTCCTTACCGGCGACCTGCTGAGCGAGGCCAGGGTGAGCATAGACCAGCGCTATAACGAACCCTACGTCTCCATGACCTTCAACTCCGCCGGGGCCAGGATATTCGAGAAGGTAACGGGCGAGCACGTGCAGGACAGGATGGCCATCATCCTTGACGGCACGGTCTACTCGGCCCCTGTCATAAGGGAGCGCATACCCGGGGGCAACGCCCAGATAAGCGGCAGCTTTTCGATGGAGGAGGCCAAGGACCTGGCCATCATCCTGAGGGCCGGCGCGCTGCCCGCGCCCATCAAGATGCTCCAGAACGTCACCGTGGGGCCGTCGCTCGGAAGGGACTCCATAGAGGCCGGCAAGGTCGCCGGCATGATAGGCGCGGTGCTCGTGGTGCTTTTCATGGTCGTTTACTACAGGTTTTCGGGGGTCATCGCGGACTTCGCCCTGGTGCTCAACATCATACTGCTCCTGGGGGCCATGGCGTGGCTTAACGCCACTCTCACGCTGCCCGGCATAGCCGGCATAATACTTGCCATCGGCATGGCCGTTGACTCCAACGTCCTGATGTTCGAGCGGATGAGGGAGGAGCTGAGGGCCGGAAAGACCCCCCGGGCCGCGGTGGACACCGGCTACGACAAGGCGTTCTGGACGATTTTTGACTCCCACGTCACCACGCTCATCACCGCGCTGGTGCTCTTTCAGTTCGGCACCGGCCCCATCAAGGGGTTCGCGGTCACGTTGAGCCTGGGCGTGGCCATCAACCTCTTTACCGCGCTGGTGGGCACAAAAACCGTCTTCGATTTCATAAACCAGAGGAGGGAGGTCAAGACCTTAAGCATATGATAGAGATAATCGGAAAGACGAACATAGACTTCATGGGCAAACGGCCGTTCGCCTTCGCCTTCTCGGGCTTGCTGGCCCTGATAGGCGTTTTCGCCATCATACAGGTCGCAAGGGGCCAGGCGAACCTGGGCATAGATTTTGCCGGGGGCACGTCGGTGCAGATAAAGTTTTCAGACGGCGTCCCCCTCGAAGACATAAGGGGCTCGCTCGAAGATGCCGGCCTGAAGGAGTTCGACCTCCAGGACCTGCCCACGGTCAACAAGATACTCATACGGGTCAAGAAGCACGAGGAAGAACTGGGCGGGTTCTCCGACCTGATAGTCTCCACCCTCGGGAAGGATTTCGCGGCCCAGGCCCCGGTTGTGGACTCCACGACCGAGATAGGCCCCAAGGTGGGGAAGAAACTCAGGAGAGACGCCTTCCTGGCCGTCATCGCGGCCACCATCGGCATATTGATTTACGTGGCCTTCAGGTTCCGGTTCCGCTTCGGCGTGGGGGCCACGGTGGCCACTTTCCACGACGTGCTCGCGGTGTTCGGCATATTCCACTTAATGGGCAAGGAGATAAACCTGATACTCGTAAGCGCGCTTTTGATGATAGCGGGCTACTCGCTTACCGACACCGTGGTGGTCTTTGACAGGATACGGGAAAACGCCAGGGGCAGGTTGCGCGGCCAGACGAACGCCCTGATAAACACGAGCATCAACGAGGTGCTCTCACGGACCATCATCGTGTCGCTGACCACGCTTCTGGCCGCTGCGGCGCTTTTCTTCTTCGGCGGCGAGGTCTTACACGATTTCTCCCTTGCCATAATCCTGGGGGTCGTCATAGGGACTTATTCCTCCATATTCGTCGCAAGCCCCGTGGTGCTCCTGTGGACGGGCGGGAAACCACTCACGAGGAGATAAACGCGGGACCGCTATGAAAAGGCGGTGGCTGCTCAAGAGGACGAACCCCGAATACGTCGCCTATCTCTCTGAGGCCGCCTCCGTCTCGCCCGCCATGGCCCAGGTGCTCGTCAACCGGGGGATGAGGACCCCGGAGGAGGTAAGGGACTTCCTCTCCACCGGCGAGGCGGGGTTTTCAGACCCCCTGGAAATCCTGGGCGTGCGCGAGGCCCTCATGGCCCTTGAGGAGGCGCGGAAAAACTCCACCCGCGTCCTCGTCCACGGCGACTACGACACCGACGGCCTTACGGCCGCGGCCATCGTCTCGGAGGCCCTTGGGAAGCTCGGCCTCGAAACAAGCGTATTCATCCCCTCCCGGTTCAGCCACGGCTACGGCTTCAACGCCCCCGGGGTGGAGGCCGCGAAGCAGGCGGGCGCGGGGCTTATTGTCACGGTGGACTGCGGCATATCGTCCTTTGAGGCCTGCGGGCTTGCCGGGGCCGCCGGAATAGGCGTTATCGTGACGGACCACCACGAACCCCTCATCGACCCGGCCACCGGAAAGCCCGTCCTCCCGGAGGCGCTGGCCGTGATAAACCCCAAGGTGGCAAACCCCTCGGTATCGGCCCTTGCAGGGGCGGGCGTTGCCCTCAAGCTCGTGCAGGCGCTTGCCGGGCGGTATCCGGGCGCGTTCTCTTACAGGGAATTTCTGGACCTTGCGGCCCTCGGCACCCTGGCCGACTCCGTGCCCCTTACGGGGGAGAACCGGGCCATCGTCAAGGAGGGCCTTGCACTGCTTGAGGCCGGGGCGCGGCCCGGCCTCCGGGCGCTCAAGGAAGTGGCGGGACTCGGCGGCAGGCGGTTCAGGGCGGAGCTGCTGGCCTTTACCCTGGTGCCGAGAATAAACGCGGCCGGGCGGGTCTCGGAGGCCGGCAAGGTGGTCGAACTCCTGAGGACCGGCTCGGGGCAGAGGGCGGCGGAGATTGCCGGGCAGCTCGACGAATTGAACACCGAGCGCCAGAGGATAGAGGAGAGCGTCTGCGAAGATGCCCTCAAGGCCCTTGAGAGCACAGGGGGCGCGGGCCGGGCCATCGTCCTGGCAGGGGAGGGCTGGCACGAGGGCGTGCTCGGCATCGTGGCCTCGCGGCTGGCCGAGAGGTTCATGAGGCCCGCCTTTGTACTCTCCATAAAAGACGGGGTGGCCAAAGGCTCGGCAAGGAGCATACCGCAGTTCGACGTCCTCGGGGGGCTACAGAGGTGCGGGGACTTGCTCCTGTCCTTCGGGGGGCACAGGCAGGCGGCGGGCCTCAAGCTAAGGGCCTCCGACGTGGACGCCTTCAGGGAGGCCGTGGAAAAAGCGGTCTCAGAGGACGTGGAGGACTTCACCCCCACGCTCACCATCGAGGCAGAGGTGGGCCTGAAGGACATAAGCTTCGGCCTGGTCGAGGAACTCAGGAGGCTTGAGCCTTTCGGCTTTGGAAACCCCGAGCCCGTGCTCGGCTCAAGGGGGCTGGAGGTACTGAACCCACGGGTGGTGGGCAAAAACCACCTCAAGCTGAGGCTCCGCTCAAGGGCAAGGGTGGTGGACGCCATCGGCTTTGACATGGGCGGGCTTTGCGAGACAGTGGAGGACGCCGCTTCGGTGGATGCGGCCTTCTCGGCCACCATAAACGAATGGGAAGGGGGCCGCACGCTGCAGTTGAACCTCAAGGGCCTCAGGCCCGCGTAGCCCTCCGGCCAGGGCCCTCTGTTTCCGTGGCCCCGCGGTTCTGTTAAAATATCGTATGAAAGCGTTTTTCGTGCCCTTATTCTTTAAGCCCCGCCACGGTTCGGCATGAGGGTTACGGTGCGCCGAAACGCCGCGGCTGCCGCCGTTGCCCTCATGGCATCGGGCGTTTTATGCATGGTGCTGAAGCTGTTTCAGCCCTTTGCCCTGCCCGCCGGCCCGGTGGACGTGGACATCCGTAAGGGCACGGGCTTCAACCGGGCCGTCAATGCCTTCTCCGGGGCCGGGCTTGTCAGAGACGTTTTCTTCTTTAAAACCCTCGGCAGGGTCACCGGCCTCCACAAGAGGCTGATTCCGGGCCGCTATCGCTTCGAGGGCAGGGTGAGCCAGTGGGACGTTTACGCCGCCCTCAGTGACGGCGACGTGGCGCCCTACGGCATCACGGTACTTGAGGGCGAGGGCCTTTACGAGATAAAGGACAAACTCGTCTCGCGCGAGCTGATGGCGCCGGAGGAATTCGACAGGCTCTCCGGGGACGCGAAGTTTCTGGCAAGCCTCGGCATAGAGGCCGAAAGCCTCGAGGGGTATCTCTTCCCGGACACGTACAGTTTTTTCCTGGGCGAAGAGCCAGGGGTCATACTGGGTGCGATGGTTGACAGGCTCCGGGAGCTCTATGACGAAGGGCTCAGAAAAAGGACCAGGGAGATGGGCTGGGACGTGCACAAGGCGCTCACCCTGGCCTCCATAATAGAAAGGGAGGCGGTGCTTGACAGCGAACGGCCGCTTATCTCCGCCGTCTACCACAACAGGCTCAAAAAGCGCATGAGGCTTCAGGCCGACCCGACGGCGATTTACGGCATAAAGCCCCTGAGCGCCGGGGTCAACGGAAAGGACATAAAGCGCAGGACACCCTATAACACCTATACGTTCAGGGGCCTGCCCCCCGGCCCCATTGCCTCGCCGGGGATAAATTCCATCAGGGCGGCCCTCTACCCGGCGGACGTGCCCTATCTCTACTTCGTATCCGGGGGCAACGGCTCCCACGTCTTCTCGCGCACCCACAGGGAGCACATGAGGGCCGTGAGGAAATACCGGAAGAACAGGAAAGGGTAGTGCTTAAGAAAAGGAAAAAGACGCGCAGGATATACGTTGGCGGCGTGCCCATCGGGGGCGGAAGCCCCATCGCCGTGCAGTCCATGACAAAGACCGACACCAGGGACGTCAGGGCCACGGTAAGGCAGATACGGGGGCTTGAGCGCGAGGGGTGCGAAATCATAAGGTGCGCGGCGCCGGACATGGCCGCCGCCAGGGCGCTCGGAGACATTGTCCGCTCCGTCACCATCCCCGTGATAGCGGACATCCACTTCGACTGGCGGCTGGCCCTCGAGGCCCTTCGCCGGGGGGTGCACGGCCTGAGGATAAACCCCGGAAACATCGGCGCCGGATGGAAGGTAAAGGAAGTCGTCGAGGCCCTCAAGGACAGGGGCGTGCCCGTAAGGGTGGGCGTAAACGCGGGCTCGCTCGAAAAGGACTTGCTCAAGAAATACGGCCATCCCGCGCCCGAGGCCCTGGTGGAGAGCGCCGCGCGTAACGTTGCCCTTATCGAGGAGCTTGGATACGGCAACATCAAGGTCTCGCTTAAGGCCTCCGGCGTGCCCGCCACGGTGGAGGCATACAGGCTTTTCTCCAAAAAATACCGCTACCCCCTGCACGTGGGCGTCTCCGAGGCAGGCCCCCTGTCTCAGGGCCTTGTCAAAAGCTCCGTGGGCCTCGGCATACTCTTTGCCGAGGGAATAGGCGACACGGTGAGGGTCTCCCTTACGGCCAACCCCGCCCGGGAGGTGAGGGCCGCATACGGGATTTTAGGCGCGCTGGGGATAAGGCGACGGGGGGTGGAGATTGTCTCATGCCCCACCTGTGGCAGAACGCGCGTGGACCTCAGGGCGCTGGTCTCGGAGACCGAAAAAAGGCTCAAGGGCATCGAGGCCCCCATTACCGTGGCGGTCATGGGCTGTGCCGTAAACGGCCCCGGCGAGGCCAGGGAGGCGGACTTCGGCATCGCCTCGGGCAAGGGGGCGGGCCTGGTCTTCAGAAAGGGGAAAGTCGTTGCCAGGGCAGGCGAGAAGGGCCTCGTAAACGCGCTCCTTAAGGAGATAAAGAAGGATACGGCATAAATGGAGATTATACGAATCCCCCGCATCATGCAGGAGACCGGCCGCACGCTCCAGATGAGGGGCCGGAGCATCGGGCTTGTGCCCACAATGGGCGCGCTCCACGACGGGCACATGAGCCTCATACGGCTGAGCCGCATGGAAAACTACGCCACGGTGGTGAGCGTATTCGTAAACCCCGCGCAGTTCGGCCCGGGCGAGGACCTCGAAAAATACCCCCGCGACGAGGCCGAGGACATGCAAAAGCTGAGGGCCGCGGGGGTGGACACCCTGTTTATGCCGGGGGCCGGGGCCATGTACCCCGGGGGGTTTTCCACCTCGATAAGGACGGGCGAGCTGGGCGGCAAGCTCGAAGGGGCCTTCAGGCCGGGCCACATGGACGGCGTGGCCACGGTGGTGGCGAAGCTCTTTAACATTGCGCTGCCCACGAGGGCTTACTTCGGCCTCAAGGACTACCAGCAGAGCCTCATAATCAAGCGGCTCGCCGTTGACATGAACTTTCCCGTCGAGGTGGTCGCCTGCCCCACCGTCCGCGAGGAGGACGGCCTGGCAATGAGTTCCCGTAACGGCTACCTCGCGCCGGAGGAGCGGCGGGCCGCTCCCGCGATATACGGCTGCCTCGCCCGCGCCGAAGGCATGCTCAGGTCCGGGGACTCCTCCCCCGGGGAGGTGTCGGGGTTTCTGAGGGAAAACCTCTCCACCGAGCCGCTTGTTACGGAGGTGCAGTACGCCGGGGTCTACGACCCCCTGAGCCTCGACGAACTTGATGAGTTCGAGGGCAAGGCCCTCATTGCCGCAGCCGTAAAGATGGGGGCCGCGAGGCTCATAGACAATATTCTGATATAGCCCCGCATTTTTCTCCGCATTCCTGCGCCCTGCCGCCCTATAATCATCCCGAGCCTGTCGAAGAATGATTGTACCGATAGGCGGGGTTGGAAAACCCCGCCGGGCCGACGTGGCAACGAGCAATCTCGTCTTTCCCGTCCCCCCCTTCATCCTGAGCCTGTCGAAGGATGCGCCTTTTTTATAGCGTTCAATCTTCCGGAGATTTCCACAGGAATTTTGCTTAAATATCGCTCACTTCCGCCGCCCGCCGGGTGTTCAAAGGGTGTTCAAGGCCGCCCGGCCTTCTCGCCCCTTCATCCTGAGCTTGTCGAATCATCCTGAGCCTGTCGAAGGACGTAAAGGGGGCGTGGGGGGAGATTATTTCCTTGAACCCTCGAATCCTGTCTTTTTTCCCACCCATGTCAAAGAACTCTCCACAGCCCATTTTACTTTCAGCATGCGGAACGCGTCCGATGTGAACCGGTTCACCTTGACAGGTTCACTCTTTGCGGGAGCAGGTTTGTAACCTGCTCCTTTAATGCTCCACCGCCCATTTTAATTCCCCCGCGCGGAACGCGTCCATGTGAACCGGTTCACCTTGACAGGTTCACTTTTCCGAAAGGGTGACCCGGGATGTGTGTGGGCTATAAAACCCCGGCCGAAGTCGCCGCTGCTGCACTTTCCCCTTGAAGGTGGGACTTATTGGTTCCTTGCTACCTGTAATTTTATCTTGACAAACAATAACCTCGTCAGGATAATAGTCCAAGTTGAAATGCAGCGGGGTTTCCACTTTTTTTAGTAAAACATAAAAGCAGTCTTCGGCTACATAAACACTTCAACAACTCTTTAAGCAGGGAGGGGAACATGAGGAATCAAGCGTCAAAGGTCACGGCTTTGTTGGTTCTATTCTTCGCAATTTTACTGCTGTCCGGCCAGGCGGTGGCGGAAGCGCCCTATGCCGAATGGACATACAGCGTTGGCGAGGTCAGCGGGCTGGCTCTCGATGGGACAGGAAACATCTGGTTCACCCAGAGGGCAGCAAAGCAGATAGGCAAGGTCAATATCGCTACAGGAGAGACGACCTATTACCCCATTCCACACCAGGGGGGCAATCCTGAAACGATCATTGTTGACTCGTCCGGATATGTCTGGTTCGCCGAGATACCCTGTATGGCCGGGAGCGGTCCGGCCTTCATAGCCCGGTTTGACCCGCAGACGGAGACGTTCACCGAATATCTTGTGAACTCATCGTGGTGGAACGGATACGCCGGAAGCATTAGGCTCTTGCCCGCCGGCCTCGCCGAGGGGCTTGACGGTCGCATCTGGTTCAATGACCGTGCCTCTGCTCATCATATAGGATACATAGAACCTGACACGGGAAACGTGGTCTCCTTTGGCGCACAGCCCCCCTCGTTCAGCTGGGGATCATGGGACATAGCCGTAAACTCGAACGGGGATATCTGGTACTCTAACGGCCAGGTCTGCTATGCCGGCAGCTGCGATCATGCGATAGAAAGCCTCGTCAGCTTTGACGAGGCATCCGGCACACACGAATTTCGGGGCGTGGTCAATACATATGTTCTCTCGCAGGACTCCGCCGGAAATATCTGGTTTTCCACGAGGGGCGGAGAGCTTGGGCGTATTGATTCTTTGGGCGAAATATCCTTCCATCCATGTCCGACGGAAATAGGGGTCGAGGCCGATAGCGAAGGCAACGTATGGGCCCCGGTAGCTTATCCGTATGGCGGATATCTTAACCCACAGCTTTGCAGATACGACCTGAATAGCGGGACTTCGACCTCATATCCCCTCAGTCTCCCCTGGGCAAGCGATGTGGATGTGGACACGGTCAACCACCACGTCGTAGTGGGCGGTATCACGCTCCTTGATTTTGATCAGGATGATGACGGTTATGCCTCCTACCAGGAGTGCGTGGATCTCGATGCCTCGATAAACCCCGGCGCGGCGGAGATACCTTACAACGGCATCGACGAGAACTGTAACGGCATGGCCGATGACGACGACCTCGACCAGGACGGATACGGCATTGCGACCGACTGTGACGACAACAACGCCTTGATACACCCCGGCGGGGGGGAGGTCCTCTACAACGCCATAGACGAGAACTGCAACGGCATGGCCGACGATGACGATCTGGACGCTGACGGATACGGCATTGCCACCGACTGCAATGAGAACGACCCGGCGATCAATCCAGGGGCCGCCGAGATCCCCTACAACGGCATTGATGAGAACTGTAACGGCATGGCCGACGACACTGATGTAGACCTGGACGGCTATGGAGCGGATGTGGACTGCAACGACAACGACCCGCTCATCAATCCCGGGGCCGCCGAGATCCCCTATAACGGTATCGACGAGAACTGCAGCAGCATGGTCGTTTGCACGGTTTATGACGATTTCAACGACAACACTCTGGGTTTCTGGACAGCAAGCGGTTCCGCGGGGTATTCGGTCAGCGTTATCGACGGCGAGGTCCGCATGACAGCTCCGGCCTCAACAGTTTATAGCCCATCGGCGTCTTCCTCCATAGAAAGGCCCGTATCTCTCTCCGGCGATTTCGTGGCAAGCATTGATTATGTGCAGCAGTCCGTTGATAACAAGGAATGGCGGCACCGACTGGTTTTGAAGGTCGATGACAACAATATGGTTTCATTCATGGACGGCGATGCGACCCGCGCTTGGCAGCCTGGCTGGATCGTAGCAAAGTATGTAAACGGCGTATGGACTGAATTGTACTTTGGTAATCCAAATGGCCAGGCGGGTATCGAGAACGTCCTTACAACCATGAAGATTCGGAAGAACGGCGCCGTTTACACCTTCAGCATTGAAAGAGACGGGGTCGAGACGGTCGTTACGACGGCGGACATTCCGGAGTTCTCGTCTTTTTCGGGGGTCGGGGTCACTTCTTGGGCTCATTATATACCGGTGGACATGACGGTAGACAATTTCATGATATGCGCGCCATGGGATGCCGATGACGACGACCTCGACCAGGACGGATACGGCATAGCGAACGACTGTGACGAGAACGACCCGGCCATCAATCCAGGGGCCGCCGAGATCCCCTATAACGGCATTGACGAGAACTGCAACGGCATAATCGATGTTGACGATCTCGACAGCGACGGTTATGATGTCGCCACGGACTGCAACGACAACGACCCGCTCATCAATCCCGGGGCCGCCGAGATACCCTATAACGGCATTGACGATAACTGCAATGGCATAATCGATGTTGAGGATCTCGACAGCGACGGTTATGATGTCGCCTCCGACTGCAACGACGACGACCCGGCCATCAATCCCGGCGCGGCGGAGATACTCTACAACGGCATTGACGAGAACTGCAGCGGCATGGCCGACGACGACCTGGACAACTTACCCGTCTGGACGGCATCGTACTCGTTCAATGATTCACTCGCGGCAGATGAGTACGGCGCGCCCTCCCTGAGCGCTGTGGATCCCCTCGGCATGAACGGTTTCGAATCCGCAACGGTCTTCGGCCAGTCCCGGAGGGTGTATTCATTCGACGGGAACGCTTCGCCCGCCGATCAACAGGCAGGGCTCTCTCTGGACACGACCGGATTAATCTCCCCAAACAATTATTCCATTGAGATGGTGTTCGAATTCACCGAGGATCCCGGGTGGCGTAGAATACTGGACGTGCAAGACCGTACGACGAACTACGGGTTCTACGTCGCGAATGACACGCTCGATATATCTTTTTATTGGCGTTATAGTTGGAATCCCAGGTATCAGATAGAGCCGACCACGACTTTCACCACCAATGTATTTCATCATCTCGTCCTTACCAACGCATACGGTGTTGTGAGTGTGTATCTGGACGGAAAGCTCGAGCTTGTGACCAAGAACACTTCGGGTATGGATATCAATAATCCCGGGAATATTCTGAATTTCTTCCTGGACGATGGGAATCAATTTGCCGACGGAAAGGTGGCGTTGATACGGATTTACGACAGATGGCTTACGGATAACGATGTGGCGGCGCTTGTGCTCAATCCTTTCGATGACGACGACCTCGACCTGGACGGATACGGCATATCCACCGACTGCAACGACAGTGATCCCTCGATATATCCGGGGGCTTCGGAGATCGGCAATAACGGCATTGACGAGAACTGCAACGGCATGGACGACGACCCTGATGGGGACCTGGACGGCTCTCCCACAATCCATGACTGTGACGACAACAACCCGTCGATCTATCCGGGTGCACCTGAGGACCCCAACAACGGCATCGACGACAACTGCAATGGGATAATCGATGTTGAAGACCTCGACAGCGACGGGTATTATGCCGGCGCCGACTGCAACGACCTGGACGCCTCGGTGAATCCCGGCGCGACGGAGATCAATTACGACGGCATCGACCAGAACTGCGACGGGTCTGACGGGACCCTCGGTGTCCCATTGATCAAGATACCCCATACGGCGATCACAACCGGGGTAGAGGATTGCAACGACGCCTCCATAGGGGGCAATATTATCGCCCTGGAAGCGTATGAAGGGGATCAGGGAACTGATTACAACAACGACGGCGACCTGAATGACAGCTTTCTCGGATATTTTGATATTTCAACGATGACAGTGGTGAGCACCGGGATCGATAATTGGCATCGGCCTTTTGTAACGGACGGAAACTACATCGCGTTCAATAAAGGTACATGGCAATCTAAGACGCTGGCTTACTATTCCATCGCAACGGGGACGACCCATGATACCGGCCTCACTGGTGTCTCTCTGTCCTCGTTCAAAGTTATCAGCGGGGGCAGGATCGCCTTTGCCATGACGACAGAAGATATTAACGGAGACGGCACGATTAACTCGATGGATAGAGAGGTCTTTGTTTACGATATTGCAACGGAAAGCCTGGTCGAAACCGGTGTCTATGGGTCTTACGCCACCATCAGCGGAAACATCGTTGCTTTTGGTTCATCCGTGACAGGCAATATCGGTTATTACAACCTGTCCACCGGCGGCGTAACCGACACGGGGGTCAGTGGAGGCGGTCCCGTGATCGACGGCAACTACATTGTCTTCGAAGCAGACGACGGGCTGGCCTACTATAACCTTTCCACCGGCACGCATACCGTCACGCCCATTTTCGACTACACCAGAGAATACAGTATCAGCAGGGGAGTAATAGCATTCCTCGCAGACGAGGGCTCTGATTGGGGCGACCTCACCGGGGACGGCGACATCAATGACCGTGAAATACTGCTCTTCTATGATATCAAGAGCGGAAGACTCATCAATACCGGGGTGCAGGGCTGCTGCGGAGTGGATATCTCAAACGGGATAATCTCGGTCGAGACATATGAGTGGTATGAAAGGATCGACCTGAACGGCGACGGTGATGTTGACGACTGCATCCAGCAGTTCGTACGCATCTCCCTGGACCCCGGCCCGGTGGCCGTACCCGGCGGACCCTACTGGACCGGTCCCGGCCATACGGTGGAACTGGACGGGTCGGGTTCCTATCACACCGCGTCCGAAAGCGGCAAGGCGATCGTGGAATGGCAGTGGGACCTGGACAACGACGGCGTCTTTGATATCACGAGCGCCACGCCGGTGGTAACCGTTGCCTCCCCGGAGGCCGGTGAGCACACCATCTCTCTTCGCGTTCTGGACAATTCCGTACCGCCGGTCGCACATACAAGTGCCGCAGTCATCCACTCGACCGGCAGCCCGGCAGCCCCCGCAATACTCCAGCCGGCCGATGGCGCCAGTCCCTACTACGGCGAAACCATAACCTTCGCCGGTTCAATCGGACAGGACACGGTCGAGTGTGCCTGGTACTTCAACGGGATCTTCGTCACCTCAGAGCGCTACTTCATCGACGACACGCTGTCCGTGGGAGAGCATGCCGTTACGTACAAGGTGAAGGATTCCCTGGGGCGCTGGTCGGCCCTCTCCTCACCGATAATGGTCACCGTCATGTCACTGGCGCCGCGGGTCGATCTGGCCCTTGAATGGAGCGACATCTCGTTCTGGCAGGACGGCAGCGAGGTCACCAACCCGGGAGTGGACGAACCCGTAACGATCAGGGCGGTCATCCATAATCTCTCCACCGAGGTATCATCATCTCCCGGGACCGTCAGTTTCTACGATTACTATGCTGAGAACAGGCGGTCGTATTATCTCGGACAAGCGAGTCTTCCTGCCATAGCGCCGGGCGGGACCGCCACCGCGGAATTTCTCTGGACCCCGAACCCCTCTGTTCCCCGGCCGGGATACCATCTGATCAAGGTGTCTACTGCAACAGACCCCGAGGAAACGTATACGGACAATAATACAGCCACCCATCACCTGGTGCGTGGCGACAAACAGGCGGCAGGGGAAGCAAATATCGAAATCCTGAGCCTGAGTGTTTCGGACCAGCAGCAGCTCTACGTGGGTAAGCGGTTCACCCTCTCCGGCTCTGCCCGATATCGTTGGCAGAACGGGTACACACACCCGGTTCTGGGCGGGAAGGTGACGATTCGCCTGGGAGACCGGGAATACGAGACCAGGACCCTTAACAACGGCTGGTTCTACCAGGAAGTGGTCATGCCCCTTGAGGCTGGAAGTTATCCTCTGGTCATCGAGGTCTCGGATGAATCCATAATAGGTCGGACGCAGATGAGTCTCGTGGCTATCGCTCTCCCCCCTGCTACGGGCCCGGACCTTACCGTCCATAATATCCGGCTGGCAACCGGGGTTGCGGAATTGCCTGAAACGGTCTACGCCTACGTCGTCAACCGGGGCGGAGAACCTGTGAGCGGCGCGTTCGTGGACCACATCGAGATAGTCGCTCCGTCCGGGGAGACCGTCTTCACGGGCACGGAAACGTACGACAACACGGGCGGGCTCTGTTCCGGCTGCGGCGTAACGATACCCTTCACGGGCTGGACCCCGGCAACCGCGGGGTACTACCGGGTCACTGTGAGGACCGATTACAACAACGACATAAACGAATTCGATGAGTCCAATAACGCTTTGACGAGCACCCTGTATGTCTATCCCCGTCATGTGGACCTGAAGGTTACCCAGATCCAGCAGTCGTGCAAGACGGTAAGCGCCCGGATCATCAACCTGGGGGGCCTGAACTCTTCCGGGGGGACTCTTCATTTCTCCGACGACGCCGGTGACTACCATACGGTCCAGATACCGGCGATCGGCGCAAAGGGCGGGTCGACCTGGATAAACGCCGCGCCGTACGGCGGAAGCCTCGCAAACACACAGATCACGGTGAGCATCGAGAGCGGCGAAGACGCGGCACCCGGGAACAACTCCCTCTCAGGGGTATTCGATTTCACCGACAGGTCGGACCTGACCGTGAGCAACCTGAGACTGAACTACCAGTCCTGGGGGGGCGGAAACACGGCGTATATCGAGATGCCCAACACACTCTGGGCCGAGGTGCGCAACCTGGGATGCCTCCCTGCCGGGGGGACGCTCCAGTTCGACGTCGACGGTCTGCCGGTAGGAGACCTGATCACCGTGGCTGAGCTGCCGGGCGGCGGTTCGACAGTGGTTTCCGCTGCCTTTGATTTCGTGGGGCATACCGCCGGGACCGATTACACGCTGACGGGGACGGTATCAGTATCCGCCGGGTACACGGATACCGTGCCCGGCAACAACAGCCGTACAGAGGGGCTCACCGTCTCGCCGCAGCTTCCCGATTACCGGGTGGTGTCCGGGGATATCACTTTCGATCCGGAGCATCCGGCCAGGAACGAGGAAGTGACCATCACCGCCACGATCCATAATGTCGGCCTGGCCGAGGGCAACGAATTCACCGTGGCCTTCTACGAGGACGGACAGACCCTGATAGGCGTGATACAGACCTTCATCGTCTACCCGGGGATACTGCCGGGAGGCCAGTTCACCGTATCTCCGGCGGACGCGAACGGAAACCCCCTAAAATGGACAACCACGGGCTCCGGCAGCCACGCCATCATGGTAGTTGTAGCTCCGCTGGCCGGTGTAGAGAACGACCCCAACGATGCGGATAACTCGGCCACGAGGGAAATATTTGTGAACAATAAGCCGCGGGCGCACGTGGCCGTGAGCGGCACAACTACAAACAGCCGTCCCGACGACACAGTCTCGTTCAGCGCGGCGGGGTCCAATGACGACCTGGACATCGACGGCGGGGGCGGGATCATCAGCTACGACTGGGTCTTCGGAGACGGCCAGACCGCGTTTGGCGCGGGCGCCGAAGTGAGCCACCAGTACCTTGACGGAGGGACGTATACTTCCACGGTAACCGTGACGGACACCAGCTACGAGAGCTCATCCGCATCGACATCAGTGACCGTGCCGTACAAAGTAACCGCCGCGGCCGGTCCCAACGGGACGATCACCCCCTCGGGTGATGTCTTCGTAAACCCCGGAGGGAGCCGGACTTACAGCATCGATCCATCATATGCCTGGTATGGGGTATCGGACGTTGTTGTGGACGGCGCCTCACAGGGCCCGGTGACAAGCTACACCTTCGGCAACGTCACGGCCGACCACAGCATCAGCGCTACCTTCTATCTGCTTGACACGACTCCACCGGCAACGACGATTGCTCTTTCGGGCACACAAGGAAACAACGGCTGGTATAAGTCTGATGTTGTAGTAACACTTACGGCAACGGATGAATATTCCGGGGTAGCCGAGATACACTACACCCTCGACGGGGTTTCGCACACCGCATCCGTCAGTTCCGTGACAGTACCCGTCGATGGGGACGGCCCCCACACGTTGACCTATTGGGCAAAGGACATGGCCGGAAACGAGGAGGCCGTGAAGGAGGTCCCGCCCGTCAACATAGACACAACGCTTCCCGTGATAACCATCCTCAACGTGGTTGACGGCGGCGTCTACGAGCTTGGCCTGTTCGACAGCCCAAGCTATACGGTCACGGACGACACCTCAGGGGTCGCCTCCTCAAGCGACGGCCTGACGGGCGGCGACGGCTACGGCCTGGGGCAGTTCACCTACAGCGTGACGGCCACGGACGTCGCGGGCAACTCCGACACGGTGACAATCCACTACGAGGTGGTGGGGAGCATACCGGGATTCAATGCCCTTGTGCAGCAGTATGTGGCCGCCGGGGATGTTGATCCGACGCTGCAAAGCAATCTGCTTGATGACCTGGACAAGGCCCAGCAGGCCACCGATGCGGGAGATACAGACCAGGCCGACCAGTACATGGACAAGTGCAAGCACAACGTAGACCAGGGAAGGGACAAAGGGGACATCACGGCCGAGGCGGCTGGTGTATTGCTGAACGCGATAGACTACGTGATTTTGAACAACTGACCGGACGTAGTGAAAGGCGGCGGGGAATTCCTTCCCCGCCGCCTTTTTTTATGGGGCGAGGGGAGATTATTTCTTTAAACCCATGACCTCGGCTGGAGTTTCGCGAGGACAGCTGTTGGGGACGGGCAGACGGTCTATCAGGCCATCAAACCCCTTCTGCTGAAAGGCCCGCTTGTATTCGTAGAACCGACTTCGGCTGACAATCTATATATAGCCGTCCCTGAAAAAGGGCATAAGTTGCTGATTAATAAGGATTAAAAGG
>CBDVCR010000038.1:0-20486 GCA_965372535.1 uncultured bacterium | reverse complement strand
CCCCTTTGGAAAAGGGGGAATGAGGGGGATTTTTCTGAATATTCAAATCCCCCCCGCCCCCCTTTGCTAAAGGGGGGGGTAAACTATTTTATGCTCTGAGTAATAACATTACAATGCCGGAAAAATTCCGAAACCCAGTCCCGACCGTTGACATCCTTATAGAGTACGGCGGGGGGATTGTGCTTATAAAGAGGAAGAACGAGCCGATGGGCTGGGCCATCCCCGGGGGGTTCGTGGACTACGGCGAGAGCCTCGAGGAGGCGGCCGTAAGGGAGGCGAGGGAGGAGACCGGCCTCGAGGTGGAGCTCCTCAGACAGTTCCATACTTATTCAGACCCCGGTCGCGACCCCCGGCAGCACACCATCAGCACGGTGTACGTCGCGAGGGGAAGCGGCGCCCTGAGGGCCGGAGACGACGCGGCCCGGGCCGGGGTGTTCACCCGGGGGGACCTGCCCCCCGACATAGTATTCGACCACCGTGATATACTTGACGATTACTTCTTAAGGAGGCGCTGACAATGCTCAAGGTTATGCGGAAACACGCGAAATACTTTTACGTGCTCTTTGTCCTGGTAATCCTTTCGTTCATATTCTGGGGCATCGGGCCCGGCGGCGACAACGGCGGCGCCCAGCCCCTGGCGGAGGTGGGGAAGCAGAGGATTACCTCCGAGGAGTACTGGCGCGCCGTGGACAACATGACCGACGTCTACCGCGAGGTATACGGCGATCTCGACGATGAAAGGCTCGATGAACTCAAGCAGACCGTCCTGAGCACCATGATAGACGAGGCGGTGCTCGTGATTGCCGCCTACGAGGCCGGCCTTGCCGTGACCGACAGGGAGCTCGAGGAGGCCATTCTGAACGAGCCCGCCTTCATGCGCGACGGGGTATTCCAGAACGACATATACAAGAACACCCTCAGGCTCAACAGGCTCACGCCCGTTTATTTCGAATCTCTCAAGCGGCGTCAGCTGATGCTCGATAAGATGAAGCGGCTTCTCACGGAGTCCGTGGACCTTACGCCCGGGGAGCTAAAGGGCCTGCCGAAAAACGAAAAGATAGTCGTGGAGATAAGAAAGGCCCTGCTCGAACAGAAGAGGCAGGCCGCCCTCCGCTCCTATATCGAGGGCATGAAAAAGGAAATCCCCATCAGGGTTAACCAAGAACTTATCTCATGAGCGGGCGCGGCCGGGGCCGCCTGATAATCGGCCTTATGTCCGGCACCTCCCACGACGGCGTGGACGCGGTGCTTGCCAGGGTCGCGGGCTCCGGCCCGGCCACGCGCCTTACGCTCCTTGGGCACACCTCGCGCCCGTATCCGCCTCAGCTCAGAAAAAGCATCTCCCGCGCGTTTGAGGGGAGCGCGGCGGAAATCTGCGCCCTCACTTTCCGCCTTGGGGAGGTGTTCGCACAGGCCGCGCTCCGGTGCGCCCTCGCCGCCGGGGTGGACATGCACCGGGTGGACGCCGTGGCCTCGCACGGCCAGACCATATGCCACATCCCCCCCTCCGGCGGACGGAGAGGCTCCACGCTCCAGATAGGGGAGCCCGCGGTCATCGCCCAAAGGACGGGCGTGCCCGTGGTCTCGGACTTCAGGGCCGCCGACATGGCGGCGGGCGGCGAGGGCGCCCCCCTCGTGCCCTTCGCGGACTACGTGCTTTTCCGAAAAAGGGCCTTCTGCGCGGTGCAAAACATAGGCGGCATGGCAAACGTCACTGTGGTGGCCCCGGATATTGAAGGGGTCTACGCATTCGACACCGGGCCGGGTAACTCCCTCATGGACGAGGCCGCGCTCATGTTCTTTAAAAAACCCTTCGACAGAGGGGGGGCGCTCGCGAAAAAGGGCGCGCCCGACAGGGGGCTGCTAAAGAAACTCCTCGCCCACCCGTACTTCCGGAAGCCCCCGCCCAAGTCCACCGGGAGGGAGCTTTTCGGAAAGGCCACGCTTGAGCGGATAGTGCGACGGCATAAGCTTAAGGCGGAAGACCTCATGGCGACCCTTGCCCACTTTACCGCAGCAAGCATCCGGGACGCCTACCGGAGGTTCGTCCTGCCCCGGCACGAGCTGAGGGAGGCGGTGTTCTCGGGCGGGGGGACGAAAAACGGGTTTTTGATGGGGCTTTTGAGGGAATATCTCCACCCCCTTCCCGTCAGGAATATCGAGGAGTTCGGCATCCCCTCCGCCGCCAAGGAGGCCCTGAGCTTTACGGTGCTTGCCAACGAGACTTTAGGCGGAAGGCCGTCGAACCTCCCGGGGGCGACCGGGGCGGAAAGGCCCGTGAGGCTCGGAAAAATAACGTATCCCTGAAAGCTAAAGCGACAGAGGCCTCGCGGACTTCCCCATCGATTGAAAGTTCATGAAAATCTATAGTAAACTTTAGTCTCTGCCGAAGTGGTGGAATTGGTAGACACGCACGGTTGAGGGCCGTGTGGGGCAACCCATGGGGGTTCGAATCCCCCCTTCGGCACCATTTTCCCTCTCCTTTTGGCAACGGGCCGCTGCACTTATTGCCCTTGCCCGTCCCGATGGGCCGTCATTCTTAACCTGACGGATACATATAGCTCCAATAGCTTGAGAACGATGACCGTTGGCAGAATTGAAAAAGCAAGCATATGCATAACCCGACCACCAAGCCGGGCGGAGTGCAGGGAAAAGGAAGAAGCGACGCCGAATATTTCCCTCTCGGCTATTACGGCGATAAAAAGCAATGCGGCCAAAAAACCCGCCGCGATAGGCGCAATCAGCGACAGCATCTGCGGTTTTTGCCGGAAGTCTTCATCGGGGTTGCGAATCAACCGGGAAAAAGAGCGTTTTTTATTATTCATATGAAACCGGCCCCTCATTCATATTTCGTATACTTCTCCGCTCTGCCGCGTGCCTTCCGGGCGGGGTACTTCCTCTCGTTTATCTCCACCTTCTCCCGCGCGGCCTCAAGGGGGTCTATGCCGAACTTGTCCGCAAGCGCCGAAAGATATATAAGTACGTCGCCGATTTCCTCCCTGAGTTCCGCCGTCTTTTCGGGAGACAGCGCCCTGCTCTCCTCGTCGGTGAGCCACTGGAAAAGCTCCACAATCTCCGCGACCTCGACGCTCAGGGCCATTGCGAGGTTCTTCGGGGAGTGGAACTTCTCCCAGTCCCGCTCGGCAGCGAACTCTCTGAGCCTCTTGATGAGTCCCCTCATATCCCCTTCTTTCCGGCAAACAGGTTTATATTACCACAGGTTTATCTTGAGGCGAAAATCGGTAATGCATGGCCCCCCGAAAACCGGATAAACGCCCCATGTTAAAATAATCTCATGGATTCAAGAGGCAACCCGGCATGCCGCTGAGGAAGTGGATAAAGAGCGCGAACTTCGCCATCGAGGGGATACTGCACGGGGCCAGGACCCAGCGGCACGTGCGCTACCACTTCTATGCCGCCGCGGCAGTGCTTATCGGGAGCTACGCCCTTGGCGTGACGAAGACGGAGTTTCTGGTAATCGCCCTCGCCGTCATCATCGTCCTGGCCGCTGAGATGCTCAACAGCGCGGTCGAGGCCGTGGTGGACATCCTCTCCCCGGCACAGAGCGAAAAGGCCAGGCAGGCAAAGGACATCGCCGCCGGAGCGGTCTTGATTGCCGCCTTCGGCTCGGTGGTGGTGGGCTACATCATTCTTTTCCCCTACCTTGGAGACATCTTCAGGAAGGGGCCGCACATAACCAAGCACCCGGGGGAGGAGATAGCCGTCATCGCCTTCATAATAGTGCTCATACTTGTCGTACTGATCAAGGCGTTTTCCGGCAAGGGGCACCCCTTGAGCGGCGGCATGCCGAGCGGCCACAGCGCACTGGCCTTCTCCATCTGGATGTCGGTGACCATGACCACGGGCAACGTCTTCGCCTCGGTCCTGTGCCTGGTGCTCTCGGTGGCGATTGCGCAGAGCAGGATAACCACCAGGGCGCACAGCCCCCTGGAGGTCGTGGTGGGCGGCGCGCTCGGGGCCGCGGTCACATTCATACTGTTTCTATTATTCTCATGAAAGAGCACATCGACGCATTCCTTAAGTACCTTGACCTTCAGCGGGGGGTGTCGCCCCATACCATACGGGCGTACGGAAAGGACCTGAGGCTTTTCTTCGAGACGGCGCCGGAGGATTTCGATATCGGCGACATCAGGGAGTTCGTGGCGTCGGAGATAAGGAGGGGGAGCTCAAAGAGCACCGCCGCGCGGAGGCTGGCGGCCCTCCGCTCGTTCTTCCGGTTCCTCCACCGGGAGGGCCATATAAAGTCCAACCCCGCAAAGCTCGTAAGCTCCCCGAAACTGCCCTCGCCGCTGCCGGGGTTCCTCTCGGTGGACGAGGTATTCTCGCTGGTCGAAAAACCCGAGGGCATCGGGTTTATGGCGGCCAGGGACAGGGCCTTGCTCGAGCTTCTCTACTCGAGCGGCATGAGGGTGAGCGAAATGGCCGGGCTGGACGCCGGTGAACTGAAACTCGATGAGGGGCTTGTGCGAGTCAGGGGCAAGGGCAAAAAGGAGAGGATGGCGCCCGTCGGGAAGAAGGCCCGCGAGGCCCTGAAGTCCTATATGCTCGAGAGGCTTCTTCTGAGGGGGGATGACCCGGCGCTTTTCCTGAACAAGAGAGGCACGAGGCTTTCCACCCGGAGCATACGGCGCGTGGTGGAAAAGTACTCCCGGCTGCTCGCCGTGGGAAGCCGCGTGACGCCCCATACCCTCAGGCACACCTTCGCCACCCACCTGCTTCACAGCGGCGCTGACCTGCGGGTGATACAGGAACTCCTCGGCCACTCATCGCTTTCCACCACGCAGAAATACACCCACCTGGACATCACGCACCTCATGGACGTCTACGATAAGGCCCACCCCCTGGCAAACGAGGAAGACGACTGAGCCGGCCGTGCGATACCCCGGCCAGGCGGGGGTGTTCAGGAAGACGGGGAAGGCCAGGGGGTAAAAGTGAAATACTCCCCCGGGAGCGCCGACTCACCCTCCTGGGGCATGTCGTGGGGCATAAACAGCCTGCCCGCCCGTTGTACGGAGAGGAACACGCCCCCCGGAGTCATGACGCCCAGGTCGACGTAGTACTCCCTGCCGGGCAGAAGGCCGACATAAACGCTTCCCGTGAAACCGGAGACCGGGACGTCAAAAAAACTCGCGGCGCTTCTACCGTCAAATGCCACGCCTCTTCCGACATCAAAGACCCTTAGGGCCGGGGCGCCCTTATGGAGGGTTTTCTTGGTAAGATCCCAGCATGCGAACATCCGGCGCGGGTCAACCACGATTACGGTGAGTCTGTCTTCGCCGACCGGTTTGGGGAGAGGCTCCATCCGCCCCGGAGAGGAGGGCGGCATCGTGCCGAATGTGTAATGCGGCCCGCTCACAATGGGCCTCTTCGCCGGGGTGGCCTTCTTCGCCGGGGCGGCCTTCTTCACGGGGGCGGCCTTCTTCACGGGGGCGGCCTTCTTCACGGGGGCGGCCTTCCTTGCGGGGGCGGCCTTCCTTGCGGGGGCGGCCTTCTTCGCCGGGGCGACCTTCCTTGCCGGGGCTGCCTTCTTTGCGGGGGCGGCCTTCTTCGCCGGGGCGGCCTTCTTCGCGGGGGCGACTTTCTTCGCCGGGGCGGCCTTCTTCGCCGGGGCGGCCTTCTTCGCGGGGGCTGCCTTCTTCGCGGGGGCGGCCTTCTTTGCGGGGGCGGCTTTCTTCGCGGGGGCGGCCTTCTTCGCGGGGGCGGCTTTTGAGGCTTTCAGCAGTTCTTCGACGATTCCGGACTTGAGGCTGGACTTCGGAGAAAGGCCGAGCCTCTTGGCGATGGCCATCAGTTCGGCTACTTTTTTCTCCTGAAGCTCTTTTTTCGTCATGGCTGCCTCAACGATTAGTTATACACTATTTATTCACTTGAATTCAACTCCACGACGAGTCTGATATTTCTCATCCATATTAATAAATCGGGCTAATGGGCCTCCGCCCAGTTGGGGCCCGCCCCCAGCTCGACCAGCAGGGGGACCGAGAGGTCCGCGGCGCCCTGCATCTCACGGCCCACCAGTTCCGAGACCTCTTCTTTCTCCTCCAGCGGGGCCTCGAAGACCAGCTCGTCGTGGACCTGAAGGAGCATCCTGCTCCTCAGGCCCTGTTGCCCGAGCTTCCTCGATATGTTTATCATGGCGATTTTTATGATGTCCGCGGCGGTGCCCTGTATGGGGGAGTTTACGGCGAGCCTTTCGCCGAGGAGCCTGGTGTTGCGGTTACGGCTCCTTAATTCCGGCACGGGCCTTCGTCTGCCGAAGAGGGTGCTTGTGTACCCCTTGTCCTCGGCCTCCCTGAGCGTCCTCGATATGTAGGAGCTCACCCCGGGATGCCGGACGAAGTAGCTGTTTATGTACTCCTCCGCCTCCCTTCTGGATATGCCGAGGGACTCGGACAGCCCGAAGGGGCTGATGCCGTAGATTACGCCGAAGTTGACGGTCTTGGCCACCCTCCTCATGTCGGTGGTTACTTCCTCCCCGGGGAGGCCGAATATCTCCGAGGCGGTCCTCGCATGGATGTCCACACGGGTTTTAAACGCCTCAAGAAGAGCCTCGTCCCCGCTCAGGTGCGCCAGTATCCGCAGCTCTATCTGGGAGTAGTCCACCGATATGAGGGCGTTTCCCTCCTCGGCGATAAACGCCTCACGTATCCACGTTCCCCACTGTCCTCTTACGGGGATGTTCTGGAGGTTGGGCGCGCTGCTTGATAGCCTGCCCGTGGCGGTCACGGTCTGGTTAAACGAGGTATGGAGCCTGCCGGTCATGGGGTTTATAAGCCTGGGGAGCACGTCCACGTAGGTGTTCTTGAGCTTGGCGAGGCTCCGCCAGTTCAGTATCTCGCCGGGCAGTTCGTGCCGCCTGGCGAGTTCTTCGAGCACGCCCATATCGGTGGAATAGCCGGTCTTTTTCTTCTTGCCCGGCGTGAGGCCCATTTGCTCGAACAGCACATGTGCGAGCTGTTTCGGGGAGTTGATGTTGAACTCGCACCCGGAGAGGAAATATATCCTCTGCTTTAGAGTATCAAGCTGGCGCTCAAGCTCCTTGTTAAGCTCCCCGAGCCTCCCGGCGTCGAGCCTCACGCCCGCCTGCTCCATGTCCGCGAGTACGCGGACGAGGGGCATCTCTATATCGAAATACGTCCTTTCAAGCCCCTCCTCCCGGAGCCTTTCAAACAGCGCCTCCCTCAACTGCCAGGCCAGGTCCGCGTCCGAGGCGGCGTACTCGGCGGCCTCGGGGAGCGCCACTTCCTGAAACCCCCTGTCTCCGGCCACCTCCTTGTAGGGCTTCTTCTTTCGGCCCAGGTGTTCGAGGGCCGCGTTTTCGAGGCTGTGGTCGGCCCTCAGGGGGTTCAGCAGATAGGAGGCCAGCATTGTGTCATAAAGCCGCCCCCTCGTCTCGACCCCCTCGCCCCGCATGATGAGGATGTCGTACTTGAGGTTATGCCCCGCCTTGGCCGTGCCCTCGTCCTCGAGGGCGGGCCTTATAATGTCGAACGCTTCTTTTCGGTCCATCTGGGGCGGGAAGCCCTCGGAGGTGTGCCCGAGGGGGACATACGCCGCCTTTCCCCTCTCGCTGGAAAGCGAAAACCCCACCACTTTGTCCCTCAGGGGGTCGCGGCCGGTGGCCTCGGTGTCGAAGGCGAACTCGCCCTTTAAAGACGACACAAGCTCCCTGAGCCTCGCGGCCTCAAGCACTGTCTCGTATTCCCCCGCGGGGGTCGAATCCCCGGGCAGGAGCTTAAGGAGCGAGGTGAACTCGAAGTCCCTGAAGAGTTCGAGGAGTCTCCGGTTATCCGGCTCCCTCAGGCGCAAGTCCTCCTCCCGCACCCTGACGGGCGCGTCCCTTATTATCTCGGCAAGCCGCCTGCTGAGCTTTATCTCCTCCACGCCCGCGGTAATCAGCTTTCTCAGCCGCTCCTTTTTAATCCTCTCGGGGTGGGCCAAAAGTTCGTCGAGGCTGTGGAACTCCTTGAGCAGTTCCTTCGCGGTCTTCTCCCCCACTCCCTTTACGCCGGGGATGTTGTCGATGGGGTCTCCCACCAGGGCCATGTACTCAGTCACCCGTTGGGGCGGCACGCCGAAGCGCTCCTTTACGTACTCCTCGTCGAGCACCCTGTCCTTCATGGGGTCGTAGACTTTCACATGGCCGTCCACGAGCTGGAGCATGTCCTTGTCGCTGCTGACTATATAGACGTCGTTGCCGCGCCCCGCGGCCTGTCCGGCCAGGGTGGCCAGCACGTCGTCGGCCTCATAGCCCGGCATCTCGACGACAGGTATACGCATGGCGTCGAGGACTTCCTTTATATGGGGGAGCTGCTCGACCAGCTCGCCCGGGGTCTCCGGCCTGTTGGCCTTGTATTCCTTAAACAGGGTGTGCCTCTCAGTGGGGTGCGGGGTGTCGAAGGCGACCATTACGCCGCCGGGGTTTCGCTCCCTTATTATCTTAAGGAGCATGTTCGTAAAGCCGAACACCGCGCCCGTGGGCCTGCCCTTTGAGTCCGAAAGGCCCTTTATGGCGTAATAGGCGCGGTAGACGTAGGAGTTTCCGTCGATGAGATAAAGGTCCATCAAGGAAGTTTAACACAGAGGGCAACAGGGCCGCTTAACCCGGAAATTGACAATCCGATATGGCCGGTGCGGCCATGCCCCTTGGCCGGAATACAAAAAGGCGGGGCCTTACGCCCCGCCAGAACACGTCACCGAGCCTGCGGCTCGCCGTCTATTACGGCCGGCGGGGCGTCCACCCGCGGCATCGGCCCGAGATACGGCTCCCGGTATTCGGCCTCCGTGGGGAGGGCGTAATGCACGGGTTCCTCGAGATAGGGCGGCAAGCACGGGAAATTACCAACGAGCTTCTTCATCTTCTGCTCTTTCTCAAGGGCCTTGGCGATATACGAAATCCCGTCCTTGTCCTTCAGCTCCGAGCCCGTGGGCACGCTGAACTCCGGCTCCCACCCGGTGTCCGGGCCGCAGGGGACGGGCTCCCCGGTGTTTTTGTCCGCGCAGTTTCCGGGAATGCCCTGCAGTTGGCCGAGTCCCTCGTAGTCGAGGAAGAAAGTATTGCCGTAATACTTGTGGCCCGACTCAAGGTGGGTGTACTTGAGCCTCAGGGGCTGCTCGAAACCGACGAAACTTCCGTCCACTGTGTTTGTAAGCGCACTGAGCCTGTTCCACTGGTCGGGGCCGGTCTGCCAGGTGTAAAACTCAGGCAGGTCCCACGCCTTCCACGCGCAGGTGGAGGCCGTGCCGGCCGCAGCCGAGGCGTAGCACGCAAGAGGGGCGAGGTCGGTCGCGGTGTTGGCCACGAGGGCGCCTGTGCCGAGCCCGCCCCAGTCGCTTGCGAGGCCCGGTGTGTCAAGCACCACGTCCGTCCCCGAGCCGTTGTCCACAAGGTGCATGGTAGAGGCGTCAAACGTATATGTCACGGCGTTTACCACCCCGGGCTCGGGAGGGTTCGACTGGTACTCAAGCGAGCCGTCAACGCTTTCGGGATAGTACGGGGCTGTTGAGTTAATAACCCCGGCGGCGGCGTCCGGGCAGTCGCGGAAGCAGACGAACTCCACGTCCGCGGCGAGCACGCCGGGGTAGATAGTCTCCTCGATATAGGTCGTCGCGTTTGTCAGGCTCGTGGGGTCAATGGTCGTACCCGTGGAGTCCCAGAGGTCCACCCTTACGCTCCCCCCGTGTCCCTCGGACCAGAAATTGAGGCTGTAAAGCCCGGTCGTGTTCAGCACGGCGGGCAAAATTGCCTCCCAGTAGTTGCTCGTGGTGTTTCTGATGGCGGTCTTCAGGAACACCTCGTTTGTGTCGTCCCAGACGACCTGGTACTCGGTGGAAGTGCCGGCCGCGGCATTCCATTCGCCGTAATTAAGGGGAACATTTTTTATCTCTCCGAGCTTGACGGCGCCCCTGATGTGCTTTTTAAGCCGCCCGCCCGCAACGAAGGCCTCATACGGGGTCTCGGTGAGATTGCCGCCTGCGTCGTATGACTGTTGGTACAGGGTCGTGCCGTTTGTTATGCTCACCGAGTCCGGAAACCACATGCCGTAGTAGCCTATCCACCCGTAATAGTCGCCAACGCCGTCGTTATATCTTACGGAAAAACCGGAGTTTCGCTTGAGCCTGCTCCCGTCGTAGCGGTAGAGGCCGTAGCGCCAGACGTTTTCTTCAAAAACATAGCGGGAATAGCAGTAATCCAACATGGGGAGCGTGAGCCGGTCCCTCCTCAGGAAATGGGCGTCGTTAAAGACGAAATCGAATTCATACTTCTCGGTAAAGGTCGTGCCGCCTTCCTCCCGCGTGGAGGTCGAATATACGCTCCCCCCGCCCACGGAACTGTCGGCCCCCCGCCTCAGCACCGCCTGCTGGAGCCTGTTATCGTTTGTTTCGTCGCTCATGTACCTCAGCAGCACGCTGCCCTCGACGTCCGGGTCGGGCACGGTGTTTATGAACCCGGCCATTATCCGCTGGCCCAGGTCCGGTTCGCCGGTTTCGTCCTTTTCATACCCCGCGTAATCGAGGCGGAAAATCCCCACGGGGTTGGCCTCGCTCCTGCTCTCGGTAATCACGGCCTTTACCTGTATTATCCCGTCAGGCCTTCCCGCCTCCTCCGACGGCATGTCTATCCACGCACTTACGAGATGGGGCGAGCCGGCGTCGGCCCTTGAGGAGTTTATAATCCACATCAAGTAGTTCGGCGCGGCGGCGGACTGCTCCTCCACGGAGCCCGATGCGTCGTTTCGGTTCTCGCACCCGTCCATGTCGATTTGCGCCTTGTAATCGCCCTTGTTGAGCATGGCCTCATAGCCCATGTTCTTCAGGAGGCAGAGTATCGTGTTCACGGACTGGAAGGCCTCCTCGGAGCGCTCCCCCACCCAGACCCTCACGGGGTCGGTGTAATAAGGCGTGCCCACGGGAATTTCCCAGGAGTTGAGCTCGGCCGCGAGTTCGCCGGTCTTGGCGTCCACCACGCTCACGCGCTCGGCAACGCTCAGGGGCTCGATGCCGGAGACCGTGGAGCCGGTCGGGCTCGTGACCGTGCTGGACTGGTACTGGCCGTCCCCGCCGGTGCAGCCCGCAAGGACGAGTAAAACGGCAAGCGCCGCTGACGCTATTTTTTTCCCTGTACTCATTTTTTACCTCCCCCCGGAAAGAAACCACCGGGGCCGCGTTGCGTTTGCGTTAAAAAAGACAGCCCCCATTTATTGCCTTTAGCCCCATTGTTTGCGGAACTCCCGCCCCTACACGCTGCATCTCATATAACCATACGGGGCTGAATAAATCAAGCCCTCGCGGCGGCGGAAACCGGCTTCAACCCCTTGACTCCCATAAGAGCGCGGTGTTAGATTTCGGTGACCGAACGAAAGGAAGAGGGGGTATAACGCCGTGGAACTTCTCGATGGGATTTACACGCGAAGGAGCGTGCGCCGCTATGCCGGTGGGCCGGTGGAAAGGGAAAAGCTCATGGAAATAATCAGGGCCGGCACATGGGCGCCCTCGGGGCTCAACAACCAGCCCTGGAGGTTCGTAATCGTCACCGCTGGGGACATGCGCCGCGGGCTGGCGGGCCTTACCAAATACGGCAGGATTATCGAGGACGCCCCCGCCTCAATCGCGGTATTTATTGACAAAGAGGCCATGTACAACGAGGTGAAGGATTACCAGGCCGTGGGCGCGTGCGTTCAGAACATGCTGCTTGCCGCCCACGCCATGGGGCTCGGGGCGGTCTGGCTCGGCGAGATATTAAAAAGCGCCCGCGAGGTCCGCTCGCTCCTCGGGCTCCGGGAAACCCTCGAGCTGATGGCCGTGGTAGCCGTGGGCCGCCCGGCGGCCGGACGGAGGACCTCCACCCGCAAGGGCCTTTCCGAGGTGCTCATAAAAGAGTTTTAGCCCGGCAGGGTTTTAAATTTTCCCTGTTTTCCCCGATTTAAAAGGACGCCCCGAATGTATTAAAATATTTACCTGGCCCGGCCAGCAAACATTACGCGGAGGTTTGCCATGGATTGCTCAAACGAAAGGGAATGCGCCTGCACCTACCCCTCCTGCCCGAGGCGCGGCAATTGCTGCGAGTGTGTCTCGTACCACAGGGAACAGGGGGAACTGCCGGGGTGCTTCTTTAACCCCGAGTACGAGAGGACCTACGACAGGAGCGTGGCGAACTTTATAAAAATGAAGCGCGGATGACCAGGTCTTAAAACCTTTGTCCCCCCCCTTTAGCAAAGGGGGGCGTGGGGGGATTATATCCTCTAATCCTGCCGCTCTGTAATCATCCTGAGCCTGTCGAAGGATGAGCCTGTCCTGGGCTTGTCGAAGGGCCTGTCGAATCATCCTGAGCCTGTCGAAGGGCCTGTCGAATCATCCTGAGCTTGTCGAAGGACGCTCTCTTTTTTTATATGTTCAAAGCCTTTCCTTTAAAACCGTCGTAACCCCCTGATTTTGCGGAATATCCCGGCCCGCCCCGGTGTTCAAAGGGCGTTCAGAGCAGCCTGGCCCGTCCGGCTGTTTGTCCCCCCTTCATCCTGAGCCTGTCGAATCATCCTGAGCCTGTCGAAGGACGTAAAGGGGGGCGGGGGGTTATTATTCTCGAATCTGTCCGTTCTCCGTGCCTCCGCGCCTCCGTGGTTAATCCTGCCGCCATCAGCCTACCCCGCCCGGGCGGAACCCGTCAAGCGGAACGGGTTCACTGTCTCGCGTTCACTGACCGGCACGCTAAGGGCGGGTATTCCGGTTGATTTCATACACCCTAAGTGCGGATTTAGAGTATAATTGTGTATGCAAGACTTTTTCTTGTACGTGACAGTTATCTGTTTCCGGAACGATTGAAGGCTATAAGTGGAAATCCACAAGCAGAAAAGGGTGTCTGTCCCCATTTTTGTCCCCTGCTTAAAACCTTGACCTTTTAACAACATTAATATATTGTATTATTTATAAGCATCAGATAGTAGTAATAGTAGTAAAAAATGTAGGGAGGACAACGATGCCTGAAAGAATTACCATTCCAATGGATGCTTCTAGGGTCTGCTTTGCAATTTCTAAAATTGGATATAAGCCATCTGCAGCATTAATGGATATTGTGGACAATTCTGTGGCTGCTGGTTCAAGAAGAGTATCGATTGAAATTGAGGTAGATACAGAAAAAACATTAGCGGAAAAAAGAAATGTTACTAAGTACAGGATTATTGATAATGGCTGCGGGATGAGTGATCAAGAAATTACTAATGCCTTCAAGCTAGGGTCCAGTGCAAATTATCCTGCTAATAGTTTATCTAAATATGGAATGGGCATGAAGTCTGCAGGATTATCCTTAGGCACAGAAATCAAAGTAATAAGCAAGAAAGATAATACCTTGTCGAGCGTCAATCTGCTCGATTCACAAGATATTTCGAGTGACTACTTTATTTATAGAGATTCATTAAGCGAAGAGGAATCCATCTGGGCAGAAGGCATTCTAGGAGAAGAAACATCTGGAACTATTGTTGAAATCTCAGGCTGCCAAAATATTGAACAAGACTCTGCCAGCAAAACAATAAAAGCTTTGATAGAAGATCTTGGAGTTGTTTATTATGAGTTTTTAAGAAAAGAGGACGATCCACTTTCATTAATGATTAAAACTATACATATTTCGGAACAAGAAATTACTGTTCATCCGCTTGACATTTTATTTCAACAAAATGCCGTTCATGGGTTCCATATTGATGATTACGATTGCAAGACCCCTTGTCTTGTTTTAAGAGAAACTATTCCACTTGCTGAGGATGAATCAATTCCGCCAATTTCAATTGAAGCGGTAATTTTCCCTCAAGATCGAATGTCAAATTTTTCAGGATTTTCAGATGAAGAAAAAAGAATAATTAAAGGATATAAAATAAAACGAAAGAATCGTGGTTTCTTTATTTACCGAAATGGTAGGTTAATAAGGTGGGGCGATAATTTGGGAATTGTACAAAAAGATGATTATGGTTTTAGAGCAAGGATCAATATATCTACAAGTCACGATGAAATGCTTCATGTGGATGTTTCGAAACAACGACTCTCAATCCCTGAAGATATTCTAACAAAAATAGAGACAACTGTTAGACAGGGATTAAGAGCTTCTAGGGAGGCTTTTCGTCTATGTAAGGAATTAATAAAAGCCCGAGGTCCTGGAGAGGAATCAAACGAGCGAAATCAGGATTTCGTTATTGAAGATCTAGATGAACCTATAGTTGAAGATGATATACGCGAAAGCAGACAGAGAAGACAGCACTTAGTACAAAGAACAGAAGAGGCCGAAGAGAAGATAGTAGAGGAAACGCCCGAAACGGCTGAGGGCAGTGAGGATGAGATAGAAGCAGGGGAGATATCAATTTTTCAGAAGATTAGATATTCCGAAAAAGTTGAATCAGGTAATATTTGGGAGGCTGCTTTCCATCCAACCTATGGTGATTATGTTAGGATCAACATGAATCATCCTTTTTATCGAAGTGTTTTAACAAACCTTAGCGAGACAGATCCAAGCAGACTGGCTTTTGAAGCAATTCTGTTAATTTGTGCTGCTGCCGAAAACAAAACCTATCAAAATTTACCTCAGGTCAGAGCAGATGATATAGAGAGTGTCATAACAAAGTTCAAAAGGATACTGAGTTATAATTTAGATACTTGGTGCAATACCAATCAAGATATCTTTAATAATGGTTAGTTCTGTAGGTGTCCTAAGAGTATTAAAAAGGTATCCTTATATCTATTTTATTGTCAAAGGGCGATACCTATATATTGGAGAAACCGAAAAAGCTCCAGTGATTCGATGGTCAGATCACTTGAAAGGTGGCTCATTTTCAAAAAATCTTATTCTAGTTGATCCAGAAATTTATAATAATGATTTAGAAACATTCTTTTTTGCTTATCAATGTGAGAAAATATACTATACCACGAAACCTGAAGAATACAAATCAGTAACAAAATATATCGAACACTTACTGCATGTTAAAGCTATAAGCAGTAGGTTGATTGGCCCTAAGTATGAAATCATTTCTGACACTAGGAAAACAGTACCTTTCAGCTGTAAATATGTATGGGCAAATAGATATTCGGAGGCAATTTTAGAGCTATTTATAGAAGATCTGTGCAGAATATTAAACTGTTAATTAATTTGCTTCTATATCAGGTTGGGCATTCTCTGATAGAGCTTCAACCCTTAATCACTTCCCTTATTAAATCTGAAATACTCTGTATCGACTTATTAGCAAACAAATAGCCTATTCCTCTATGCAAGTGCAATCTAAACTGTTCAGCCAATATTTCATTGGTCAACTCATGATTATCTTTATAACATCTTTCCTTAAGCAATGCGCGGTAAATATCCTGATATTCTCCACCAAAGACTTTCCATGTCATCTCGACATTGCTGTCAGCAGGAATCTTAATCTGAGGCGGCCTTGTTGGCTCTTTCAGTGAAAAGCAAAAAGCCCATCGACATAGGATATTCCAGTTCTGCAACCCTGTCTTACGCTTAAGCCAAGACAACTGATCCTTTGCCTCTTGCGATAACCGAATGTGTTCTATCATGACTTGGAAAAGTACCCTTTCTTTATTTCGGTATATCCATTAGAGTCATCATAGTCCAAGTAATATGTGTGTCCTATATAAGGTTTCAGTTTCTCAAAGTACTGATCTCTTATTTCCTCATCTGTTGAGAACAATAACACCTGATGACTTGCAGCTGGAAAATACCTTTCAACAAGATGATTCCTGTGAGATGAGTCAAGCCTACCAAGAGGAGTATCAATCGCAGTTGGAAGAGGACGGCCAGAAGCACGTGCAAGCCCCCAAAGTATCGAGACGGCCAATAGCTGACGTTCACCAGCTGAGAGCCTGTCTTGTAATAGCACTTTACCATCGCGGCCTCGAAGCTCTAATTTAAATGTTTCAGGATTAACAGTTAGGCTGCGAACTAAGGACTGTTTACGGAGTAATTTTCTGAAGCTATCAAGTATAAGGCCAGATATCCTATCAGTGTGAGATTTAATTACTGCTGTCCTAAACTTCTTCAAAGTGCTAGATACTTTGTTAGAGTATTCAATAATGCGATGGTTGTCCTCATTCCTAAACTCATCCTCTATGGATGATTCAATTTTCTTTCCCAGCCTTCTGCTTTTCTGTTCTATTTCCCAGCTCAGCTTCTTTAATTTATTCTGAAACAGCTTGTGCTCATATTCTACTTTAGCAAGTTTAAACTGAATATTCTGTTTTTCTTTAATCTTGTCGTATATAGTATCTTTTTCTGGAACACTTGCAAGCTTCCTATCAATGTCATCAACCTTGTCGTATAACTTCTGTAGCTCACTTACAACATGATTAGATTTAGATTTAATTTCCTCAGATAACCCATTTTGTAAGGCATTTAATTTGTTTTTGCAATCAAGGCCAATATTGAGATAAGATTCTGTCTCCATCCCAGCAACACGGGATTCTCTATCATCTTTTAGGTATTTCTCGATATCTCTTATATTTTTAGGACTGGCTTTAATTACTTTCATTTTCTCCACTATCAAGAAGTCTCTTTCAGCAACCAGTTCAAAGAAATTGTCAGCCTCAAAGGCACTTTTTTCAATACCGTCCTGACTAATTATTGTGTCCATTAGCTCTGGAATAAGTAATAATGGTGCGGGGCCAGAAGCTATAGCTCTTAATTCTTCTTCGAAAGCGTGCATTCTTGTTTTTGCGACTTCCTTGCTTTTTTCTAAGTCCCTCTGTTTTTCAAATAGCTCGCCGCCTTCTTCACGGAGAATTGTTTCAATGTTCTCCAAATCTTTCCTTAGCAGTTCTATTTGATTTTTTATAGATGCTATATTCTGATTAACATCACCTCTCAGGCTTTTGATCTTATCAAGTTCTGTCTCAAGACTCTTAATATCTTCTTGTGTTTTTTTATTCTTGATTACATCCTTTTTCCTTCTCTTTAAGACAACTAGGTCGTTTGAGAGCTTATCAATAATATCGATGCCTAGCAATGAATTAATTGCTGTTGAGAGCAATTCGGATGAATTCGATATATCAGCAAACTCTTCAATCTTCTCTCCATCAAAAAAGAATAAATTAGCAATACGATTAGGTATGAATTCCTCTACATAGTTATTCCATTCGTCTGATAGCACATTATCAATCTTGTCATTCTTATAGACCTCAAGGTATTCCCTCATACCTTTGCCATTCTGAGACCATGAGCGCCTTAAATTGTAAGAGTCTTTAGAACCATTCAGTTTATGTTTGAACTGAAGTTCAAGAGCGGCTCCATCTTTTGGTGACACGTTCTTGTTAATACATCTAAGCAAAAACTTATCGTAGGCCTGGGTCCCCCTATTTGAGCAACGTGCAAGGTTTCCATAAAGAACCAAAAGTAATGCATCAAGAAATGTAGTTTTACCAGCACCATTTTGACCACCGAATAGAACCACATGCTTCTTTGGGGAGGGGGGTGTTAAATCTACAGACTGCCTCCCCTTATATAGTCCGAAATTATGTAGTGTAAACTTCTCTAATATCATTGATATTTCTCTTTGACTGCTGTTACAGCTTCACTCTTGCGTTTGGCCCTCTCTACTGCATCTTCCTCGCCAGTGTAAAAACTCTTCTTGAATGCCTTCTCAAGCACATCAAATAAACCTGCTCGTTTACTCATATTCCTGTAGCTTCTCTCTATGTCAAGCAAATCACGTGTTAGCTCATATTGAAGGGCATCCTCATCGCAAATCTCCTTAAGCAGCGCCATTTCTCTATTACCAAATACCAAATTATCGTCAATGCTAGCCATTGGATAATCTCGACCTGTTGCTTTTTTATAAATTTGGGGGACGCTATCTTCAATTTCATGCTTTTCAACCACCCATATACGCCTTATCTCTTGAATTTCGTCCAGTGTAATAACTTCAAAATCACCTAACTCAGAAGGAGCTTTATCCTTAACATTCTCCTGTATCTCAAGAAGTTCCCTTAGCTTCGATTCTCTTGTCTCTGGTGTATAAGGTCCTGGCACATTGCGACCTTTATATATCTGAACTTGGCCTGTCATTCTTCTGAAGTCGCGAAGATGGCGGTCATTTTTAACATCAAATCCGTTTCTGAATTCAAGCAAGGGTAAAAGCCATTCTTTATCCTCATCATTTTGAATCATGGCTGACATGGACTTGTCTTTTCCCACCATCGTACACATCCAGCATCCAAATCTACTATCACCACAGCTCGGCATTGAAGTGTCAACCACAAGAGGACACTCACCGCCATCTGTTGCTCCTTTATATAAAGCAAGAAGCTTTTGATTATCATGCCCCCAAGGATTAGTAATATGCATGAGATACATCCAAACATCATCATTAGACCAGTCCTCAACAGGCGTATAAACAAACGAGTTTGGAAGGTTATAATTGCGAGTTAGCTTATTCTTAAAGCGCTTCTCTCCATGTTTCTTCATAACCCTTTCACGAATCTGACTCTCACTTTTTCTCATACCAAGAGCTACAATTGCCTCTCCGCTTTCCTTAACAACCTCATTAATGAAATCGCTTGATGGCATTATCTTTAGGCGTTCTGTACACCAGCGAAAAAGTGGTCTGGGCGCAGGATATCCTTTCCCAATAAGGTTTACCCAAAAAGTGTTGGTAAGCTTTGGTTTCAGTTGATGTGAGGTTATAGGAAGGCTTTGATCAATAGCAGCTTTTTCCATTGTCACTAAGGAACGTGAAACCCATTGTGCAACTATAGGATTTTCAACAAGTGTGTCTGTGCTGATTATATAGATATGTTTCTTTCTCTGTTCCGGATCTAATTGGGAAATGGCATTCCATATTAGTTGAACCACAGCAGTTGAGTCTTTACCTCCGCTATATCCGACAACCCATGGTATATCATCAGAAAGATAAAACTCCTGAATCTCTTTGGTTAATATCTCTATAGATTCTATAAAACCTAATTCGTCAAAAGCAGAGCTGGGCGAATTTACTTTATCTGCGTTCTTACTCGACATGCTCACCTCTTAAGAATGCATCTTCAATTCTTTGTTCGCTTGGTGATAATTCTATGCCAAGTTTATTCTTTAGCAAATTCGTTGTAAGGGTTATATTGTTACCTGCTTTTGAAAAACGTCCCCCATTCATAGCTCTTCCTTCCCAGAGCTTGGAATTATTTCTATCCCAATCAACTTTATTTAGATGTTTAAGTTTAGATTTCCAATTTTTGCGATTATTTAGTATTAATGAATTTCCAAGCCTTCCTATAGAGTGCAATGCTATCCCATGTGAATGAACATATTTTCTTCTTACTTCACCTGAGGTAACTTTACGTTCCCGGACCATTTTCCATTCTGGGATATATTTTGCTACTTCTTCCCAATACGATAAAGCGATTTCAATTCGATTTTCCTGCGACTCTCTAATTCCATCAAGAAGGTCTTTAGTCGCAAAATAAATTGAGCTAAGAGTAAATAGCTTCCTTGACCTAGCGGAAAGAGTGCTCTTTTCTAACTCCACAACATCCTTAAAAACTGGTGAATTAAGAACAACGTATTTTGTAAGAATAGCTTCGTCTTCTCTTTGATCATATAGAACTCCTAAGGATTTGCTTGGACGAATAGCATGTCGGTTTAAATCAGCAAACATCTGCTGACAACGGTCAAGCCCAGCATCAATAAAGAAAACTACTGCTATAGTCTCATCCACGAGTTCTGGTTTTTCTTTTAGGGCATATTCTATTGCTGCCCTTCTATGTTGACCATCGTTAATTATGAAGCGAGAATCCATTGGGATATGAAGTTGCCCTACACGGCTCTGCCCCTCCCCAGCCCCATAGGGCTCAAACCTTACCTTCCCATCGATTGAGGCAGTAATTGCAGAAAAAACATAGTCATTTGAATTATTTATGATATAACCACCAAGTTCAGGAATACGAGCCTTATTTAATATTCTTTGTGCCCTTAACTCAGGCAGCAACTCTTCCTCATCAAATAAGAATATTTTGGGAATAAGCCTAAGCGCGCACATTGAAACATAATATTCACGCCCTGCTTGAATACCTCTTATGACTGGAAAAGTATATTCAAATGTTGGATCCATACCATCTCCTTAAAAATAAACTGACATATTATTACAAAAATAGTGATGTTTGTCAATATAAAAACAAACAATCGAACAAGCAGCGCTAACTAATTAATATTATAGGTTTTTTTTTAATTTAACTTAAAATCCAGCTCCCAATAGCCGAAAGGTTTGATCTTTCCGAACTCTTCGGACTTATTTTATCAACCTCTCGCCGGACAGTACCCTCTCTTCGGTCCGTAAGCTTACCCCAGGGGTTTGACCGCGAACGGAAAAACGCTGTAAAATCATTTCAGCCGGTGTGGTGGAACTGGTAGACGCGACGGACTCAAAATCCGTTGAGGGCGACCTCATGGGGGTTCGACTCCCCCCACCGGCACTTCTTATAGTCCATGTCCTTGAGGAACG
>CBDVCR010000037.1:0-20596 GCA_965372535.1 uncultured bacterium | reverse complement strand
GCTGGACGCCTCTTTCTGCGTCGATGCGCTTGAGGAGGCGCTCGGGAGATTCGGCACCCCGGAGATATTCAACACCGACCAGGGGAGCCAGTTCACGGCGGAGGCGTTTACGGATATGCTCAGCTCGCGGGACGTCAGCATCAGCATGGACGGCCTTGATTTAATCGCCCTCCCGGAATATAATGCAGCCTTAAGGAGAGCCATGAAAAAGTCCGTCCTGTCCATAGGGTTGCTCGCGCTGCTGCTTGCGGCCTGCGGCGACGACATATCGCCCCCGAGCACTCCGGAGGGCTTCGCCGTCAAGGCCGTCTCCTCCTCTGAAATCCAGCTCTCATGGTCCCCTTCGGAGGACAACGTGGGCGTCGAGGGCTATGAGGTCTACCGCGACAACTCGCCGCATGCCTCGGTCCCGACCCCGGGCATGATGGACTCCGGCCTTACGAACTCCACCACTTACTGCTACGCCGTCAGGGCGTACGACGAGGAGGGCAATAAGTCGGGTTTTACGGAGCAGGAATGCGACGCGACATTTGCCGAAGACGACACAATGTCCCCGACCGCGCCGACCGGACTCATAGCCAACGCCGTGAGCGACACGGAGATAAGGCTGGACTGGGAGCCCTCCACGGACGACGTCGGCGTTAAGGGCTATAACGTGTACCGGGACGGCGTCTTCGCGAATTCCGTAAGCCTTACCGGGTTTCTCGACACGGGTCTTACGAACTCCATCGAGTACTGCTACATGGTGACGGCCTTCGACAGAGTGGACAACGAATCCGATGACAGCGGCACGGTCTGCGAGACAACCCTTGCCCCCTGAGTTGGCGAAAGGAGAAAACGCCTCCCTGGGAGCTTTTCCTCGGCGTTTTCATTGATTTCATTGATTTATCAAGGGGGTTTCACCCCTTGAGCCCCGCTCGGGGCCAAAGGCCCCGAACCCCGATATCTCTGCCGTCTTCCAGGTATCCATGCCTATTTTTGATTTTGAGATAGGTTATAGCATAACCGGCATTTTCGCGGCAGGGCGGTTATCGCCACCCGGGACAAACCGGACGGGAGGCCGTCACAGGCCGGGTGGGAAACAATATTTCACTCCCCCCTAAGCTTCCGCTCAATCCTTGCGTACAGCCCCTGGAGGGTCTTAAGTTCGCTCCTCATAAGGCCGGCCCGGGCGACGAAACGCCTCAGGTTGGTCATCGCAATCTTCTTGATGTCCCTGCTGCCCTGCACGCCGTACCCGAGCAGTGAGAGCACGCCGGATATGCTGTCCTCCAGGGCCGCTATTTCCTCCCGGCTTGCGTAGACGCCCTTTTCCGCCTTCGCCCGCGGCTCCCGCCCGGCCCTTGAAAGCTCGTAGGCGGTTATGAGCACGGCCTGGGCGAGGTTTAACGAGGGCTGTTCTTTCTGCACGGGGATGGAGAGCATGAACCCGCAGAAATCGAGTTCCTCGTTATAAAGCCCCCGCTGCTCGCGGCCAAAGAGCACGGCCGTCCTGCCCGAAAGGGCGAACTCGCGTATCTTCTCCGCGCCTTCCTCGATGGGGAGGAACACCCCGCGCCGCCTGCCCTTTCGCCGGGTGGTGCAGACCACAAAGGATATATCGCGCAGGGCGTCCTCAATCGTGCCGTAGGTTCTGGCGCCGTCGAGCACGTCCAGGGCGCCGCGGGCGAACCACCGGGCCTCGTCCTTCAGCACCTCCGGCGGTTTTACGAGGCGGAGGTGCTTAAAGCCCATGTTCTTCATGGCCCTGGCCGTTGCGCCGATATTGCCCGACTCCCGGGGCTCCACGAGGACGAAGTGGACGTCCCGCTTCCAGTCCTTCATGAGATTAATACTACACTATTTAAGCGGACATGGAAAAACGGGCGTGGAAACCGGCTTTTCCCTCTTTATCAGGCGGCCTTTGATTTATGGGCGCGCTTGCCCCTATCATATTACTCATGAAATTCGACGAGCTTGTCGGCATCATGCATAAGCTCCGGGGGGAGTGCCCCTGGGACAGAAAGCAGACCCACGAGACACTGAAGCCCTATCTCATAGAGGAGGCCTACGAGCTAATCGAGGCCATAGAGGCGGGCGACCCCGGGGCCATGAAGGAGGAACTCGGAGACCTGCTCCTTCAGGTGCTTTTCCACGCCGAACTGGCCCGCGAGCGGGGGGAATTCGACATCAGCGGCGTTATCGAGGGCATATCGGGGAAGATGGTCTCCCGCCACCCCCACGTCTTCGGCGGCGAGGCGTTGGAGACCGCCGAGGAGGTGGCTGGCCAGTGGGAGGAGAGGAAAAAAGAGGAAGGGAAGCTCAGGAAGTCAATCCTTGAGGGCGTGCCCGAGGGCATGCCCTCGCTCCTTCGGGCGCACCGCTTGCAGAGCAGGGCCGCACAAGCGGGGTTCGACTGGGAGCGGGTCGAGGACGTGCTTGCAAAGCTCGACGAGGAGCTGCACGAGTTCCGCGAAGCGCTCAGGGGCAGACGGCGGGAGGAGGTGGAGGACGAACTCGGAGACATCTTCTTCGTCCTCGTAAACGTCTCCCGCTTCGTCTCGGTAAACCCGGAGGAGGCCCTCAGAAAGACCATCGGAAAGTTCATATCGAGGTTCCGCCATGTCGAGATGCGGGCTGCCCAGGCGGGCGTCGAGCTAAGCGACATGACGTTTGAGGAAATGGACCGGCTGTGGGAGGAGGCCAAGGCGGAGGGGGAGGCCCGGTAGGCTTCCACGCCCTTTTCTGTCCGCAAACCCCGATGGACGCAAACCGCTTGAACTATCCTTGCGCATGCTTATGAATAAGCGGATTAGGGAGACTTCCAGTCTCCCTAATAACCCTCTGGGCAAGGCATGCATTCCTCCCTGCGGCAAGCCACGGGGAGGAATGCAAAGGAGTTTCATGAAACTGAAATTCTTACAGGGCACGACTCTTCCTCACCCTTCTTAAGCTCTCACCCGCAAGACGGGCGGCAAGAGACTCCCCATACTCAAAATATGAGCGCAAGCATAGATATGCCTAATAATTCAAGCACAACCGGCTGAATCAAATCAACAAAAATTTGCAGAGGTTCTGAGAATACTTCTTGGCTAAAAAAAGATTTTAACGGAATGGAGTTACAGCCGAGGCCTGGGCAGCTTTTGTCTACCCTACGGTATGACCTTATTCAACCGGTACTCCACAATCCCCGTGGCCCCGGCCTTCTTGAGTTTCGGGATGAGGTCGCGCACGGTGGTCTCGTCTATCACCACGTCGAGGTCGTACCAGCCCGGGTCGGTGAGGGTCGAGATGGTGGGGGAGTGCATGGAGGGAAGGAGGCTCATGATTTTCTTGATGTTTTTCTTCTCCACGTTCATCTTAAGGCCCACTTTCTCCTCCGCCGCGAGCGCGCCCCTTAAAAGCAGAACTAAGTTTTCCATCTTCCGCTGCTTGAAAGGGTCTTTCCACGCGGCCCTGTTGGCGATAAAGCGGGTGGTGGACTCAAACAGGGTCTCTACGACGCGGAGGTTGTTGGCGCGGAGGGAGCCCCCGGTCTCGGTAAGCTCCACGATGGCGTCGGCGAGCTTCGGGGGCTTGACCTCCGTGGCCCCCCAGGAAAAATCCACCTTGGCCCTGACCCCGTGTTTTTTTAGCCAGCGTTTCGTGAACCCCACAAGCTCCGTGGCGATGCGCTTGCCCTCGAGGTCCTTTATCTTTTTGATTTTCGACTCCTGCGGCACGGCCAGCACCCACTGGACGGGCCGCTGCCCTCCCTTTGCGTAGACGAGTTCGGCCACCTCCTTTACGTCGGCGTTCTGCTCCATTATCCAGTCCTTGCCCGTCAGGCCGCAGTCTATGATGCCGTTTTCGACGTAGCCGGCCATCTCCTGGGCGCGGATGAGCATGGACTCCACCTCCGGGTCGTCGAACGAGGGGTAGTAGGAGCGGCTCGATACGCTGATGTGGTAGCCGGCCTTCCTGAAAAGGTTAAGCGTGGATTCCTGGAGGCTCCCCTTGGGGAGGCCGAGCTTCAGTATCTTCGTCTGTTTAACCAGCATTGCCTAAGATACCAGAACCCACGGGGGGTTTTCAATTAGAAAGGAGCAGGAGTTCCCCCATTTTTTTGGTTCTTCATCCGTCATTCCCGCGCAGGCGGGAATCCAATCTTTTTGCATCGTTTTTTCAAAAACCATCTCCGACCACTTTGTAAATCCAATATTTGTTTTTCTTTAAAGGGGTTACGCAGCTTAAGGGTTAATTATTGGGGGAACTCCTGAAAAAGGGGGGAGGGGTCAGTACCTCGCCACCCTCAGCACCCCGTCCATCTGGGTAATCTTGTGGAGGATGCCGGAGAGCTGGCTTTTGTCCTTGACCTCCAGGACAAGGACAATCCGCGCCTTTCTGTCCTGCGTGGAGGTGGAGGCCTCCACGTGGCTTATGTTGACCCCGGCAGCGGAGATGACCGTGCTGAGGTCGGCTATTATGCCGGGCTTGTCCAGGGTTTCCATCTGGACCCTCGCGTAGGCCGTAACGTCGTCGTTTGGCTCCCAGCCCACTTCGATGAGGCGGGCCTCGTCCACCGCGAGCCGTTCGAGGTTATTGCAGCCGCGCCTGTGGACGGCGACGCCCTTGCCGCGGGTGATGAAGCCCAGCAGTTCGTCCCCCGGCACGGGGAAACAGCACTTTGCCGTGTGGTAAAGGACGTCGTCCACGCCCTTGATGGTGATGCCCTTCATCTCCCTGGGCTTTTTGCGGGCGCGGACAGGGGGGGGCTTTATCTCCCGGTCGGGCTGGAGCCGGTTTATCACCTGGCGGGCGGATACCTTGCCGTAGCCCACGGAGGCCAACAGGTCTTCGACGGACGTGAGCGTATAGCCGGAGGCGACCTCCTCGATTTCCTTTGACTCTAGGAGTTTGGGACTCAGGTTGTTCTTCCTGAGCTCTTCCTCAAGGAGGGTCCTGCCGAGGGCCAGGCTCTGTTTCCTCTCCTCGGTCTTCAGCCACTGCTTTATCCTGGACTTCGCCCTCTGGGTGATGACGAACTTGAGCCAGTCGCGGCTCGGCTTGTGCGACTGGGAGGTCATAACCTCCACGGTGTTTCCGCTTACGAGCCTGTGCCTGAGGGGCACCATCCTGCCGTTTACCCTCGCCCCCACGCAGCGGTGGCCCACTTCGGTGTGTATGGCATAGGCGAAGTCCACGGGCGTGGAGCCCTCCGGCAGTTCCTTTACGTCCCCTGTGGGGGTAAAGACGTATATGAGGTCCGGGACGACCTCCTCCTTTACGGCCTCCAGGAAGTCCCTGGCGTCGGAGTCCTCCTCGGTCTGCGACTGCACCAGGTCCCTGAGCCAGGAGACGTAGCGGTCGTCCCTCACCGCGAAGCCGCCCTTTTCCTTGTATTTCCAGTGCGAGGCGATGCCCTCCTCGGCCACCCGGTTCATGTCCTCGGTGCGTATCTGAAACTCCACCCTCTCGCCGCCGGGGCCGATGACGGTGGTGTGGAGCGACCGGTACATGTTGGACTTCGGGACTCCGATGTAGTCCTTGAACTTGCCGGGGATGGGCTTCCAGAGCGAGTGGACAAGGCCCAGTATGGCGTAGCAGTTGCTCTTGGTGTCGGAGATGATCCTTATGCCCAGGACGTCGTGCACCTGCTCGAAGGTGATGCCCTGACGCTGCATCTTCTGGTGTATGCCGTAGTAGTGCTTGACCCTCCCCTGTACCGTGGCGGGCAGGCTCTCCTCATCGACCCTCTGGGATACCGTGGCGATGATGGCCTTGATGTACTCCTCCTGCGAGGCGCGTTTTTTCTTGACCTTTTTCACGATTTCGTTATACAGGTCGGGGTAGAGGCAGCGGAAGCTCATGTCCTCGAACTCGGTCTTGAGCCAGCCCATGCCGAGCCGGTTCGCAAGGGGGGCGTAGATTTCCAGCGTCTCGTTGGCGATGCGGCGCCGCTTGTTCTCCGGCAGGTACTCCAGAGTGCGTATGTTGTGGAGCCGGTCGGCGAACTTGATTATTACCACCCGGATGTCCTCGGCCATGCTCAGGAGCATCTTGCGGAAGTTCTCGGCCTGCGCAAGCTCCCTGGACTTGAACTCCATCCGGCTCAGCTTCGTCAGAGAGTCCACCAGAAAGGCCAGTTCGTAGCCGAACCGCTTGCGGACGTCTTCCGTGCCGATGTGCGTGTCCTCTATGGTGTCGTGCAGGAGACCGGCGGCTATGGTGACCACGTCCATCTTCATGTCGGCCAGGGTGGAGGCGACGGCAAGGGGGTGCTGCATGTACGGGGTGCCTTCCTTTCGCTTCTGAAGGCCGTGGGCCTCGCTGGAGAACCAGTATGCGCGCTTTAAAAACTCGGTGTCCGCCCCGGGGCTGTATGAGCGCACCTTCAGGACGAGCTCCTCTATGTTTCTGACCTCCCCGGGCGGCTTTGTCTTATTAATCGTCCTGCCCATACTTTTATTATACACTGGGCGCATAACACGAGAGGCCGAGCCGCCCGGAGGCCAGGTGCGCCGACGACATAGCGCCCTGCGCACGGGCCGTATTACGCACGGGCCGTATTATTGATTTAATATTTAGAATATGTTAAATAAGTGATTATTAGATGTTATACTAATGCCAAATAACAGGGGGCGGGGCGCATATAAGATGACTTAACGCGGGCTGCGGACACATCCAACCGTAAACGTATCAACGGAGGCTGGATGAAAGACGAGGATAAGACTAAGAAGCAGTTGCTGGAGGAGCTCGCCGGGCTCAGGCGTCGCGGCAAGAGGCCGGCAAAGGCCGGGGACGCGTGCAAGGGCGCCGAGCAGGACCTCGGGAAGAGCAACGAACTCCTCGCCTCTATCGGCAGGGCGCAGTCGAGGTTCATCTCCGCCCATGAGCCCCGTGTAATCTTCGACGGGCTACTCAAGGACATCCTGTCCCTTACGGGAAGCAAGTACGGCTTTATCGGCGAGGCGCTCCGCTCCTCCGAAGGCCTGCCTTATCTTAAGACCCACGCCGTAACCAACATCGCATGGGACCGCAAGACACGCAGGCTCTACAATGAACAGGCCGCGAAGGGCATGGAGTTTCATAACCTCGATAACCTTTTCGGCGCGGTGCTGAGGACCGGAAAGCCCGTGGTCTCCAACCGGCCCGCGAAGGACCGCCGCAGGGGCGGCCTGCCCGAGGGGCATCCCCCGCTTGAGTCTTTCCTCGGCATGCCGTTATATTGCGGGAAGAAACTCCTCGGCATGGCCGGCATTGCCAACCGCCCCGGGGGCTACGACAGGCCGGTCGCCGGGTTTCTGAGGCCCCTCCTTTCCACCTGCGCAAATATCATTGAAGCCTACAGGATTAACCGGGACCGCATTGAGGCCAGGGGCGAGGCCAGCGAGGCCAGGGAGGCCAGGGAACTCCTCCGCTCGACAGTAAACGAGGTGGCCGGCCCCATCATGGTAATCGGCCTGGACTACAGGGTGCTGCTTCTGAACCGCGCGGCAAGGGACTTCTTCCAGAGGCGGGACGAGGAGCACGGAGACCTGTACTGCTACCATCTGTCGCACCACTGCGCCGAGCCATGCCCGAATACCAACGCCGATTATTTATGCCCGCACAAGGAGGTGCTGAGCACCGGCGAGGCGGTATCCACGGTGCACAGGCACTACGGAAGGGACGGCGAACTCAGGTACGTCGAGGTTGCCTCCTCGCCGCTCAGGGAAGAAGGGGGCGGCATAAGGGGGATAATCCAGTCCTTCTCCGACATCACCGAGCGAAAGCGCGCCGAGGACGCGCTGAGGCTGCTGAAAAAATCCATCGAGACCATATCGGTCGGGCTTGCCATTACGGACGCGGGCGGCAGAATCGTCTATGCCAACCCCGCCGAGGCGAGGATGCACGGCTATCGGGCCGAGGAGCTTATCGGCATGGACATGGGGGTGCTGGCCCCCCGGGAACTCAGAAAAGCCCTGACGGGTGACGATATGAAGGACCTCGGGGAATGGAGCAGGGAAAGCGCCAACGTCAGGAAGGACGGGACGGCTTTTCCGGTCCGGCTCACCTCCGTTGCGGTAAGGGACGACGAGGGGAACCCTGCCAACATGATAACCATTTCCGAGGACATAACCGAGCGCAAGCGCATGGAGGAGGCCCTTGTGGAGAAAGAGGCGCGGCTTCAGGCCCTTGTGCAGGCCATCCCCGACAGCGTGGTTTTCAAGGACGCCCAAGGGCGGCATCTTCTGCTGAACAAGGCGTGCGAGGAGACTTTCGGTCTGCGGGAGGAAGACGTCCTGGGCAAGACCGCGGAGGAAATCCTCCCACCTGCCCTGGCCGAATACTGCCGTAGGAGCGATGAGAAGGTTATGAAAGCAGGCAGGCCCTTTCTTTTTGAGGAGCGCTCTCACGGCCCCGACGGCGGCGAGATGGTCTTTGAGACCATCAAGGCCCCGCTCTACGACGACAGGGGCGACGCCCTCGGCCTGATAGCCGTAAGCCGCGACATCACCGGGCGCAAGCGCCTGGAGAAGGCCCTGAGAGAGTCCATCGAGGGCAAGGAGACGCTGATAAAGGAGGTCCACCACAGGGTCAAGAACAACCTTGCGGTAATAGCAAGCCTCCTGAGGCTTCAGTCCAGGGAACTGAAGGACGAAAAAACAAGGAGCATTCTCGACGAGAGCAGAAACCGCGTGCGGTCCATGTCGCTGATACACGAGAAGCTCTACATCTCCGGGGACCTGAAAAACGTTGATTTCAAGGAGTACCTGAGGGAACTCGCCGTCCGGCTCTTCCACTCCTACAAGACAGGCTCGGGCGTGAAGCTCGTGCTCGACGTTGAGGAGGCCCTCCTCGACGTGGACACCGTCATCCCCTGCGGGCTTATCGTGAACGAACTCATATCAAACGCCCTGAAATACGCCTTCCCGGGCGGCAGGAGCGGGGAGGTGAGCGTCGGTTTCCACTCGGTGGGCGAGGGCCGCTACGCCCTTACGGTAAGGGACGACGGCGTGGGCTTTCCCGAGGGCCTGGACTTCCGGAACACCAATACCCTCGGGATGCAGATTGTTACGTCCCTTACATTGCAGCTTTCGGGCACGGTGGAGCTTAAAAGAGACGGAGGCACGGAGTTTACGTTGACTTTCAGTGAGAACGGGTTCAAAAAGGGCTGAAGCCCCCTTTAACTCTTCCGCACCGTTTTCAGCGCTTTTAAAAGCCTCTCTATGTCCCCGTCCGTATGCGCGGCGGTAACCGTAAGCCTCAGCCTCGGCGCCTTCGCCGAGGGGGGGCGAATGGCCGGGGCGTATATACCGGTCCTCAGAAGGTTGGCCGAAAGGGAAAGCACGTCCTCCACGCCCCCCGCAAAGACGGCGAAGATGGGAGTATCCGGCCCGCCGGCGTCAAACCCCAGGCTCCTCAGGCCGTCAAGGAGCTTTTCGCTATTGGCCCGTAGCCTTTTTAAAGGCGCGTCGGCTTTTTCGAGCAGGCCGAGGGCGGCCAGGGAAGCGGCCGCCACAGGGGGCGGAAGGGCGGTGGAGAAGATAAAACTCCTCGCGGAATTCGTAAGCCATCTTATCGTCCCCGCATCCCCCGCGACAAAGGCCCCGTGGGAGCCGAGGGCCTTTGAGAAAGTCCCCATCTGGATTATCCACGGCTCGGGCGTGATTGCAAAATGCGAAAGCGCCCCCTTCCCCCCGCCAAGCACGCCCGTGCCGTGGGCGTCGTCAAGGTAAAGGAGCGCTCCGGACTCCTTTGCCAGCCAATGGATTTCCGGGAGGGGGGCCAGGTCGCCGTCCATGCTGAAGACGGTATCGGTGACGACCAGCTTGCGCCCGGCCCCGGAGGAGCGCAGGAGCTCCCCGAGGTGCGCGGCGTCCCGGTGGCGGTAGATAAAGGTCTCTGCCCTTGAAAGGCGGCAGCCGTCGATGATGCTTGCGTGGTTCAGCTCGTCGCTGAATACGGCGTCGCCCCGGCCTGCGAGGGCCGGGATTGCGCCGGCGTTGGCGGCATAGCCCGAGCCGAACACAAGGGCGGCCTCCGCGCCCTTCAGCGCCGCTGTTTTCTCCTCGAGCTCCGCGTGGAGCGCGCACCCGCCCGAAAGGAGCCTCGACGCCCCGGCGCCGGCGCCGTATTGCCCAAGCGCCTCCCGCGCCGCCTCCTTTAGTGCCGGGTGGCCGGCCAGTCCAAGGTAGTCGTTTGAGGCGAAGTTCAAAAGCCGCCTGCCGCCTGCCTCTATCTCCCGGCCCTGCGGCGTGGCGCGGTCCTTTATCTCGCGGAGCAGGCTCCGCTTATCGAGCCCCTCCAGTTCGTCTTCGAACATGCCGTATTGTATCACGACAGCCACTCCGCAGGGCCGGGGGCTTCCCCTTGCCCTCTTCAGCCTCGACGGCCTGAAGCTCATGCATTCGCCGGGCATGTACGCCTCCATCGCAATCGAAAACGCAAGGAGCTTCCGCCGCCTCAAGGACACGACGGCCGCGATTATCAAGCGGGCGACCCTGCTGGACATGTAGCTTAAGGCAACTCGCCCCGGGCAGACCCGTTCGCTATCCGGGCCAGCCTTTTTTGCCGCATGGGCGCCGCTTACCGGAAGGTCGGGAAGACAAGTCGTTCGGAAAACCCGGCGATGAAAGTAAAGCCGAAAACGCCCATGCCGGGCGTCTTCAATTGTTCGAGGCCGTTGACGAGCGCGGGCGTAAAGTACGTTAACGGCAAAAGGGTAACGGATATGGGTCTGGATAGGAGGGCCGCCTGAACCGATTTACACACCTCTTGACAAGACCCCCCCCGAACTGGCCGTGCTCGTTCCCAAAATAGGCGCTGTACCTTTTTGTACTTGTGTTATCAATAATCTGCAATAATCAATAAGCCATATAGTAGTCCGCGCTTTTTCTCAATTCAACCATCTCTTTAATCGTTACAGGTTTGAAGAACTTGGCCGAGATATTCTCTACCGAGCCCATACGTTTCTCAATCTTGGCAAGTACGAGGAACGCAGAGTTTATATAGAACACCGCGCCCTTTTTCTTGAGCATTTCAAGGAATGGCCCGTACTTCTCCGGCACTTCTTCGAGAGGCACGTTGAATTGCTCAGAAAGCGATTTCCTGAGCCTTAGAGGAAGATCGAAATCCTCTATGTCGTCCTTGCCCAACCAGCCGATTTTGAACGTATTAACGGCATCGGCATCAACGAGCACCTTTACGCCGAACCCTTCCTCAAGCGCCGCCCAGATCATATTATAGGCCACGCATATCTGGGAATCATCATGGTCAAGGCTCGTCTTAAGGTGGATGAGGAAAACTTCCTTTCCCTCCTCAGCCTGCACGACTGGTGCGAAGAAAAATAGAGTGATGCATAGGGACAGGAGAATTGTGATTTTTCTCATCTTTACCTCCACTTGGTGACTATTCTGCGTCTTCGATATTGCAGCAGACCTCCTCCTCGATTTGCTTTCCCTGCTGCAGTTCTCTATATGTTTGGTATGCCTTCAGCGCCCATTGTTCACCTGGACATCCTCCCTCCGTCATTGCGACATTGAGAAACTCAAGAAGCTCTTCTATGGTTATTCCGCTCTGATATGCCATTTTAGTATAGGCATTGATGCACGGCTCGCATTTGGTCACCACGACCACAGCCAATGCTGCCAGTATCTTATACTTGGCTGGCACTACAGCATCCCTGAAGGTTTCCTCACGCATCCTGACAAGGCCGCCTGTCACTTTCGGGGTAAGTTTCCTGAATTCCGTGTAAAGACTCTCAGCCATGATACACCTCCTTAATAAACATTTTACTCTCAATTGCTTAAATGTCTAACAACATTGCCACCCTTTGCATATGGTTCAGTATAAGGCAGGCATACCGGAGGGCTATTTAAAGAATTTGAGGCTGTGAGTTACTACCAGGGAGCATGAAATACTTAACATTACAATGCCGGAAATAGCCTGCAAAACAAGTATTTTTTAAGGTTCACTGTAAAGATAAAAACTAACTGGTTAGTAACGATTATAGTCCTCAGTTTTACAGATAGTCCAAGGGTGCGACTAACAGGAAGAAGCCTTGCGTACATATTATAGTCTAAATTCCACACTTGGGGATGTCCGAAATCAAGCTGAATGGGGTTCGGATGGCCTGAAACGAAACATACGACTAATCTGTCCGAGATGATTCGGAACAGTTGTCCGAAGAAGGCCGGCATCGGTGTCCGAAATCAGCGGCATACGCACCCTGCGGCAGAGACAACCGGGAAATTACAGGGCAAAAAGACGGCGTTTTCTCTACATCCCCACGGGGTCCACGTCGAGCCTCGCCCTGTGGTTTTTGAGCGTTACGAGCACCCCCTCGACAGCGCCCTTAAGCTCCGCGCGAGAGGGGGCCTTTATGAGAACCTTGTAGACCTTTTTCCCCTGTTTTGAGATTGAGGGCACGGGGCCCAAAACTTCCGCTCCTCCCGCCGAAACGCCCACGGCCTTCGGCGCGCCGTCGCCCTCTATCGTTATAAGGGCCATCTTGGAGTAAGGGGGGTAGCCGAGCGCTTCCCTCTCCTTAAGCTCCCCGGCGTAAAACCTCCTCGTGTTGAAGCTCCTGAGATAACCGAAGAGCGGGGCGCCGGGGCGCCGGGTCTGGACGATGAGCTGCCCGCCGGGCTTCACCCTGTCGGCGGCGTACATGAGGTCCTGCCAGGCCCGTTCTGCGGAGCGGAAGTCAGGGACGTAGAGGTAACCGTCGGCGTTTACCACCCCGACAAGGGAGAAGGCGCCGCCGAGGGCCGCGTTGCGGGTAAGTACCTTCGTGCCCACGGCAAGCCCCCCCTCGGCCTCTGCGATGACCTCCAAAAGCCCCTTTGTCTTTTTCTCGACCCCCACGGGGCCGAGTTCCCTTACCTCCTCCTCGACCCGCTCCATGCCTGCGCCCACGGGCTTAAGCTCGACCCCTCCGCAGGCCGGGCAGACATCGGGAGGGGCCGCCTGCCTCCCGCAGTAGCCGCAGCGGAGGGTCCGCCCGCTCTTGTGAAAGACCAGGGGGACGTTGCAGCGGGGGCATGTCTCGAAGTGTCCGCACTCGGCGCACCGGAGCATGGAAAACCCCTTGCGGTTGATGTAGAGCATCACCTTCTCCCCCCGCCGGAGCCTCGCCTCGGCCGTGCGGCGGAGGGTGGGGGAAATCGAGGACTCCGAGTGCCTCATGTCCACCACCCGGACTTTGGGCCTGAGCGCGGCGGAGGGCGGCTCGATGAGCGTATACTTGCCGCTTTCCGCGTTATGGAAGGATTCCACCGACGGGCAGATGGAGGAAAGGAGCACCGAGGCCCCCTCCTGGTAGCCGCGCATCACGGCCATGTCGCGGGTGCTGTAGCGCACTCCCTGCTCCTCCTTGTAGGCGGTGCTCTCCTCCTGCAAGACCGCGATGAACGAGACCTGCTTAAGCGGGGCGAAGACCGCGCCGCGGCTTCCGAGCACAACGTCCGCATCGCCTTCCCTTATGCGCCTCAGGGCCTCGGAGCGCCGCCCCCTCGACAGGCCCGCGTGGTAGAGGGCGAGCCTCTGCTCCCCCACCGCCTCGCCCACCGCCCCGGCGACGTGCTTTATCCAGGCGTGGTCCGGGACCACAATGACGGCGTTTTTCATCCCCCTCAGGGCCTCAAGCAGAAACGAAAGCTCGTACCGGGTGGAGGGGGCGTGGAGGAGAAACGTCCCGTAACGGCCTTCTCCCGCGGCGGCGCTTATGGCCTTTACGGCGCGTCTTGCGGCCTCATCGAGCACGACGCCGGGCCGCCCGGCCATGAGGGGGGTTTCCCCCCGCCCACGCGGCTTTACGCCCTCGAAAAACTCCCTGGGCATGACGGTATTCAGAACCTCTCCCTCGCGGGCGAAGTAATACCCCGCCATCCACTGGATGAGCTTTAGCATGGGGACGCCGAGGGCGGGGCCGTCGCCCAGGACCGCCTTAAGAGGTTTTAGTTTTCCCTCCGGGACCTCGGCCGCCGGGCCTGTGACAATGCCCTTTTTTACGGTCTTCTTGACCTCCGCCTCCACCATGACGCCGGGGGCCACGGCCCCTTTCAGGGCATCGGGCACGCTGTAGGTAAGGGGGCCGAGTTTGAGGGGGAAGATAACGTCAACGTATCGCATGGGGTATTTTAGCAGAGAAGGGGGAGGACGCTGGTTAGCGGGGGATATTATTCAGCGAGCGTTATGTTCATTCCGAGCCAGCGGGTTGTCAATCGTTTTGTAATCGTCACGCTCATTGCCTTTTTTTAAAATGTAATAAAGCAAGACGTGACCCCCTTTACACCTTTACATGCTTTCACCCAAGCACTTCAAAGGCTGGTGCATCCTTAAGCGAGCGGTCAAAGGTGGCTGTCCGCTCGCAGCCGTGCTCGTGGTTAATCCGGCCGATAAGGTAGTCCGCGAGGTCTCCCTTCCCCCGGGCATAATCGCCCACGGCCTGCCGCACGATGTCCTTCTGCTCGATATCGAACTGTTTCGTGATGAGTATCTTCTCAAGGACCTCTGATATCTCCCTCTTGCCGAAACCATACGCGGCCTCAAGCACCCAGACCAGCTCGCAAAGGACAATGCCGTTGATAAAGCAACTCTCACCCCCGGCCGTCGCCTCCCGGATATAAGCCGACGCCCTCTCCGCCTGTCTCCTGTCGTCTCTAACAAGGTATCTGACGAGTACGTTTGTGTCGAGGCCCCTCATCGGCTATTTTCTCTTGAACCGCTCCCTGACGGCCTTTTTCATCTCTTCCGTGGAGACGGCCTTCACCCCCGGCCTGTGGAAGATTCCCTCGAGCTCCCTGACGTCGAGGGTGGCGGGCTCAAGGACGACCTTCCCCATCTCGTCAACGACAAAATCGACCCTGTCGCCCGGCAGCAGATGCAGGTATTCCCTTATCTTTTTGGGGATTGTCGTCTGGCCCTTCGAGGTTATCTGTGATGCCGGCATTTGTCCGGAATCCTTTCTTGTTTGCAATATTCTTACATTATGGTAAGAAACAATTAGGAATTTGTCAAGGGAGGCGATTTAAAGAAAGGATAACGGGGGGCAATAAGGCTTAGAGCCTGGTTATCTTTACCCTGGCGATTTTCCTCTCCTCGACTTCCATGACGAGGAAACGGAAGGGGTGCAAACCCGGGGCTCGCGCCGCCGCATTATCAATTACCGTAAAAAGAGCGGGCTCTTCAATAAATCGCTCAAGTGTGCCGAGCGCACTGTATTCTCCAGGAGCATTGCGATGGTAACCGGCCCTACTCCACCAGGGACAGGGGTGATATATGATGCATGTTCCGCCACGTTATCGAAGTCCACGTCGCCCACGATTGCGCCGTCCTCAAGCACATTGATGCCGATGTCCACTACCACGGCTCCTTTCTTTACCATTTCCGCGGTAATGAGGCCCTTAACTCCGGTGGCCGAGCAGATGATATCCGCCTGGCGTATCAGAGAGGCCATGTCGGTAGTCTGCTTATGGCATACCGTCACCGTTGCCTCCTTGGCAAGGAGCATCTGGGACAGGGGCTTGCCAACGGCGAGGCTTTTGCCGATTACAACGGCGTGCTTTCCCCTAAGCGGTATGTCGTAGTGCTCCAGCAGCCGAATAACTCCAAAGGGGGTGCAAGGCAGGAAACCCGATACCCTGGGGAGGACTCTGCTGTCCTCGGTCCAGTCACCGGCAGCTTCGTCAAATATCTGAAACATGGATTCGTCAGCCGCGAGACGCCCTATGGAGATATACCCGAGGCCGTCCACGTCCTTTTCGGGCGCGATTTCATTGACCACGCGCCTGGGGTTGAGCCTCCACGGAAGTGGAAACAATACCAGAAGGCCGTTAATGCGTTCGTCCTTGTTGATTCCTCTGATAATATTCAAAATCTCATTAAGCGAAACCGTCCCGGGGAGTTCATGGGCATGCGGCACTACGCCCAGAGCCCGGCATGCCTTGAGGATGGAAAGGTAATAGGATTTCGACGAGCGGTCATCACCAATACGCATAAGCCCCAGACCCACTTCAATGCCGGCCTCGCCAAGCATTGCCACATAGTTCCTGACCCTCTTTTTTATTTGCGCGGCAAGCTCTCTCCCATTCATTATTTCTGGCATCTCAATTACCTTTTATACAAAAGAAGATGTTTGACCGGTAGTCACTAAAATTCACAGCTTATTCCACTTAATACCCAGAGCATAAAATATTGAGCCTCGCACAAGTAATGTCCCATGCCTCTTGTTCTGTCATATACTATCCTTGTCATCCCCGCGTAAGCGGGGATCCAGTATTTTCCGCATCTTCCGCATGGTTACGTCCCTGGATTCCCGCCTGCGCGGGAATGACGGCAAAGCGGACATTTGTTATGCGTGAGTCAATAGTTTACCCCCCTTTTTCCAAAGGGGGAAGTCGTATCGATTCGCTCCAGTCCGGTGTTCGTCATGTAATCTATTTTATGTTCTCCTTAATAATAAGTCACTCACTCCCCGACCTCTTCCCTGACCACCTTCTCCATGGCGGAGCGTATCTCGTCCCTGGCCCTGCGGAACTCGTCCATTATCTCCTCCTCCGTGCCGGTCGCGCCCACGGGGTCCCTGACGGGCATGTGCAGGCGCCTGACCGAAGGCGGCGTGGCGGGGCAGGCCCCGGCGGCGTTGTCGCATACGGTAATCACAAGGTCCATGCCGCCCAGAAGCTCCGGGTCCATAACGTCCGAGGTCTGGGCGGAGATGTCGATGCCCGCCTCCCTCATCACCGCTATGGCCCGGGGGTTGACGCCCGCGGCCAGCAACCCGGCGCTGTGGGCCTCCACGCGGCCCTTGCCCAAGTGCCTTAAAAAACCCTCCGCCATCTGCGAGCGGCAGGAGTTGCCGGTGCACAGGACCATGATTTTTTTCATGTCCTGTTCCGCATGGGACTCAGTGGGGGTGGCCCCCGCGGGGGTGGGCGTGCTCTTCAAGCTCGCCGCTCAGGCCGATGTTGCAGACCCGGCAGTAGAGGCTGTCGGTGGGGCACTCCACGGACTCGAACTGGAGCATGATATGCTCCACGCCCATGTCCCGGAGGAGTTCGTCTATCTTCGTCCTAACGGCCTCGGCGTCGCTGAGCATCATGTCCTTGGTGAGGACGTGGGCCGAAAACGAGACCCTGCCGTGTGAGAGCGAGCGGATGTGGACGTCGTGGACGCCCTCGACCTCGGGGACCTCGGCGATTTCCCCGGCGATTTTCTCCACGTCGTAGCCCCTGGGGACGAGGTCTAAGAAAACGTGCAGGGCCTCCCTGACCACCCGCGCCCCGCCGACGACTATTATGCCGCCTATGAGCGCCCCGGCCAGGGGGTCGGCGTAGCGCCAGCCGGTCAGGTATATGACGACGCCCGAGACTATGACGCCCACCGAGGCCAGCGTGTCGCCGAGCACGTGGAGCCAGGCGCTTCTTACGTTGAGGTCCTCGTGCCTGTGCCCCAGTATGAAGACCATGACAAGGTTGGCCAGGAGCCCTCCGGCGGCCACGGGAAGCATCACCGAGAGGTCTATCTCCGGCGGGGAGAGGAACCTGCCGTAGGACTCGTAAAAGATAAAGCCCGCTATGCCCACGAGCGAGACGCCGTTTACCACCGCGGCCAGAAGGCCCACCCTGTGGTAGCCGAATGTGGCCCTCGCGTCCAGGGGCCTTCGGCTTATGCGCGCGGCAAGGAGGCTCAGGCCCAGGGCGAAGGCGTCCGTAAAGACGTGGCCCGCGTCGCTCAGGAGCGCAAGGCTGTTGCTTATAAGGCCGCCCGCCACCTCGGCCACGAGTATCGCGATGGTGATGGCAAACGTTACGGCAAGGCGTTTCTCGGCACTCATCTTCATACGTCTATTTTATCGGAAACGGCCCGGCGCGCGCCAGTGGCGGCCTTACAGCGGCCCTGTGCCCTCCACCCGGCAGTACTGGCCGGCAAAGTATCGCCGCTGGAAATACCGGGCCACGCCCACGAGCCCTATAAGCACCGGCACTTCCACCAGGGGGCCGATGACGGCGGCGAAGGCCGCCCCGGAGTCGAGGCCGAAGACCGCCACCGAAACGGCTATGGCAAGCTCGAAGTTGTTGCTTGCGGCGGTAAACGAGAGGGTGGCGGTTTTTTCGTAGTCCGCGCCGATTTTCTTGCCCATGTAAAAGGAAACCAGGAACATGACCACAAAATAGATAAGCAGCGGCACGGCGATGCGGAATACATCAAGCGGAAGGCGGATGATATAGTTTCCCTTGAGCGAGAACATCACCACGATGGTAAAGAGCAGGGCGATAAGGGTAAGGGGGCTTATTTTAGGTACAAACGTCCCCTCGTACCACTCACGGCCTTTGGCTTTTGTGAGGACAAACCGCGTCAGCATTCCCGCCAGAAACGGTACGCCGAGGTAGATAAAGACGCTCTTTGCAATCCCGGCCATGGTGACCTCGACCAGCGCGCCCTCGAGGCCCAAAAGCGGCGGCAGCACGGTTATGAACACATAGGCATAAAGGGAATAAAAAAGCACCTGGAAGACCGAGTTAAAGGCCACCAGCCCCGCGGCATACTCCCGGTCGCCGCAGGCCAGGTCGTTCCAGACGATGACCATGGCGATGCAGCGCGCAAGCCCTATCATGATAAGGCCCACCATGTACTCCGGGTAGCCCCGGAGAAACAGCACCGCAAGCGCGAACATCAGCACCGGCCCTATAACCCAGTTCTGAATGAGCGAGACCCCAAGCACCTTCCTGTTCCGGAACACCTCCCCCAGCTCCTCGTAGCGCACCCTGGCAAGCGGAGGGTACATCATCAGGATGAGCCCGGCGGCAATGGGGACGTTGGTGGTCCCCACCTGGAAACGGGTGATGAACTCCTCGACGCCGGGGACAAAGTACCCCGCGCTTACGCCAAGCGCCATGGCGGCGAATATCCATACGGTAAGGAAGCGGTCAATGAACGAAAGCCTTTTCCCGCCGTACATTCCCATCGGTCTATTTTATAGGAACCGCCTGGCGCGCGCCAGTGGCGGCCTTACCGGCTCTTTCGTATAGCAAGCCTGAGGGTGGTGAGGGAGGGGACGCCCGCGAGCCCGCCGGACTCGTCGCGGAACAGGCGTCAGCCGAAGCCCTCCATGGAGGCTGGCTCTATGTCCCTGCCGTTTATGAGCACCGAGGGCGAGCCCCGGAGGCCGAGCCTTTCGGCCTCTTCCTCGTCGATGCGGTGCACGGCGGCCCGGGCCTCCGCGCCCTCAAGGGCAAGAGCCTCCAGCACGGCCTCCATGAGCGCGTCTTCCGAGCCGCAGTCTTTCGAGAGATAGCAGTCGATTTCCATGCCTTATTATGTCACCCTCCATAAGGGCCGTAAAGGGCCGGAGGGGTTGACATTTTGAGATAAACGTATTACAATTTATTAATATGACAGAGCTTGCGAGGACATTTCACATATTTTCCGACGAGACGAGGCTTCGCATCCTCATGCTCCTTACGCACGGGGAGTTGTTCGTCTGCAAGATAATGGCCGTCCTGGGGGTCTCGCAGCCCCTGGTCTCCAGAAACCTTGCAATGCTGAGGGACGCGGGGGTTGTGGAGGAGCGAAAGGAGAAAAAGCTGGTCTACTATTCCCTGAAAAAGAGCTTGCGGCCGCCGGTGAGGAACCTTATAAATATGCTGAAGGCAGAGCTTAAGGACGACGAGGTGTTTCTTGAGGACCTGGCGACCCTCAAGGACTGTAACGAGTTCCAGCGCCGGGCCGGGGGCGCCTGCGACATGAAGACCTTTCTTGATTTCATGGAAAGGAAAAGGAAAAAAAAGAAGGCGGCGGCATGAAAGCGGTCCATGGCCGCTTCCGTATTATTCGCCGCCACGGGGAATACACTGGTGCATTCAAGGAGGAAAACGATGCCGAGACACACTTGCCTCTGCCTCGGGTGCGGGCGGCACTTTGAGTTCTGCCTCGCCGAGGGCGAGGACCCCACTGAGGAGAAGTGCCCGCTCTGCGGCGGGGGAAACGTCGTGAAGCACAACCCAACGGGTTTCTTCAACGCGCTCTTCGGCGGGCCGGGCGGCGGCTGAAGCCCCGGCGGCGGATGCTGAACCGGTCGGTTCACGATATAAGGGATTGAGCGGGGTTATCGCGCCCCGCTCTTTTTTTTGAATATACCGTCTTTTTGAGGTTGTGCCGGGAGGCCCGATGCTTTAAAATAGTCGCCATGAAAAAGAACTGCTGGGAGTACAAGGGCTGCGGCAGAGAACCCGGCGGCGAGCGCGAGGGGGAACTGGGCACATGCCCCGCCCCTCTGGAGGAGAAGCTCCACGGAGTGCACGGGGGGACCAACGCGGGGAGGGCCTGCTGGGTGGTGGCGGGGACGATGTGCGGGGAAGAGGTACAGGGCACTTTCGCCAGAAAGTGCATCAACTGCATAGACTGCGATTTCTTCGGCGCGGTAATGGAGGCTGAAGCCGCGCGGTTTCTGACCCCGAACGTCCTCCTCGGCATGCTCGGGCAATACAGGGGCCCACTGCCCTGACCCGCTCATTGCATGAGCACTATGGAAAAAGAGAACAAGAACTTATGAAAAAAATCGCAGGCATAGGCGGGGTTTCCAACCCCGCCGGAGGGCGGCTCCCGGCGGGACTGGAAAGTCCCGCCTATCGGTAGGGCGGATGTTATA
>CBDVCR010000036.1:0-20631 GCA_965372535.1 uncultured bacterium | reverse complement strand
ATTATACAACATTTACCCCTGATTTGTCACCTATTTAATGACCGGATTAATAACACCCGCCCTCCCGATAGGCGGGACTTTCAGTCCCGCCGGGAGCCGGTTCTCCGGCGGGGCTGGAAAACCCCGCCTATGCCTGTGATTGTTAACATGACTTCTTGTTCTCTTTTTTCTTAGTGCTCATGCAATGTCCGGGTTAAAACCTAACGACGATGAGGCTGGTTTTAAGGACCGTGGCGTCCCCCCTTCTCTCGATAATCACCGGCGGCGCGGCGAACTTCACCTTGCCCTCTTCCACCTGCACCATGGTGGCGGCATCGGTTACCCCGAAGAGGAAACCCCCGATGGTCCCGATTCCCACCCCAGTGCCGACCTTCTCGCTCAAGTCATCCTCGTCGAGCAGGTATACGGCGGCGCCGAGAATGCCGCCCAGCAGCGCGCCGTAGAGCGTGTCCTCAAGTATCACCCCGCCCGCCTGGGCATGGGCCGCGCCCTGAAAAAGAAAGACCGCGGCAATCGAGATGAGCACAACCCTTTTCAGCATAATGAGTCCTCCTTAAAGTAATCTTTCAGTTCAGGATAACATAGGTAATATCAAACGAAATTGTCAAGGCCGGGCCAGAGGGGCCGCCCGGCGGGCATTGGGCGCGGTTTTCCCCGCGGGCGGGAAGTCCGCAAGTTAAGTTATAATAAATTCCATGTCTTTATCAGGCGTAAAAGGGCAGGAAACCGCCATAAGGATGCTCACGGGCGCAATGGAGCGCGGCAGGGTCGCCACGTCGTACCTGTTTGCCGGGGAGGAGGGCGTGGGCAAGAGGCTCACGGCGGTCAATTTCGCGAAGGCCCTCAACTGCCGCGCCCCGGTTGACCGCGGCGGCTGGCGGGACGCCTGCGACGGGTGTCCCTCGTGCAGGAAGACCGAGGCGGGGTCGCACCCCGATTTCCTGCTCGTCGAGCCGGAAAACGGCATCATCAAAGTGGAGCGGATACGGCGGCTTGAGGAGGCCCTGTCCTTCAAGCCCTTCGAGGGCGGCATAAAGGCCGTGGTAGTGGACGACGCGGAGACGATGAACTCAAACGCGGCCAACGCCTTCCTGAAGACCCTTGAGGAGCCGGCCGCCGGAAGCCTTATCGTGCTTGTCTCCTCCAAGCCGGACTGGCTGCCCTCCACCATCAGGTCCCGGTGTTCGAGGGTGAACTTCAGGCCCCTTTCCCCTTCCGACTGCGAGGAGGTCATCGGCGCGGGCCGGAAGGAAGCCGCCGCCCTGGCCAGGCTCTCCATGGGCAGGCCGGGCCTCGCGGTAAGGGAAGACCTCCTGAAGGAGCGCCGGAAGTTCCTCGACACGCTCAAGAGGATGCTCGCCGCCGAGGGCAAGCCCTCGTGGGCGGACCGGCGGGACATCGAGCGGTGGCTGGACCTCGTGCTTCTGCTCTTAAGGGACCTGGCGGTGGTCAAGCTCGGGGGCGAAGGCGGCCTCGTAAACGCGGACATCGGGGGAAAACTCGGGGCCATGGCCCGCGGGGCGTCCGTCGAGGGCATCATGGAGTGCTACGGGAAGCTCCGCAGGCTGCGGGGCGCCCTCATGTTCAACCTGAACAAGGGCATCACCTGGAACTATACCAGCGCCGTTTTGAGGGAGTCCAACATCCATGTCTGAGATAGTCGGCATACGGTTCGGCGATTCCGGGAAGACCTACTGCTTCGAGGCCGAGGGCATCGAGGTGAAAATGGGCGACCGGGTCGTCGTGGAGTCCGACATCGGCATAAGCATCGGCAAGGTCTACAGGACCAGGTGCGAGCCGAGGTCGCCGGAGAAGGAGCTCAAGCCCGTGCTCCGGAAGGTCACCGAGGCGGACGTGCAGCAGGAGGAGGAGAACGAGGGGGTCAAAAAGGAGGCCCTCGATTACTGCAAGGAGAGGATAAAGGCCAGGGGGCTTCCCATGAAGCTCCTCATCAACGAGGTCACCCTCGACAGGAAGCGCTTTATCTTCTACTTCGTGGCCGAAAGCCGCGTGGACTTCCGCGAACTCGTAAAGGACCTGGCCTCGAAGTTCAGAGCGAGGATTGAGCTCCGGCAGATAGGCGTGCGGGACGCGGCCAGGTTAACGGGGGGCTACGGCGTATGCGGCAAGGAGTTCTGCTGCAAGACGTTCCTTAAGTCCTTCTCCCCCATATCCATAAAGATGGCCAAGCAGCAGGAGCTTGTCCTTAACACCTGCAAGCTTTCGGGCTCCTGCGGAAGGCTCATGTGCTGCCTGAGCTACGAATACCTCACCGAGGAGGAGTTCAAGAAAGTGCGGCAGCAGGAGGCCGAGGAGGCAAGAAAAGCCGCGGAGGAAAAGGCCGCCCGCGAAGCCAGAGAGGCCGAGGAGGCCGAGAAGGAAAGAAAGGCCGCGGAGGAGGCCGAAAGGCAGGCCCGTCTCTCCAGGGAAAAAGCCGGGGACAAGCCCCCTGCGGCTCCGGGGAATCGCGGCAGGAGGAGGCGCTCCCGCAGGAAGGGGGCCGCCAGGGCGGCAGCCGCAGGACAGCCCGCGGAAAGGCCCTCGCCCCCGCCGGAGGCGGCCCGGCCAAAGGACAAGGCCGAGCCTGACAAACAGGCCAAGCCCAAAAAGAGGAGAAGGAGAAGGTCGGGGAACAGGAAAAAGACCGAGTGAAGTTCTTCGTCACCACTCCCATATATTACGTCAACGACCAGCCCCACATCGGCCATGCCTACACCTCGCTGGCCGCCGACATACTCGCCGTATACCACAGGATGAGGGGGAGGGAGGTCTTTTTCCTCACCGGCACGGACGAGCACGGCCAGAAAGTCGAGCGTGCCGCCGCCGAAAGGGGCAGGACCCCCAAGGAGCACGCCGACGCCACGGTGGAGAATTTTAAAGCACTCTGGCGGACGCTCGGGCTTACGCACGACGCCTTCATACGGACCACCGACGCCGAACACGTGCAAGTCGTCAGGGAGCTTCTCGGACGGCTCTGGGACAAAAAGGAGATCGTCCGGCGCACGTACTCCGGCTGGTATTGCACCCCCTGCGAGAGGTTCTGGACCGGCAAGGACCTTGCGGAGGGCGACTGCCCCGACTGCGGAAGGCCGGTGGAGCGGATAGAGGAGGACAACTATTTTTTCCTCATGTCCGGCTACCAGGCAAGGCTCCTCAAGCACATCGAGCAAAACCCCGGCTACGTGCTGCCCGAGACCCGGAGAAACGAGGTATTGGGCTTTCTCAGGTCCCAGCCCCTCGGGGACCTCTGCATCTCGCGGCCCAGACACCGGCTTTCATGGGGCATTCCGCTGCCCTTTGACGAGGACTACGTCACCTATGTCTGGTTCGACGCGCTGATAAACTACTACTCCGCCACCCGATACCTCTCGCCCATGCACTTAATGGGAAGCGACAGTCCCTTTGGGAGCGGAAACTTCGCCCCCTGGCCCGCCGACCACCACATAATCGGCAAGGACATACTCACCACCCACGCGGTCTACTGGTCCGCGATGCTCATGGCCCTTGAAATACCGCTTCCCGGCAACATATTCGCCCACGGCTGGTGGACCATCGAGGGCAGGAAGATGTCCAAGTCCCTCGGAAACGTGGTCGAGCCGGCCTCGATGGCGGAGCGCTACGGAAACGACGCTTTCCGGTATTTCCTTTTCAGGGAGGTGCCCTTCGGCTCAGACGGTGACTTCTCCGAGGCCGCCCTTATCCACCGAACCAACACCGACCTGGCAAACGACCTGGGCAACCTGGCAAGCAGGGTGCTCAGTATGGCCGGGCGGTATTTCGATGCCGAAACGCCGCTTCCCGCCGAGCCCGAAGGGCCGGAGAAAGAGATGAAGCTCGTGGCCGAGGGAGTGCTCGGGGGCATGCACGAGGCCCTCGCCGCGCTCCAGTTTCAGCGCGCCCTCGAGGAGATATGGAAGCTCGTCTCGCACACGAACAAATACATAGACTCAAGCGCCCCCTGGCTGCTGGCCAGGGACCCGCAAAAAGAGGGCAGGCTCAGGACTGTCATCTACTCCTCGCTTGAGGCCCTCCGCTTCCTTTCGGTCTACCTGCACCCGTTCCTGCCCAACGCCACCCGTAAGCTCCACGCCGCACTGGGCCGGGAAGGCGAGCTCTCGCAAGCCGATATGGAGGAGGAGACGCGATGGGGAAGACTTGAGCCCGGAACGAGGCTCAAGGGCCTTGAAGCGCTCTTTCCGAGGATAGAGACGGAGAAAACCGCCGGAAGGAAGCCCGGGAAAAAGGAGAGGAAAGTGACTGAGGAGAAGCGCAATGAAGACGCACGGGAAGAAACAGGGGCAAACCTTATCTCCCTGGAGGACTTCGCCAGGGTGGAGATGAAGACCGGCAAGGTGAAGCTTGCCGAGAGGGTTGAGGGCTCCGAGAAGCTCCTGCGCCTTGAGGTGGACACCGGAGAGCACCGGCAGGTGGTGGCGGGAATAGGCAATGCCTACTCCCCGGAGGAACTGATAGGCAGGACCGTCATCGTGGTCACCAACTTAAAGCCCGCAAGGCTGATGGGCGTCGAGAGCCGGGGCATGCTCCTTGCCGCCACCGGCCCGGACGGAGAACCCGTGGTCCTCACCACGGACAATAAAGAGGTCGAGACCCCCCCGGGGCTGAGGGTGAAGTAGGGGGTTTTCTTTTACCTTTCAGGCAGCCTCTAAAAATAGGGCGCCTTTAGTCATTATCGAGGGTGTCCCGCGCTCAGGCCGGACAGGGCGGAGCGCCCGCGCCCAGCGGCATTTTCGGTGTGGTTTTGCGCTTTAAAAATTCCGCGGAATTCAGTACAATAAATATTTACTTTACGTTACATATGGAAAAAATTAATGGAAGAGGGGCTTAGGGCATGGGCCACGTAAGGGGGCTTAAGTGCCGGGAATGCGGCAGGGAGTATCCCGTGGAGCCCGTTTACGTTTGCGAGTTCTGTTTCGGCCCGCTCGAGGTGGTCTATGATTACAGGGGCATCAAGAAAGCCCTTACGAGGAAGACCATCGAGAAGAGGCCTAAGAACCTCTGGCGCTACAGGGAACTCCTGCCCATAGACGGCGAGCCGCAGGTGGGGCTGGACTCGGGGTATACGCCCCTTGTGAGGGCCGACAACCTGGCCAGGGAACTCGGGGTGAAGTCCCTCTATATAAAGGACGATACCGTGGTGCACCCCACCCTTTCTTTCAAGGACAGGGTGGTGGCCGTGGCGCTTACCAAGGCCAAGGAGTTCGGGTTTGAGACCGTGGCCTGCGCCTCCACCGGAAACCTCGCCCACTCAGTGGCCGCCCAGGGCGCACGGTCGGATTTCGAGAGGTTCATCTTCATCCCGGCCACGCTTGAGAAGAGCAAGATAGTGGCCTCGCTGGTCTACGGGCCCAACCTCATCGCCGTGGACGGCAGCTACGACGACGTAAACCGGCTCTGCAGCGAGGTCGCCAACAAGTACAACTGGGCCTTCGTCAATATCAACATAAGGCCCTTTTACGCCGAGGGCTCAAAGACCCAGGGCTTCGAGATAGTCGAGCAGTTGGGCTGGAGCGCCCCCGACAACGTTGTCGTCCCCTGCGCGAGCGGCTCGCTCCTTACCAAGATATGGAAAAGTTTCAAGGAGTTCAAGGAAATCGGGATACTCAAGGAACTCAACACGAAGGTGTTTGCGGCCCAGGCCGAGGGGTGTAACCCCATATCCGCGGCCATAAAGGCGGGCACCGACGTAATACGGCCCGTAAAGCCCGACACTGTGGCCAAGTCCCTTGCCATCGGAAACCCCGCCGACGGGTTCTACGCCACGCAGGTGGTCGCAGAGAGCGGGGGATATGCCGAGGACGCCACCGACCCGGAGATAATCGACGCGATAAAACTCCTTGCCAGGAGCGAGGGCGTCTTTGCGGAGACGGCCGGGGGCGTCACCCTGGCAAACACAATAAAGCTTATCAAGGCCGGCAGGATAGCCAGGGAGGAGACCACTGTTATCTGCATAACCGGAAACGGCCTTAAGACGCAGGAGGCCCTGGTGGGGCATACGAAGGAGGCCCACCACATTAAACCCAACCTCGCATCGTTCGAGGACGTGCTTAAGAAAATCAACAGGGAGAAAAAATAGGAGGTAACGGCATGGCTGTCAGCGTGAAAATACCTACCCCCCTTCAGAGTCTCACCAAGGGGGAGGAAGTAGTGGAGGGCAAGGCGGGCACCGTCATCGAGCTTGTCGAGCACCTGGACGGCCGGTACCCCGGAATCGGCGAGAGGCTTTCCGAGGGGGGGAAGGTCCGGAGGTTCGTCAACATCTACGTCAACGAGGAGGACATACGGTTCCTCCAGGCCGAGCAGACCGTCGTCAAGGACGGCGACGAGGTCTCCATAGTGCCGGCCATAGCGGGGGGCACGGTCCGGCCCCGGTCAATGAACGGCAGGAGGTTTTAAATGAAAAGACGGGTAAGGCTTACGTTCCCCCCGGAGCTTATCAAGGAGCCCGTGATTTTCAGGATGGCGAAGAAGTACGACATCATGCCCAATATCAGGAGGGCGCGGGTGACCGAGGACGTGGGCGAGATGGTGCTCGAACTCGAAGGCAAGGAAGAGGACCTCGAAAAAGGCATAAAGTCCCTCAAGAAGCAGGGGCTTGAGGTGGAACTGATAGAGGGGGACGTTATTGAGTAGCGGATGGAGAGGCATTGTCCGGGAATTCAGCGACTTCCTGCCTGTCACGGAAAAGACGCCCCTTCTTACCCTCAACGAAGGCAACACGCCCCTTATCAGGGCGCGCAACCTCACCGCAGGGGCGCTCGACGGCCTTGAGCTTTATTTCAAGTTCGACGGGGCAAACCCCACCGGCTCTTTCAAGGACAGGGGCATGGCCATGGCCATCGTAAAGGCCATGGAGGAGGGCTCAAAGGCCGTAATCTGCGCCTCAACGGGCAACACCTCGGCCTCGGCCGCCGCCTATGCCTCGCGGGCGGGCCTTAAGTGCGTGGTGCTCATACCGGAGGGCAAAATCGCCCTCGGCAAGCTCTCGCAGGCGCGGATTCACGGGGCGCTTGTGCTCCAGCTTGACGGAAACTTCGACCAGGCCCTGGACATCGTAAAGTCCATTGTGGAGAAATATCCCATAACCCTCGTAAACTCCATCAACCCCTACAGGCTCCAGGGGCAGAAGACCGGGGCCTTCGAGGTCGTCGGCCAGCTTGGCCGCGCGCCCGCATACCACGCCCTCCCGGTTGGAAACGCCGGAAACATCACCGCCTACTGGATGGGGTACAAGGAATACCACGAAAAGGGCATGGCGGACTCACTGCCCGCCATGCTCGGCTTTCAGGCCGAGGGGGCCGCCCCAATAGTGCTCGGCAGGCCGGTGGAAAACCCCGAGACGGTCGCCACGGCCATCCGCATCGGAAACCCCGCAAGCTGGAAGGGGGCGATTGCGAGCAGGGACGAGTCCGGAGGGAGAATTGAGGCCGTTACGGACGACGAAATACTATCCGCCTACAGGCTCATCGCCTCTCAGGAGGGGATTTTCTGCGAGCCCGCCTCCGCCGCGTCCCTTGCGGGGGTGCTGAAACTCCATAAGGAGGGGTATTTCGGGCGCGGGGACTCCGTGGTCTGCACTCTTACCGGGCACGGGCTCAAGGACCCGGACGCGGTCTCCCTCGTCACCGGGGAGCCGGCAAAGACCAGGGCCGACCTCAGGGCCGTCGAGGCCCTTATCGAGAAAATCCTCTGATGCCTTCCAAACGCGGCAGGAAATACATCGTGCTGATAGGCGACGGCATGGCCGACAGGCCATTGAAGGAACTTGGGGGCAAAACAGTCCTGCAGGCCGCCTTCACCCCGAACATGGACAAATTGGCCAGGGAAGGCATACGTGGGGTCGTCCACACCATCCCCGAGGGGATGAGCCCCGGCTCCGACGTGGCCAACATGAGCATAATGGGCTACGACCCGGCCATGACGTATTCCGGCAGGGCGCCCCTTGAGGCCGCGAGCATGGGCGTTTCGCTTAAGGAGGGGGACGTTGCCTTCAGGTGCAACCTCGTCACCCTCTCTTTCGACAAAAAAAAGACCCACGCGCGCATGGAGGACCACAGCGCCGGGCACATAACGACCGGGGAGGCCGAGGCCCTGGTTGCCGCCCTGAACGAAAAATTAAGCGATTCGGACGTCGTTTTCCACTCCGGCGTGAGCTACCGGCAGCTTATGGTGTGGAAGGGCGGGGAGACGGAGGCCGACTGCACCCCGCCCCATGACATACTCGGAAGGGACGTCTCGGACTACCTCCCGCTCGGCCCGGGAAGCGAGCACCTGAAGGAACTGATGCTCAGGTCGGTCTCAATACTTGAGGACCATGAGGTCAACAGGAAGAGGGCCGCGGAGGGGAAAAACACCGCAAACAGCATATGGCTCTGGGGGCAGGGGAAAAAGCCGGCCCTGCCGCGCCTTACCGAGCGATACGGCATAAGCGGCGCGCTGGTCTCCGCCGTGGACCTTACAAGGGGGCTCGGCATCCACGCCGGCCTTCGAGTGCTGGACGTGCCGGGCGTGACCGGGTATCTCGATACGAACTATGTGGGCAAGGCCGAGTGCTCGCTCAAGGCGCTTGAGGAAGTGGACTTCGCCTATATCCACGTCGAGGCCCCGGACGAGGCCGGCCATTCGGGCAATTACCGGGACAAGCTCAGGGCGGTGGAGGACTTCGACGCCCTGGTGGTGGGCACGGTGCTCCGGGGCATGCGGGCCTTTGACGAGTACAGGATACTCCTCATGCCCGACCACGCCACGCCAATCGAACTCAGGACCCATTCGGCGGAGCCGGTGCCCTTTGTGATATACGACAGCGCCGAGCGGAGGCACGAGGAGGGGGCGTCGTTCAGCGAGGACATCGCAAGGGAGGAGGGCGTCCTCAGAATCGAGCGCGGCCATGAGCTAATGGGCTATTTCATAAAAAAGGAGCTTCCGGGAGGAAAGGGCTAAGTGGTAATCGTCCAGAAATACGGCGGCACGTCGGTGGGGAGCGTCGAGAGGATAAAGGCCGTAGCCGAAAGGGTCAAAAGGAACGTCGAGGCCGGGCACAGGGTGGTGGTGGTGGTCTCGGCCATGTCCGGCGAGACCGACGGGCTTATCGCGCTTGCCTTCGAGGTGTCCGGGAACCCTCATGAGAGGGAGATGGACCTTCTCCTTTCCTCAGGGGAAAGAAAAAGCGCCGCCCTCACGGCGCTGGCCGTCAGGGAGTTGGGCATCGAGTCCATGTCATTGACCGGGAGGCAGGTGGGCATCGTGACGGACGCCGCGCATACAAAGGCGCGTATAGAGAAGGTGAGCGCGGAACGGGTCAAAAGCGCCATCAAAAAGGGGATAGTGCCGGTCGTGGCGGGGTTTCAGGGCATTACGGAGGGCTCGGACGTCACAACCTTGGGACGCGGCGGCTCGGACCTCACGGCGGTGGCCATTGCCGCGGCCATAAAGGCGGACGTCTGCGAGATATATACAGACGTGGAGGGGGTCTATACGACCGACCCCAACGTGGCGCCGGACGCCAGAAAGCTTGATAGGATTTCCTATGACGAGATGCTGGAGCTTGCGAGCCTCGGGGCCAAGGTGCTCCAGTCCCGCTCGGTAGAATTCGCGAAAAACCATAACGTTTCCCTCGTCGTGAGGTCGAGCTTCAACGACAGGCCGGGGACGTGCGTAGTCAAGGAGGATAAGGAGATGGAAAAAGTCGCGGTCTCGGGCGTCGCCTACGACAAAAACCAGGCGAAACTCACCATAACAGGCGTGCCGGACAGGCCCGGCATAGCCGGCAGGCTCTTCAAGGCCATCGCCGGGGAGAACATCGTCGTGGACATGATAGTGCAAAACGTAAGCCCGGACGGAAAGGCCACGGACATCTCCTATACCGTCTCCCGGACGGAGAGCAAAAAGGCGATAAAGCTCGCCAGGGCGCTCTCCCGCGAGCTTGGCGCAACGGGGGCCGACATCATGGAGGACATCGCGAAGGTCTCCATCGTGGGCGTGGGGATGAAGAGCCACTCGGGCGTTGCGGCCCGGATGTTCGAGGCCCTGGCCGAAAACAAGATAAACATCATGATGATAAGCACCTCCGAGATAAAGGTCTCCTGTGTAATCGAGGCCAAGTACACCGAACTCGCCGTGAGGGTGCTCCACGACGCCTTCGGCCTCTCCTCGGGCAGGAAGAAGGCCGCGGGCGCAAAGAAAAAATCCCCGCGGAAGAAATAACCGTGTAATTGACACAATCCGGCCTCCCGACAGTGCAGGAGGAGGTGTTGATTTGGTTTTCGAATCCGTACTCTCGGAGCGAGGCGGGCTGTTGAGAGTCCTTCCTGAAAGTGATTCCCATAAATCTTGTAGTCGGGCTTCGTAATTGATTGGAAGGGAGACAACCAGTCCGTGCTGGTACAGAAAGGAAGGTTAAGAGTGGACTCCGGAGAACATATAACAGTCAAGCGAATTTTCTTTCTACAGGAAAGATGTCTTGAACGCATGCTGCCATCCGTTGTAGATAGATTTAATTTCATAACAGCTTGCATCGAGCTTATAATAAATCGAAATATAAATGAAGAATCTCTTACTGAAGGAGATAAGGAAAAGCTACGAATCATTCATGCTTTATTGAACGATGCTGTTTCTAACCTGATAGTCAGCCTAAAATTAGCACTTTACGGTGCTGCCATTGAATCACTGTCATTGCTGAGGATAGCTCTTGAACCTATGACTGTCATGGCATGGAAAATAGAAACAGGAAAGTTTCATGAAGACGCAAATTATAACAAAGCAAAACAAAATATTAAAGCGAGACCTGAAATCGAAAAATTGTACAACCATCTTTCAACGCAAATTGTCCATTTAAAAAAAGGTGGAACACGTGAGTTCCAATGCTTTAAGCTGAATGGAGAAACCTATCCAACAATAGGAATGGCAATAGACCCAGATAGTACGAAACTTGTTATAGGGAAGCTAGTGCCTGCTGCCCTATACTTAGTCCGTGTCCTTTCGGATTGTTACAACACTAAACGTGAAGTGGTTGGAGAAGAGTACTTCGGAAAAGTAAAAGATTTGGAACAGAAATACACCCTGCTGTCCAGAGGCACTGGATAAATAAAGACGCTATCCTTCATTCTCCCGTTATCCGCAACTCGGTATTTTTAAGGGCAAACAGGGAGACGCCCTGGGGTGCCTCAGCCCGTTTCCGACAATATCTCCTCAACCGTCTCGGCCCGCACGTCTATACAATATCTGTCTTTCAGTTCGCGCCGGATGTCTTCCACCGATACCATGCCCGCCGCCCTTATCTCCCTGACAAAGGCCGTCACGTCTTCGTGGAAATGCCAGGGGAAAATCACCCACCGCCACTTTGCGATTTTTACGATATGGTAATCGGGCGCGAAAGACGACGTGGCCTTATGAACGAGCACCGCGGTGCGTATTTCCCCCGGCCCGAATTCCCTGAGGTATTCGAGGGATACCCTCAGGGTGTCGCCGGTGTCGGTCGTGTCGTCAACGAGCAGGACCCGTCTGTCCTTTATGTCGGCGCAGAGCGGAAATCTAAGAACAGCCCGCTCGTCCGGTGTGGCGGCTATCCCCCAGTGCTCCACCTTGATGGTGGTCAGGTCTTTTATGTGCAGGTAATCGCAGAGTATCCGCGCGGGAACCAGCCCCCCCTGCCGATGGCCACGACGATTTCGGGGGCATAGCCGGAGCCTCTTATCAGGGCGGACATAAAATCATAGGGCCGCCAAACGGGGGGAGCCAGTGGCGCGCCCAGGAGGATTCGAACCCCCGACACTCGGATTCGTAGTCCGCTTTAAGCTCCCTCCCCATTCTCCCCCCTTGGTTGATTTTAAAGGGTTTTCAGGGATACGAGGGAAACGGTTTTACCCCTTGTTACTTATTAGTATCTCTTGTCTACTTCACATTTACTGCACATTACTTTTACTTGCAATGCCTGTTTCCGCTTGCGCTGCCGATGATTGGTTTAGTTGGGACAAGACCAATACGATATTACAAGTACCTATGACTCTAACCATGACCGTTGATATGATGCCGACCCTAAGTATTGATTATTATTCTGGTTCACCGACTGACCCCGGAGCGTATGAGGTTAACCCTATCCTTGGTAGGCATCCATCGGACAGTGAGATTGTCACTTATTTTGTAGGCATGTTAGCCACGAGAATATTAGTAACATGGGTATTGCCGCCCAGGTGGTCACATGTTTTTCAGGGAATGTTTATTGTGCATGATGTGGGCATTATAGTACACAACCGAATCTTAGGCTTGAGGATAAGCTTTTGAATGACCTTGACGTGTTAGGGTTTTTTGGTTATTCTTTAGGTGCGAGAACACCGAAAGGGCCGAACAGCATTTAAAAGCTGCCCGGTCGAGTTTCCCCCTAACCGTGAGGCGGGGGAGCGTTACTTTCGGTGGCGCTCGCAAAACTTGACCGGGCTTTTTTTATGCCCGGATGGAGGGCAGAAATGAATAGAGTAACGATTACAATGGTTGACGAACTTTCCGGCATAAGGCACTCGATGGCTTTTGTGCGATTTGCCCTTGCAGGGCTTTTAAAAGAACTTCCCGAACCGAAAGCTATAACAGGTTGTGAGCTAATTTTACGAGGGCTTGAAGAACAGCTAAAAGACATTGAAAAAGATATTGAAGCCGACGTAACGGGAAAAAGCGAGGAAAGAAAAATAAGGGGCGGCTATTGGTTTTCCTAACGATTAGAAAATATCATGCTGAATACTGCAAGTGTGTTCGCAAGGTTCACATTAACACAGTGAGGCGTTGGGTAGAAGATTGGGAAGTGGACGGGCCTAACGAGATAAGGCGCACACCTGGAGGCGGTATCCTTATCAAGCTTTCGACCAGTGACCCCATCGGTTACATTTGAAAATAGGGACACATCCCATTTTTCCCAGTTTTCAACTACACATCTTCACTCCTCAGACTCTTAAAGTTTGCTGATAAGTAGGTGTAAGCCACCCTTCATTCTCCCGTTATCCGCAACTCGGTATTTTTAAGGGCGGACAGGGAGAAACCCGGCGAGCTTCAGCCTGTTTCCGACAATATCTCCTCCACCGTCCCGGCCCGCACGTCTATACAATACCTGTCTTTCAGTTCGCGCCGGACGTCCTCCACCGATACCATGCCCGTCGCCCTTATCTCCCTGACAAAGGCCGTTACGTCTTCGTGGAAATGCCAGGGGAAAATCACCCACCGCCACTTTGCGATTTTTGTGACATGGTAATCGGGCGCGAAAGACGACGTGGCCTTATGAACGAGCACCGCGGTGCGTATTTCCCCCGGCCCGAATTCCCTGAGGTATTCGAGGGATACCCTCAGGGTGTCGCCGGTGTCGGTCGTGTCGTCAACGAGCAGGACCCGTCTGTCCTTTATGTCGGCGCAGAGCGGAAATCTAAGAACAGCCCGCTCGTCCGGTGTGGCGGCTATCCCCCAGTGCTCCACCTTGATGGTGGTCAGGTCTTTTATGTGCAGAAAATCGCAGAGTATCCGCGCGGGAACAAGCCCCCCCCTGCCGATGGCCACGACGATGCCGGGGGCGTAGCCGGAGCCTCTTATCAGGGCGGCGAGCCGTTTGGCGTCCCTAGCCGTGCGGGTCCAGGTGTGGATTTCGCATCTGAACCGCCTCTGCCGGGCAACGGGCAAGGGCCACCTCCGGGACGTAGTTGAACGCCTCTAAGGAAACTATACAATAAATAAAGCGGGCTCACAACTGCCCGAAGGGTGAGCACTGCCGGAAATTCCATGAGCTTTTTCAGGGGGACAAAACGTCCCTTGAAATAAATAATTGCGGGCATAAATCGTCATTCCCGCGAAGCCTGTCCCCGCGAAGCCTGTCCCCGCGAAGCCTGTCCCCGCGAAGGCGGGGAGCGGGGAGCGGGAGTTCAGACGGAAAAGACAGGGATTGCTGAACCAACCGGATAAGCATAAAATAAAAAAAGAATATTCTTCGGAACACTTTAGCATTTTCAAGCCTTTTATTCTCTTTTTCCATAGTGCTCATGCAATGACCGGGTTATTGATACTTGAACTTTACACCCAAAGGCGGAACGCATCAAGCGCGGGGGCAAAAGCCCTCCGCTCGCGGCCGGGGAAGTTCCGCTGTTATAATAAATGGACAATGAGGCCCTTTCTCATCGGCATAGGCGGGGCGCACTCCGGCTGCGGGAAGACATCGGCGGCCTGCGCCGTGCTCGAAAGGCTCAGGGGCTGGGGGGCCGTAAAGTGCACCCCCACCCTGCTTTATACGTCCGTGGCGGATGGCCCCGACGCCTTGCGCGGCGGGGACAAGGACACGGCCCGGTTCATCGATGCCGGGGCCTCGGAGGCCCTGTGGGTGCAGTCCACCGCCGGGGACATGGAGGAGACCCTCGGCATGGCCGTGGACAGGCTCTCGCACCTGAGGGGAGTGGTGGTCGAGGGAAACAGCGCGATTGAGGTTTTAAAGCCCGATATTGTAATATTTATATCCGGGGAGCCCGGCAGAGAGAAGCCGAGCGCCGCCCCGGCGCTCGGGGCGGCGGACATCGTGATATTCGGGACCGAGCCCCCGGAGGGGGCGCCCCGGGACGCCCGGATATTCCAGCGCGACGACAGGGCGGGCTATTTAGACCGCGTCTCGGAAACAGTGGATGGAAGAAACTCTTAGGGAACGGCTTGAGAAAGAGGCGGACGGCGGCGCGATACCCTGCGCCCTGGCCTGCCGGATTGCGGAGGAACTCGGGGTGAGCGAAAAAGAAGTCGGCCGCGCGGCGGACGAGGCGGGCATAAAAATCACCGACTGCCGGCTGGGCTGTTTCTGATGGGCGTACTACCATACGAACTGGCATTGACCTTCTATTTTGCCGCCGTCATAATCGGCGCGGTGGAGCTTGTAAGGGGTTCAAAGGCAGGCTCCGCGCTCATGATGCTCACGGCGGGCTTCGGGTTCCTGAACCACACGGTCAGCATCCTCTACCGCTACGTGGCGGCCGGGCACATGCCGGTCACCAGCCCGCACGAGGCGGCCTCGTTCTTCGCCTGGGCCGTGGTGCTGCTTTTCTTCGTCCTTGAGTTCCGCTACAAGGTAGGGCTGCTGGGCTCGTTTATCATGCCCCTGGTGTTTCTGCTCATGCTCGCCTCGTCCCTTCTTTCGAGGGACCTGAAGCCCTTGAGCCCCACTCTCCAGAGCTACTGGCTCTGGATACATACGCTCTTTGCGTTTTTAGGAAACGCCGCCTTCGCCCTGGCCTGCGTGACCGGCATCATGTACCTGGTGCAGGAGCACTACCTCAAGTCCAAGCACCTCGGAGACCTGTTCGGCAGGCTCCCCGACATACAGACCCTGGACCACCTGAACTACCGGCTGATAACCCTGGGGTTCCCCCTGCTTACCCTGGCCATGTTCAGCGGCGCCATGTGGGCCGAGTCGGCCTGGGGCAGCTACTGGCGGTGGGACCCGAGGGAGGTCTGGTCACTCGTCACCTGGCTCATATACGCCCTGATTCTCCATTCCCGGCTCCTCGCGGGCTGGAGAGGGAGGCGGGCGGCCATACTTTCCATCATAGGCTTCACCACCGTGCTCGTCGCCTTCTTCGGCATAAAACTCCTCAAGAAGGGGATGCACGTTTTTTGATGAACATCCTGGTAGTCGGCCTCAACCATAAGACCGCGGCGGTCGAGGTGAGGGAAAAACTCGCCTTTGCCGGAGAAAGGCTCGAGGAGGGGCTGAAAAAGCTCCACTCCCTCCCCGAAGTCAGTGAGGCGGTGGTGCTCTCCACCTGTAACCGGGTGGAGATGTACGCAAACGTAAAGGACCCCGAGCGCGCCTCCCGGGCCATAAAGGAGTTCGTCTCGGGCTTCCACGGCATCGAGTTCGGCCTTCTGGATGGCGCGCTTTATTTTTTATCCGGGGGCGAGGCCGTAAGGCACGCCTTCCGCGTGGCATCGAGCCTGGACAGCATGGTGGTGGGAGAGCCCCAGATACTGGGGCAGCTCAAGGACGCGTTTGAGTTCTCCCTCAGGCACAAGACCACCGGCGTGCTTCTGAACAAGCTCCTGAAAAAATCCATCTCGGTTGCCAAGCGGGTGAGGACGGAGACCAGGATTGCCGAAAACGCCGTCTCCATAAGCTTCGCCGCCGTCGAGCTTGCCAAGAAAATTTTCACCGACCTCGGCGAAAAGACCGTGATGCTCCTGGGCGCCGGAGAGATGGCCGAACTTGCGGCCAAGCACCTCGCAAGCACCGGGGTGAGGGAAATCACCGTGGCCAACCGGACGTACGAGCGCGGCCGCGAGCTTGCCGCGGAGATGGGCGGAAGGCCGGTGAAGTTCGAGGACTTCCCGGCGGAGCTGGCATGGACCGACATCGTCATCTGCTCGACCGGCGCGCCTGACTACGTGGTCCGAAAGCCCCTCATGCAGGGCGTGATGAAGGAAAGGAAACAGAAACCGGTCTTTATCATCGACATATCCGTGCCGCGAAACATCGACCCAGCCATAAACGACCTGCCCAACGTCTACCTCTACGACGTGGACGACCTGCAGGGCGTGGTGGACACAAACGTGGAGGAGAGGATGAAGGAGGCCGAGCTGGCCGAGGCGATTATAGAGGAGGAGTTGGAGACCTTCGAGCGCTGGCACTCCTCCCTGGACGCCGTGCCCACCATCGTGGCCCTGCGGGAAAAGGCAAACGCCATCAAGCGGGAGGAGTTCGAAAAATTCCTCAACCGAACGCCCGGCCTCGGCCAGGAGCAGCAGCGGGCCGTCGAGCAGCTCATGGGCTCTATAATCAATAAGCTCATCCACCCGCCGACCGCCGCCCTCAAGGAGGACGCCGAGGACAAGGACGTCCTCATAGCCACCATCAAGCGGCTGTTCGGCATCAACGACGACCGTCCGGGACATTGAACCTTTCGCGTTCCTATTCAGCGGGCAGGACGGGGGGTCGCCTTCTCTCCCTTGCCGGGAAGGCCCTGCTCCTTCTGCTTGCGGCCTTCATGGCAGCATCGTCGGGCTGTGCTTACAAGAGCGCCTCGGTCAGGCACAAGCCAGTAAACCTCGCCCCCTATGGCGGGGAAAGGTTTGACCTTTTCATGTGGATAACCCCCCGGCCGCACGCGGAATTCCTGCTGGTCGTGGACCTGCCGGGCGGGGAAAAGGCCATGCTCTATCCCGCGGAAGCCCTGCTCGCCTCTTATAAGGAGGCGCTTTCGGTCGTTTTCAAGGTGGGAGACAGGTATAAGTATTCGGACTTCACCGCCCTCGTCCCACTGGAGGAGATGGAGCTTTCGGCCTCCTTCGAGCCCGAAAGCCCCTCCCCCGGAGAGGAAGTGGCCATGTCCCTGAGCGTGTCTCACACGGTAACCACAGTGGACAACCATACGACCCTCCGCGTCCAGAAAATCCCCCTGAGGAAAGAGCGCCGGGTAACGTTCCCCTACGCGGGGCCTTCCCGCACCCTCGAAAGGGTCGCTTTCCTTCTGGAGGACCTGTTCGCGGAGATGGAAAGGGATCTCCATGCCGAGCTTGAAGCCGGACTGGGGGCGGGCAAGTACGTGGTCTGGCACTGAGCCGGGGTTTTTGCGGAAGCGCTCCGGATTTTTCGCGAATGGGGCCTCGGGCCCCCAAAAAATGATATACTTAACGACTCAGGCTTATAAACCTCCCTGTAGCTTGTTACAGGGTTACATTTTCAGGTTCCTCCCCCTTGAGGGGGGAGAGGTCAGGTGGGGGTGTGCAAGAAACTAAGAAACTAGAAACAAGAAACTAGAAAAAAACTTTCCTTAGCTTCTAGTATCTAGTATCCAGTTTATAGTTTCTATACCACCCTCCCCTCAAGGGAGGGTGGTATTCGGATACCCTGCGGCTTGCAGGGAGGATTCATTGCCGTTTTTATGCATCCCGGGCGGTTCCGGCCCGAGCAAGGAGAGAGGCGTAAATGAAAAACAGGGTGGTAATCGGCACGCGGGGAAGCAAGCTTGCGCTCTGGCAGGCGGAGTGGGTCAGGTCGCTCATACTCAAGCTGAACCCCTCCCTCGCCGTTGAGCTTATGAAGATAAAGACCACCGGCGACAAGATACTCGACGTCCCGCTGGCCAAGGTGGGAGGCAAAGGGCTGTTCGTGAAGGAGATAGAGGAGGCCATGCTGAGGGGCGAGATAGACCTCGCCGTGCACAGCATGAAGGACGTGCCCACCGAGCTTCCGGAGGGCCTTCACATGGGCGCGATACTCAAAAGGGAAGACCCACGCGACGCCCTTATAAGCCGGGGCAAGGCATTCGGGGATTTGCCCAGGGGGGCGAAGGTCGGCACATCGAGCCTCAGGCGCGCCTGCCAGCTTAAGAGCCTCAGGCCGGACCTCGACATAGTCTCCCTGAGGGGCAACCTCGACACCCGGCTGAGGAAGCTCGACGAGGGGCAGTTTGACGCCATAATACTGGCCGCCGCGGGCGTAAAGCGGCTGGGGTTCGATGAGAGGATTACAGAGGTCATCGACAAGCAGACCAGCCTTCCGGCCATCGCCCAGGGGGCCGTGGGCATAGAGTGCAGGGAGGACGACGAGTTCGTAAACAGCCTTGTCAGGCCCTTGATAGACGAGGAGACCGAGATATGCGTAAGCGCCGAGCGGGCCGCGCTTAAGAAGCTCGAGGGCGGCTGCCAGGTGCCCATCGCGGCCCACGCCGAATTAATTGACGGCGTGCTGGTGATGGACGGCCTCGTGGGCTCGGTCTCCGGCGACAGGATTATAAGGGCGCACCGCGAGGGCGGCCCCGGCGAGGCAGAGGCCGTCGGCACGGCGCTTGCCGGGGAGCTGCTCTCAAAAGGCGCCGAGAGCATACTCGCCGAGGTCTACGGCAAAGAGCCGCCCTTAAACGGCGAACTCGCAAGCTGATGTCCAGGCTTTTCCTGCTGAGCCTACTGGCCGGCGTCGCCGGGGCGCTCGTGGCGGACAGAAAGGGGCGGAACTGGCTCCTCTGGGGCGTCCTCTGCGCCTTCTTCCCCTTCCTTCTTCTGGTGGCAATCCTCCTGCCGCCGGCGCTTGCCGGGGGGCGTACGAAAAAATGCCCCTACTGCGCCGAGATAATCCGGCACGAGGCCAGGCTCTGCCGCTACTGCGGCAGGGAACTGCCCATCGAGATGGTGGAATGCCGAAACTGCGGCAGGTTCGTCCCGGAGGGCGATTACTGCCCCGAATGCCGGAGGTCGCTCAGGTGAGAACAGGGAGCCGAAACCTTCATTTTCCTCTTGACAGAAAGCTAAAGTTTTGATTATAGTCTGTAAGCTTCTCAGGATGCCAAAGCTGGCGTTCCAGTCAGTTAAATTAACTTACGAAAGGGGGTGAAGCAATGAAGAAGGTCGCGATTCTGATAACCGTTTTTATTGCCGTTGCTTTCATCGGCAGCGCCCTGGCCGTTCCCGCCGGGAAAACCATCGACTACCCGGGCGGCGCCCTGGGCAAGGTGGTCTTTGACGGCAAGACCCACGCCGACGCCGGCAACAAGTGCACCGACTGCCACTCGGGGATTTTCCAGATGAAGAAAAACGTCACAAAAATAACCGCGCCCCACAAGCCCGGAGAGCTCTGCGGCTCCTGCCACAACGGCGAGAAAGGCTTTGACCAGGCGGGCAACTGCGCGAAGTGCCACAAGAAATAAGTCTGCTTGTTTAAAAAAAGGGGCCTTTTTCAAAGGCCCCTTTTTCTTGGGGCGAAGGGCGGGCACAGCCGGAAAGTCCATGAGCTTTTTCAGGGGTACAAAGCGTATCTTAAAATAAAAATAGAATATTCTTCGGAATACTTTGTATTTTCAAGCCTTTTGTTCTCTTTTTCCCTAATGCTCATGCAATGTCCGGGTTAGGCCTCCGGGGGCGCGCATGCCCGCCTGTTCCATGCACTTTCTCGCTGAACCGCGGCATCATATTAAGAATAAGCGTTAATTCCGTAAATCCGATTATAATACGGCATCGAGACGGCTTTAAGTAGTTCACCTGAGCTTTAAGCTCTATAATCAGGCAAGGGAACCCGGAAATGAGACCATCGGCCACCAGAAAAATCACGACCTGGATGTTGTCCGTTATTCTCCTGAGTTGTTCGTCCGCTGCGCTGGCGTCGTCCGACGAAGTGGTCAACGAGGTCCTCGTCGTCGTTAAGAAAAATGAAGTGCTGGCCTTCTCCTTGGCATAAAGAACCGCTGGGTAAAGGAAAGGCTCCAGATGAACGAGGAGGTCCTGTCGGAAAAATCCGACGGCAACGTGGCGGTTGTGGTCACGAACTCCCGGGTGCTGGGCTTCAGCGCGCTTACGGACAAATGGGACGCCGTGCGCCTAATGATGAACGAGGAGCTGGTCGATGTCCAGGTAAAGGGGAACGTGGCCACGGTCGAGACCATGAGGAAGGTCCTCGGGTTCAGCGCGAGGTCGGGGACCTGGGTCGAGACGGACTTCGGCCTCGGCGAGGCCCCCCGGCCCAGGAAACGGGACGATTGAGGCAGGCTGCGCCTCCGCGGTCAATTCCGTCCTGTCGCCCCGCCGCGCTATAATCATCCTGAGCCTGTCGAAGGACGCTCTTTTTTTGGCTCGTCAGAAAAATCTGTGGGCGATTTCCGGTTCCGGCAGGCCGCCAAGTGT
>CBDVCR010000035.1:0-20941 GCA_965372535.1 uncultured bacterium | reverse complement strand
CATGTCAAGCCTCCTGAAATTAGTCTACTTGTTTCAAGCTATAATGTCAATAGCATGGTTTTTAAAGTATTTTCCGTGAACCCTCTTTACGCCGCCTCCACTCCGGTTCCTTTCCGCCTGCGCTCCGCACAGACAAAAAAAGCGGGGCCAAAAGGCCCCGCTTTTTTTACCCTTTTCTACGTCCGCTTACTCGTAGCGGTTGGCGTAGATGCTATTGTACGTGCCGTCGGACTGCCACCACACCGCGATGGCGTTGCCGTCCGCGTCAAAGGCCACCTGTGGGAAAGAGGCGTTATTGGCGCCCGACTCGATAAGCACCGCCCCTACCCAGCCCGTTCCGGCGTCGTAGCGGTTGGCGTAGATGCTGTAGTACGTGCCGTCGGACTGCTTCCAGACCACGATGGCGTTTCCGCTTGCGTCAAAGGCCACATGGGAGGAAAAAGCGGCATTAGCGCCTGCGTCTATAAGCACAGATCCTAACCATGTGCCGGACAGGGCGTCGTAGCGGTTGGCGTAGATGCTATTGTACGCGCCGTCGTACCGCTGCCAGACCGCAAAGGCGTTTCCGCTTGCGTCAAAGGCCACCTGGGGGTATTGGGCGTTATTGGCGCTCGCGCCGATTTCCACTGCCCCTCCCCATGTGCCGGACAGGGCGTCGTAGCGGTTGGCGTAGATACTGAAGTACGTGCCGTCGAACTGCACCCAGACCGCGAAGGCGTTTCCGCTTGCGTCAAAGGCCACCTGGGGGGAATCGACGAGATTAGCGCCCGTGTCTATAATCACAGCCCCTCCCCATGAGTCCGACAGAGCGTCGTAGCGGTTGGCGTAGATATCGGTATAGGCCACGCCGTCGAACTGCACCCAGACCACCAAGGCGTTTCCGCTTGCGTCAAAGGCCACCTGGGGGTAATCGGCGTTATTGGCGCCCGCGTCGATCACCACAGCCCCTCCCCATGTACCGGACAGGGCGTCGTAGCGGTTGGCGTAGATGCTATTGTACGCGCCGTCGTACTGCTGCCAGACCGCGAAGGCGTTTCCGCTTGCGTCAAAGGCCACCTGGGGGCTAATGGCGTCATTGGCGCCCGCGTCGATAAGCACCGCCCCTCCCCATGTACCGGACAGGGCGTCAAAGCGGTTGGCGTAGATATCGGTATAGGCCACGCCGTCGTATTGCCTCCAGACCGCGAAGGCGTTGCCGCTTGCGTCAAAGGCCACCTGTGGGAAAGAGGCGTTATTGGCGCCTGCATCGATTATCGCAGCCCCTTCCCATGAGCCCGCCACTGCGTTATAGCGGTTGGCGTAGATGTCGTTTATACTGCCGTCCCACTGCTGCCAGACCGCGAAGGCGTTTCCGTTTGCGTCAAAGGCCACCTGGGGGCTAATGGCGTCATTGGCGCCCGCGTCGATAAGCACCGCCCCTCTCCAGAACTTGGGCGTTATCGTCACATAGTCCGGGGCGCTGTAGATCTGTCCGTCGCTGACCGAGAGGCTCAGGGCGTAGGTGCCTTCAACGTCCGGCGTGAATGTGGGGCTTTCGGCCGAGGTGTCGTTAAGCACTGCCGTGCTCCCCGTGGGCGTGAGGACGAAAGACCAGGTGTAGGCAAGCGTGTCCCCAGGGTCGGGGTCGGAACTCCCGCTTCCGTCCAGCGTTACCATGAAGCCTGAAGAAGCAGTCTGGTCCGGGCCGGCGTCGGCCACGGGCGCGGTGTTTGCGGGCGCCGCCCCGTTACAGATGTACGCGGTGCCGTCCACCTCGGCTGAATCGAGCACCCCGTTTTTATTGTCGTCAATGCCGTAGTCCAGCGCCACCCCGCCTGTGGGGCAATTGGCGTCGCCCACCGGGAGCGTGGCCTGCGCCGTAACAGTGGATGCACCGCCCGTGTCCATGGTCGTTGTGCCTCCTCCCCCGCCGCCGCAGGCTGCGAGGCCGAAAGTCAGTACCATACAGAACGCCAGCACCATGAAAACCTTCATGCCGTGTCTCATCTCATTCCCCTTCCAGATGCGTTATTTGTACTTACAAGTTGAAGCCTTGAAGTGCCGTTAGAATATCACCCCTCAAAGTTGAATGTCAAGAAAATATGCTGTTGAGCAATGGGATTCGTTGCAGCGGTACTGTTTCCCCCCGCCTGCCTGCGGAGGGCCGCGTTGTGCCGAGGTTATTTTACCACACGGCCGGGGCGCGCAGTTAAAAAAAGCGGGGCCTTTTGGCCCCGCTTTTTTTAAGCGTTTTTTCTACGCCCGCCTACTCGTAGCGGTTGGCGTAGATGCTCTGGTACGAGCTTTCGTCGTACTGAGTCCATACCGCGAAGGCGTTTCCGCTCGCGTCAAAGGCCACCTGGGGGCTACTGGTGCCACCGGCGCCAGTCTCGATAAGCTCCGCCGTGCCCCACGCCCCGGACTGGGCGTCGTAGCGGTTGGCGTAGATATCGTATGTAACGGTGCCAGTGCCGTCGTCCTGCCTCCAGACCGCGAAGGCGTTTCCGCTTGCGTCAACGTCCACCTGGGGGTTATAGGCGTCATTGGCGTCCGTCTCGATAAGCTCCGCCGTGCCCCACAAGCCCGTCGCGGCGTCGTAGCGGTTGGCGTAGATGCTACTGTACGTGCCGTCCAACTGCACCCAGACCGCGACGGCGTTTCCGTCCGCGTCAAAGGCCACCTGGGGGGAATCGGCGTTATTGTCGCCTGTCTCGATAAGCCCCGCCCCTTCCCACGCCCCGGCCTGGGCGTCGTAGCGGTTGGCGTAGATGCTCCAGTACGTGCCGTCGTACTGATGCCAGACCGCGAAGGCGTTTCCGCTTGCGTCAAAGGCCACCTGGGGGGTATAGGCGTGAGTGTCGCCCGCGTCGATAAGCCCCGCCCCTCCCCACAAGCCGGTTTCGGCGTCGTAGCGGTTGGCGTAGATGCTCCAGTTCGCGTCGTCCTGATACCAGACCGCGAAGGCGTTTCCGTCCACGTCAACGGCCACCTGGGGGGACCCGGCATTGTTGGCGCCCGCGTCGATAAGCTCCGCCCCTTTCCATGACCCGGACTTGGCGTCGTAGCGGTTGGCATAGATGCTCATGTACGTGCCGTCGTACTGCTCCCAGACCGCGACGCCGTTGCCGTTTGCGTCAACGGCCAGATGGGGGTCAGAGGCGCTATTAGCGCCTGTCTCGATTAACTCCGCCCCTGTCCAGCCGGTCCCGGCTTCGTAGCGGTTGGCGTAGATATTGAAAACGGACACGCCGTCGAACTGCCGCCAGACCACGATGGCGTTTCCGCCTGCGTCAAAGGCTACCTGGGGGTTTTGGGCGTTATTGGCGCCCGCGTCGATTTCCACCGCCCCTTTCCATAAGCCCGTCCCGGCGTCGTAGCGGTTGGCGTAGATGCTCATGTAAGTGCCGTCGTGCTGATGCCAGACCGCGAAGGCGTTTCCGTCCGCGTCAAAGGCCACCTGGGGGGACCCGGCATTGTTGGCGCCCGCGTCGATAAGCTCCGCCCCTTTCCAGGTTCTGGCCCTTATCGTCACATAGTCAGGCGCACTGAAGAGCCAGCCGTCGCTGACCGAGAGGCTCAGGACGTAAGTGCCGGCACGGTCAGGCATGAAGGTGGGGCTTTGCGCCGAGGGGTCCGAAAGCACGGCCTTGCTCCCTGCGGGCCTCATTACGAGCGACCATGCGTAGGTGGTTATCGGGCCTTCGGCGTCCGAGCTTCCGCTGCCGTCCACTGTCACAAGGACACCTTTGACAGTGTCAACAGTCTGGTCCGGCCCGGCGTCGGCCACGGGCGCGGTGTTGGCGGGCGCCGCCCCGTTACATATATAGCTTGTCAGGGCCGGGTCTGCCTCCCCGGGGTCGAGGACATTGTTTGAGTTTGCATCTATGCCGGCCTCTATCCTGGTCCCCCCGGCCGGGCAGTTGGCAATATCGGCCGGGGAGGTTGCGACGAGCGCGGTCAGCCCGTCCGTGCCGTTACAGATGTACTCCGTGCCGTCCACCTCGCCTGAGTCGAGCACGCCGTCTTTGTTGTCGTCAATGCCGTAGTCCAGCGCCACCCCGCCTGTGGGGCAGTTGATAATGTCCGCCGCGGACTGCGCGGTCAGGGTCGAGGCCCCGCCCGTGGCCGTGGTCGTTGTGCCTCCTCCCCCGCCTCCGCAGGCGGCAAGGCCGAAAGTCAGTACCATGCAAAACGCCAGCACCATGAAAACCTTCATGTCGTGTCTCATTTCGTTCCCCTTCCAAAATGTGTTATTTGTACTTACAAGTTGAAGCCTTGAAGTGCCGTTAGAATATCACCCCTCAAAGTTGAATGTCAAGAAAATATGCTGTTGCGAGTATTCGATATGGCGATACTGTCCTTAACCCTCACCTGCCTGCGCAGGGCCGCGCCGCGGCCGGCGAGCCAACCCGATGACTTGCCGCCGAGGCAGCCTCTCCGCCCTCCGTGCTCTTTCGGCGCCGGACAGAATGGTAAGCCTGCCATGGAAAAAACACGGCCTATACCTACGCCCTTGCAAGCGAGGCCGCGTACACCTCTTCCGCGCCCGCCTTGAGCAGGGTTTTCGAGCACTCGGCCGCCGTTGCCCCGGTGGTGATAACGTCGTCTATGAGAAGCACCCTTCCGCCTTCAAGCGCCCGGCGGGCGCCGAAGGCGGCCCTGAGGTTCTTAATCCTAGCGCTCCTTGAAAGCGCCACCTGCGGAGGGGTGTCCTTTTTCTTGTAAAGAAGCCCCGTCTCAAGGGGCATCCCCGTGCGGCGCGCCACCTCCCGCGCTATGAGCAGCGTCTGGTTAAAACCCCTGTGCCTCAGGCCCTCAAGTGAAAGCGGAACGGGCACTATAAAGTCCGCCGGGGGGAGGTCGAGCACCGCAAGCAGTGCTCCGAGGGGCCGCGCGAGGCGTTTTACGGCCCCGAACTTAAGAAGATGGATGGCCTCTTTCATTGCGCCCGAGTATTCCCCGAAGCATACCGCATTCCGATAGGGCGGCCTGTGTTTCAGGCATTCGCCGCAGGTTTCGGCATGCACTGATTCGAGAGGCTTCGCGCATATCCCGCATGAGTGTTGCCCCAGAGGGAGTACGCTGTCCCAGCATTCTCCGCAGATGGGATTGGCGGGGGAGTAGCCCGTGCCCTTGCCGCAGACCGGGCACGTCGAGGGATATAAGAGGTTAAGTAAATAGGAGGCTAATCTCTTCAGGCCCAAAGAGGCATTTACTCCGCAATCAACGCTTCCTTGCACTTGCCGCACCTCGGCCCCTGGGAGAGTTTCGCGGTGGGTATCCTGTTTTTTACCCCGCAGGAGGGGCAGGCTATAATCCTGGTCTTCGGCCCATCGGCTGCGGACTCTCCGGCGTCTTCATCAGGGGAATGCGAGCCGGAAAGGTCCGGGCCTTTAAGCCCGCCGACCAGGTCCTTCAGGAAGTTGCCGTAGTATTTGTCGTATTCGAGGACTTCTATGCCCATCCCGCTTTTGATGACGGTGGAGTGAGTCCTGACGGCCCTCCTGACCAGGCCCTTTATCCTGGAGACGGCGCCGTCCGGCAGGTAGAGCTTCATCTCCACGGGGCTTCCGGGCACCAGGCTGTTGCGGGTCCTTACGAAGAGGCCGTTTTCGGAGATGTCGCTTGAGATGCCCTTGAAGACGCGCCCGCCCGAGCGGAACTCGACTTCCACCCTTTTCGTAAAACGCTTGTATGTGCGCTTTCCCATACTAAAACGGTTTTCTGCGTATTATCAGCTCGTCTCTTTTCTGGCCGGTGCAGACGACATGGGCCTCCACGCCGAGCATCCCCTCGATGGTCCTTATATAGCCTTTTGCCGTTTCGGGGAGTTTTTCGAACTCCGTGACGCCGCATGTGCTTTCCTTCCAGCCAGGCACGGTCTCGTACACGGGCTCGCACCCGGCAAGCTCGGCGGCCGTAACCGGGAAATCGGCAATCCGCTCTCCGTTGAGTTCATAGGCGGTGCATATCTTTATCTCCCCGATGCCGTCGAGGATGTCCAGCTTGGTGAGCACGACCCCTGTAAGGCCGTTAATCCTCGCCGAGTACCGGAGGGCGACCATGTCGAGCCAGCCGCACCTTCGCGGCCTTCCGGTGGTGGCGCCGAACTCGCCGCCCTTTTGCTGCAGGGCCTGGCCCACGGAGTCTTTCAACTCCGAGGGAAAAGGCCCTTCGCCGACCCTCGTGGTGTATGCCTTTACAACGCCCAGTACCTCCCGTATCCGGGTGGGGCCGATGCCGAGGCCCGTGCATGCCCCGCCGGCGGTGGCGTTTGAGGAAGTCACATAGGGGTAAGTGCCGTGGTCTATGTCGAGCAGGGCGCCCTGCGCGCCCTCGATGAGCACGTTCCCGCCGTCCTCCAGCGCCCGGTTGACCACCACTTTGGTATCGGCTATATGGGGCCTGAGCCTTTCGGCGTACTCCATGTAGCTGGAGTATATGTCTTCGGCCCTGAAAGTCTCCGCGCCGTAGATTTTCTCAAGCACCTGGTTGGTAAAGCCGAGGGTCTTTTCGAGCTTGTCCCTGAAAACCCCGGGCAGGAGGAGGTCCCCGACCTTGATGCCGCAGCGGGAGACCTTGTCCGTATAGGCCGGGCCGATGCCCCTTCCGGTGGTGCCGATTCTGTCCTTGCCCAACTGCCGCTCGCAGGCGGCCTCGATGGCCATGTGGTAGGGCATGATAAGGTGCGCGCCGGTGCTCAGAAGAAGGTTGTCTCCGACCTCTATGCCCCTGGCCCTCAGGCCGTCAATCTCCTCGATAAGGCTCAAGGGCTCCACCACCGTGCCGTTTCCTATGACCGAGAGCTTGTCGCCGTGGAGGATGCCGGAGGGGATTAGGTGGAGGACGTATTTTTCGTCGTTTATGACTACCGTATGCCCGGCGTTGTGGCCGCCCTGGTACCTGGCCACCACGTGGGCGTCCTCGCTAAGGACGTCCACTACCTTGCCCTTGCCCTCGTCGCCCCACTGGGCGCCTGTTATCACTACAGCCGGCATGGATGTCCCCTTTGCATGACGCTAAGTATTATATACCAAATCCGGGGCTTGAGGGTTCAAGGGGTCGGGCGTACGTTCGCCTGAACCTCTAATCCACAAACCCCTGGGCCATTTTTTTACAGATAGACCTGCCTGGCCGAGAGAATGTTGGGCAGCCCCTTTATTTCGGCCATCTGCTCGTCGCTTACGGGGGTGTCCACGCAGACCACCGACATGGCCACCCCCCCGGCGGACTCCCTGCCGAAGTGCATCCATGCGATGTTTATGCCGCAGCGGGCCAGGAGGGAGCCGATGTTGCCGATAACGCCGGGCTTGTCGTTGTTGGACATGACCAGGATATTGCCCTCCGGGATAATCTCCACCGGGAAATTGTCCACCAGTATTATCCTCGGCTCCCTGCGGCCGAAGAGGGTGCCGGAAAAACTCCGCTCCTTCCCCTTCGCCTTGAGCCTCAGGGTGAGCATGCTGTGGTAGTCCCCGGCGCCGCCGCTCTTTGTCTCCTTGACCTCGATGCCGCGCTCCTTCGCGATTAACGGGGCGTTCACGAAGTTCACCGTCTCCTCAAGTATGGGGGTCAGCAAACCCTTGAGGGCCGCTATGGTCACCGGCTCGGTATTGAGTTCCGAGGCCTCGCCCCTGTACTCCAGGGCGGCCTCGGTGATGCCGCCCTCAAAGACCTGCGCGGCAAAGCTCCCAAGGCCCTCGGCAAGCCTGATATAGGGCTCAAGCGCCGGCAGCTGGTCCCTGGGGATGGAGGGGAAGTTCACCGCGTTCCTTATCGTGCCGTGCTTGAGATAATCCACAATCTGCTCGGCCACGGCCACGGCCACGTTTACCTGCGCCTCGCCGGTGGCCGCCCCGAGGTGCGGGGTGCAGATGAGGTTGTCAAGCTCCATGAGCGGGTGCTCCCCGGGCGGCTCTTTCTCGAACACGTCCAGGGCCGCGCCCGCCACCCTGCCGGAGCGGAGCGCATCGTAGAGGTCCCGCTCGTTTACGATTCCGCCTCTGGCGCAGTTTATAATCCTCACGCCGGGCTTCATGCTGGCGATGCTTTTTTTATTGATAAGGTTCTTCGTCTCAGCCGTAAGGGGCGTGTGGATGGTGATAAAGTCGGCCCTCGCAAGGGCCTCCTCGACGGAGACCTTCTCTATGCCCATCTCCGCGGCCTTTTCCTCGCTCAGGAACGGGTCGTAGGCTATGACGTTCATATCGAGGCCGCGGGCCTTCGCGGCAACCTGCGAGCCTATCTGCCCCAGGCCGATGATGCCGAGGGTCTTGTTGAAAAGCTCCACCCCCATGAACTTCTTCTTCTCCCATTTCCCGGCCTTCATCGAGGCCGTTGCCTGGGGTACGTTCCTCGCCAGCGAGACCATCAGGGCGATTGAGTGCTCAGCGGTGGTGATGGTGTTGCCGCCGGGGGTGTTCATCACCACGATGCCCTTTTTCGTGGCAGCGGACTTATCCACGTTGTCCAGGCCGGAGCCCGCGCGGCCTATGACCATCAGGCTCTCGGCCGCCTCGATTATATCGGCGGTCATCCTGGTGGCGCTGCGTATCACGATGCCGTGGTACTGGCCGATGCAGGCCTTCAGCTCATCGGGCGTCATGCCGGGCTTTACGTCCACCGTAAATCCGGCCTTCCTGAGTATCTCCACGCCCTTGTCCGAGAGGTTGTCGCTTACGAGTATCTTCATTACTTTGCCATCAGCACTTCCTGCGCGGCCGCCACCCCGGCGCCGAGCCTGACGTCCGCCCCGAGTTTTACAAGCACCATCTCAAGCCCCGCGACGGCGGTAATCACGTCAAAGGTGTCTGCGTAGCCCAGGTGGGCGATTCTGAAAATCTTCCCCCTCGCCCTGCCCTGCCCTCCCGCGCCCGTGATGCCGTAGACCTCGCGCATGGTCTTGTATATCTCCTGCCCGTCGACGCCCTCCGGGGCCTCGATGGCGGTGAGCGCATTCGATGGGGACTCCTTGGCGTAAAGCCCGAGGCCCAGCGCCCCGGCCGCCGCCCTCGTTGCCTCGGCAAGCCTCGCGTGCCGCGCGAAGACGTTTTCGAGCCCCTCGGCCCGAAGGAGCCGCAGGGCTTCGTTCAGTGCGATAATAAGGGTGACCGAAGACGTAAAGGCCGTCTGGTTCTTGGCGAGGCTCTCGCGCTCCTTTTTAAGGTTAAAGTAAAACCTCGGCGCGGAGGAGGTCTCGTTGCGCTTCCACGCCCTGTCGCTCGCGCTTATAAAGGCGAGGCCCGGCGGCAGCATCAACCCCTTCTGCGAACCCGCCACCATCACGTCAACGCCCCAGTCGTCGGCCTTTATGTCGTGGGCCACCAGGCCGCTTATTGCGTCCACCACGTAGAGCACGTCACCGTGCTTCCTCACGGCCTCGCCCACTTCCCTTACGGGATGGAACACCCCGGTGGAGGTCTCCGATGCCTGGATGAATACGCCCTTTATGGCCTTGTCCTTCTCAAGCTCCGCCTCGACGGCCTCGGGCTTTACGACGTAGCCCCACTCGACCATGATTTCCTTCACATCGAGGCCGTAGGACCGGCATATCCCGGTCCAGCGTTCGCCGAACTTGCCGCCGTTTACGACGAGGACCTTCTCGCCGGGGCTGAAGAAGTTGTTGACCGCCGCCACCATGCCGCCCGTGCCCGATGAGGAGAGGACGAGCACGTCGTTTTCGGTCTGGTAGAGCCACTTGAGGCCCTGCTTGGCGGACTCCAGCACGGGGACGAAGTCGGGCGCCCTGTGGTGGATGATGGGCATGGCCATGCTCTGGAGCACCTCGGGCGGCACGGGCGTGGGGCCCGGCGCTAACAGATAGCGTTTTAACATAACTATGGAACCTCCGGTAAGTTACTCAAAAAAACTCCAAGACTAAAAATTTATCATATATACGCTTTGTTTTTCAATGAACACGCCCCGGTCCAAAAATGCCGATAAGGTTGAACTGTCCTTTCGAGGCCTGAGGAGCACTTCTTGAAGGGTGCGTAAGGCCCTCCAAGGCCGTCATCCCGCCCCGCCTTCTCCTCTTCGTACTGGTAAGAAAGCATCCCTTGTGCCATAATATCTTCACCTCGGTGGTGATAGTTTTTGTGTGGCACACTATCCTATCATCCCCGTATTTACGGAACCAACGAGGTTTTTCTATTTTTTTGTATGGTGGATTAGGAGCCCCGGAAACTCCAAGGCCCAGAAAGGGCTTTCGAGGCTTCTGGCGGGGTAGCGGGGGGTGGAGTTTTTTTTGAAGCCGTGCTTGAAATGGCAAGGTAAAAGGTGTAAATTATAACCAGAAAAGTCGAGTGTAAACCAGAGGGAGGGTATATGAAGCGTCAACTTACCGCAATTATCGAGCGCGAGGGAGACGGATATGTTGCCCTGAGCCCTGAACTTGACATTGCAAGCCAGGGAGACACCATTGAGGCGTCGCTTGAGAACCTCCGCGAAGCACTCGAATTATTTTTCGAGACGGCATCGCCGGAGGAGGTCAGGCAGCGACTGCATGAAGAGGTATATGTAACAAGGGTAGAAGTGGCGGTTGGGTAAGCTCCGGACGCTTTCGGGCGGAGACGTTTGCCGGATACTTTCGGGACACGGTTTTGTGGAAGTCCGACGGCGCGGCAGCCACATTGTCATGCAAAAGAAGCTTGACGGCGGTACCATCACCGTACCAATCCCGGACCATGACGAACTGCGTGAAGGACTGTCGGGTTGCGCTTTGCTCGACCCAATGATGGCTAAACCCGGAAGCTCCAAGGCCCGGAGGGGGCTTTCGAGGCTCCTGGCGGGGTAGTGGGGAGTTGACTTTAAGTTTATTATTCTATACATCCTGCGCTTCTTAATTCCTGCCAATCTTTTTGGTCTTCGGTAACCTTTAAAGGCAACAACATTTGCAATGCCGGCGACCAGCGGTCGCAGGTGCAGCGGAACACCACTTACTGAACCCGTTCACATGGACGCGTTCCGCCTGCTGAAAGTACTATTTTAGCAGCCGGAAAGGGTAAGGGTCTACAACGGATAAGAAGGCAGGGAAGGGCGCTGCTACCCTATAGCTACCCATAAAAAAGCCCTAAGTTTCCCCTGGGGGTATTTCGGGCGCTTTCTGAAATCTTATCTCATTTTGGCCGAGGTTTCCCTGCTGCGGCTTTTCCACCTTGCGGCTGAATCCTAATCTGGGGCAGCTTATTGAGTGCCGCCTTACTTAAGGACTGCCCCTCCTCCAAGACCTTTGTCTCTAATTGTTTGCCTTTACGTTCAATAATTTGGCGTGTGTATCTCGCTAATCGTCCAAGCTCCTCAATATTGTGAACGTCATCGGTTAACCTAAAGGCGGAAAGCATTGCAACACCTGAAACGCACTCGTCTGGATGTTTTGAAGGAACCAAGCCTATCTGGACCTCTTCAAACGGACTTACCGAGTGCGCGATGTGCTTGTCTCTTACATCTTTAAAGTATTGATGTGTGGTTTCGCCTCCATCTGTTGCCAAAAAGATTTCTTTATTCAGTCCGAATCTCCTCCCACTGGTGAAACAACGGACATATGCAACGAGTGCAGCTGACCATAAACTCCGAATCAGGACATGGTCTTGATTGTTTTCTTGCATCAGCTTTAATAAGCGATCCGTAGCTTCAATAACAAAAGTCAAATCTTGACTTATACTGACAACGTCCGCAAGTTTCATTGCCTCATCAGATTCAAATTTAAATACAGGCAATTTATCTTCAGGCACTTTCTTCATAAAGTCCCCCGCTTCTCCAATTTTTTGTTAATATATTTTAAGCTTAACATATGATTAGGGTTGAAGATAATTAAAAAATAATGTTACCACTTTTATTTCGCTCAAAGGTGAAAATATGCATATTCTAACATGGATAGGCTTGCTCTTGATTTTAGGAGGAACAGCATTGACGATTTGGGGCCAGCAAATAATAAATGATAAGAAGAGCAATGAGATTGCAGAATTAGGTCAGCAAAATATCAAGCTATCCGAAGAAAATGCCGACTTAGCTATTCAATCCTTAAAATATATAACAGGTGGTGAATCGTGGGCATACTTGTCAGGCGGAGTTCGTTCTTCGAAAGGAATACTAAATCAACCTTTTGGGTTAAGTTTAATTCATGTAGGAGATAATCCGCTACACGATTTAATAGTAGATATTTTTGAGGTCGAGGAATTAACCCAAAAATCCCATACACGCAAAAAGGTCTTCCACAAAGAAATCGGTACTGTAAGTAAATCTGTTTACTCTGAACCTTTAGTGATATTAGAATTGCCAAACAAACAAAGAGTTGACTATATAGTGATACTTAAAGCAAGAAATGGTGAAATAATGCAGCATTGGATTTTTATAAAAAAGGCAGATAATTATTGGTCTACAGCAATGAAGGTTTATAAGTTTACACCAAATAAAGATGGTGTCTTTTCAAAGGTTGTTTTACGAGAGCAAGTTGATGATGATTTTCCAGATGCAGATTTAATTTGGATTGGATATTGAGCAGTATACGATCCAGTGCCAATTTTACAGTCCTACATTTATAGCATCTTCCTAAAACGCCCCCAGGTTTCCTATAGGCTTCCGGTAGTCAATTAAGCTCTACAAGGGGTTTCACATCCACCCCCCCGCGCCTCTCTTTGCGTCCGCTAATCCTCAAAGAGCGCCTCGACGAACTCCCCCGGCTCGAAGTCCCTGAGGTCGTCAAGTCCCTCGCCGATGCCGATAAGCCTTACGGGGATGCCGAGCTCCCTTTTTATTGCGAAGACGATGCCGCCCTTTGCCGTGCCGTCCAGTTTAGTAAGGGCGATGCCTGTGACGTCCACGGCCTGCTTGAAGAGTTCGGCCTGCCTGAGGGCGTTCTGCCCGGTGGTGGCGTCGAGCACGAGCAGCACCTCATGGGGGGCGTCGGGCGCGGCCTTGCCGATGACGCGCTTTACCTTCTTCAGCTCCTCCATAAGGGAGGTCTTGGTGTGGAGCCTTCCGGCCGTGTCCACTACAACGATGTCCGTGCCCCTGGCCTTGGCCGCCTCCACGGCGTCGAAGGCCACGGCGGCGGGGTCGGAGCCGCTCTGGTGCTTGACCAGGCCGGAGCCCGACCGCTCCGCCCATATCTCAAGCTGCTCGATGGCGGCGGCCCTGAAGGTGTCCGAGGCTGCTAATATTACCGAGTTGCCTTCGCCCACGAACCTGCTCGCGAGCTTTCCGATGGTGGTGGTCTTGCCCACCCCGTTGACCCCCACGGCGAGTATGACAAAGGGCGGCTCGCCGAAGCTCACCAGGGGTTGGGCCTTGCCCAGAAGGCCCGCCATCTCGGCCTTTATGAAGTCCCTGACCGACCCGGCCCCCTTTATCTCTCCCTGCCTCTGTCTCAGGTGCTCCACCACCTCAAGCGAGGCGTTCACGCCGAAGTCGGCGCTGATAAGCGTCTCCTCAAGTTCTTCGAGGGTCTCCTCGTCTATGGTCCCGCCGGAGAATATCGCGTCTATCCTGCCGGTAAACCCTTTTCGCGTCTTTGTAAGCCCCTGTTTGAGCCTGTCGAAAAGCCCCATCAAGCCTCCGTTTTCGCCGGTTGGAAGAACGTTATTGTTTTATAATACACCATGGACTTTTATCAATTCCTCGTACCGAGGCTGAACGGCGGCGACATCGAGAGGGACCTGGGCCGCTGCCTGGGCCTTGTCGAAAAGGGCGTGGCGGGCTTCATCGTCTTCGGGGGAGAGCTTGGGGCCTTAAGGGAAAGCATCGCACGGCTTCAGAGGGCGGCGTCGCACCCCCTCCTCATCGCCTCCGACCTCGAACAGGGCCTCGGCCAGCAGGTGCGGGGGGGCACGCTCTTTCCCCCGGCGATTGCGATAAGAGAGGCGGCCAGGCGGGATAAGGCGCTCCTTAATAAGGCGTTTGCTCAGATGGCCGGGGAGGCGGCGTATGCGGGAATTAACGCCATTCTGGCCCCTGTACTCGACATAAACACAAACCCCGGCAACCCCATCATAAACACCCGTGCGTTCGGCGAGGACCCGGAAACAGTCTCTTTCCTCGGCGCCGAAATGGTCAAGGCCGTTCAGGCCGCCGGGGTCGCGGCGTGCGGCAAACACTTCCCCGGCCACGGCGACACGGACATGGACTCGCACCTGAGCCTTCCAGTGGTAAAAAAATCCCTGAAAGAGCTGAAATCCCTGGAGATGGCTCCTTTCAGGGCGGCGATAGCAGCCGGGGTAAGGATGATTATGCCCGGCCACCTGAGCGTGCCGGCCCTTGACCCCTCGGGCGCTCCCATGACCCTTTCCGCCCCGGCGATGAGATACCTCAGGGAAACCCTCGGCTTCGGGGGCATAATCATAACCGACGCAATGGACATGGGCGGCCTGAGGGGGTATGCCGAACCCGAGGCCGCGGCCCTCGGGGCGGGCGCGGACCTGCTCCTTCACCCCGAAGACCCCGAGGCGTCAGCTTCGGCCCTTGAGCGCTCCGGAGTCCGCCCCTCTCCGGAGAGGGTCATCGGGTTCCGAAAGGCCCTCCTGCCCTCCCCCGCCGGGAAAAGGCCGTCCTTCGACGCCTCCCTCGCGCGGGAGCTTGCCGAAAAGGCAATAAGGATAGATGGCGCTATCCGGAAGCTTAAAAACCCCTTGGTGGTGATACTGAGTGACGAAAAAGTCAAGCAGGGCGCGGAGTTCGCAAAGGCCCTCGGCGCGGGACATCGGTTCGTCACCCCCGGCTCTGTGCTCGATCCGGGGGGAATCCCCCCGGGCTCGGATATAGTAGTCGCGGTGTTCTCTTCCCCGCAGGCGTGGAAAGGCGGCGGCGCACCGTGGATTAAAAAAAGCTTGCGGGAACTCGCAAACCGGGCCGCGTTGCTCGCCTTTTTTGGAAACCCCCATGTCCTGGGAGAGGCCGAGTTTCCGAATGTAACAAGGTTGTACGCCTACTGGGGCTCGATAACGGCCCAGCGCGCCGCGGCGAAAAGGCTCCTTTCGGCATAGCCCTCGCTTTTTAATAAGAACTCGCCGGCAACCGTTTGAGACCCCGGACAAACGGGCTGGGGCATGAATGTCTCGGGGGGGGGTAAAGTTACTGCCGGGAGCATGAAATACTTCACATCCCGATGCCGGGGCTGCCATCTAAAATAACCCTTTTTTCAAGGGTTCGATGTCAATATAAAACTAACCCGTTCATTGCATGAGCACTATGGAAAAAGAGAACAAAAGATATGATAACAATCACGGGCATAGGCGGGACTTTCCAGTCCCGCCTATCGGGAGGGTGGATGTTATATCTTGAAAATACAAAGTGTTCCGGGGAATATTCCATTTCTATTTTATGCTTGGCCGGTTGATTCGGCAATCCCTTGAATTGTCGCCCTGAACTTGATTCAGGGTCTTGGATGCTGAAATAAATTCAGCATGACATTTATCATTACCGGGCTGACCGGATAAGCATTTTTTATTTCAAGGGACGTTTTGTACCCCTGAAAAAGCTCATGGAATTTCCGGCTGTGCTCACCCTTCGGGTTAACCGGGTTAGTATTTGCCCGGGCATTGCCGGCTCGTGCAGGCGGCGCCTTTTGAGTTGACCGGCTTCATTAAATTGGGCGCACCGGAAACTCGCGCCAGGAGCCGCCGCGCGCTTTCCTTCGAAGTCTTCCTGAAGTTTAGATAAACGCGGCCTTTTCAATTCCCCGCCTGAGGAGTATTTTGCCTTCACAAGACAGGGCATGACTCTGTTTTTGTCGGCATCTGGCACATTAATTGCATCTTAATATTTAGAAAGGAGGGGATGGTCATGGCGTCATACGAAGAACTTTCGGGCAACTGTTGCTCCATGGAAGAAGAAAAACGGGTCGCATTGAGAAAAAACATGACTTTATACGTGGGATGCGGCCATAAGTACATTGGCGCGGGCTGTGCCTTTTACGCCGGTTGTATCAGAGAGACCGTTGTCAGCCATGTGCACATCATAGACTGCGCGGACGTCACAAAGATTGACGTTTTCGACCCTGTTCTGGATTTCCTGTTTGAGTCATTTGACCAATTGTGTGAACCGCGGATGTGACATATCCCCCATCAAAATGTAACAGGAAGGGCTGACAACTCATGGCATAGAGGGGGTGCCGTGATTTGTCAGCCCTTTTTTTCATTTCTCACGGATGGCAATACGCGGTTCCTAAAAGCCATAATTTACCATGGCCGCGAAAAAGAGGAAAAAAAATGTCCTGCCCGGTAAAACGCCCCGGCCCTCCGGTGGAAAGACAGTAAAGTCCGACATCTGCGGAAACACCGAGTGCAAACTCAGGCGCGGCGGGTGCAAGGGGTTTGAAGGCTGCCCTGGCTTCACGGGCGGCTGAGCCGGGGCCTTTCCGTGCCCCCGCTCTCCAGCCATGCTTACCGTGTTTCCTTAAGAGGCTTAAACCTGCTTTATTTTTATCCTCCGCGGCCTTGCGGCCTCGGCCCTGGGAAGCACGAGCCTGAGCACGCCGTTTTTCATCGCGGCCTCGATGCGCTCCCCGGCTTCCGATACCGCCCTGCCGTGGATGGTGAGCACGTCTTTTTCAATTGTGATGTCCACGGCCCTTCCGTCCACGCCGGGCATATCGGCCAGAAGGACAATGTCGTCCTTTCCTTCGATAACATCCACCCTCGGGGCATAGCGCCTGCGCGCCCGCCCGTGTTTTTCCGGGCCGTGGACCGGGGTTTCGGCCTTTTTTTCCATCTCTCCTACAGCCTCCGTCATATCGGTCGCCTCCTTCTCCTTAATTATCCGTAATGGTAATTTTCTTTGGTCTTTCGGCCTCCGCGCGTGGAAGCGTAATGGTGAGCACCCCGTTTTTAAACCCGGCCTCCACCTGCCCGCCTTCAACGCCGAAGGGGAGCGCCACTGTGCGCGAAAACTTCCCGTGCCACCTCTCCCTGCGGTGGAAGGTCTCGCCTTCCGCGGGTTCCCCGGACTTTCTCTCCCCGCTTATGGTAAGGGCGTCGCCGTTTACGGAAATGTCCATGTCCCCGGGGTCCACGCCCGGAAGCTCGGCCGTGACCACGGCGTCGTCGCCGGAACTGAAGATATTGACAACAGGGAAACCGCCGGGCCTCTGCCCATCCCACATCCGGTCAAGCACATACTCCATTTCCCTTAGCTCCCGCCAGGGGTCAAAACACCTGAGGTTCCTTCCAAACATCTTCTCTGCCTCCTTCGATTTTAGTGTGCGTCCCATTCAGGCATCATCCGCCGCCTTATTAACAAAACACGTGCCAGAATTTAAAATTCTTTATTATCAAGGAGTTACAGGAAAGGAAGGTGGAAAAGACAAACTGATTAGGCCAAATTGGCCTATTTCGGGCCGTTTGGGAAGGGCCATATTGGCCTACTGGGCCATTCCGGCCTATTTACGAGGGCGAGTAACCCGGGCAGGCGGATATTTAAGAATTAGCCCGGATATTGCACGAGTCCGGTTTGCCGCGGACGCAAAGCGTGCGCGGGACGCGAAGGGCGACGGTGTCCCCTGACACTATCAATGCCGCGAGTGTCACGCAACGCGGCGGATGCGACCAGGAGCGGGGGGCACGGCCCCCCGGTGGGGTTGGAAAACCCCGCCTATGCCTCCACAACCCGCACCGGCCATCCGCAATGCTTCGTTTGCTCACCTGAGAGGATTGCTCCAAGTCCACCGAGGTTTGAAGCCCGACCTAAAGCGCAAAATCATCCTCTCAATCCTCCAAAACAGACACCGAAAAAAGTAATTATCCCAAAATATATAATTATGGGTTCATTTTTTACTTGACACGCGGACTGAAAATTGTGTATAAAAATCTCATTCCGGTAGCAGCAGGAGCGGTGGGGGAGCCGCGAAAGGGCAAAGCCCGGACAACCGGGCGGCGCAAAGCCACCTGCCCTGAGCATGCCAAGGGTAGAGGGGCCGCCGAACGGCGTATTAACAAAGGCACACCCTTTGGGGTAAGTGCTGTTCGTCCGTCCATTGCGGCGGACGGAAAGGAGGAGGTATGAGGAGGTTTTTGCTGTTCGCGCTTTTGGGACTGTTGATGGCGGGCAACGCCTGGGCGGCAAACGTCTACGTGGACGCCGCCAACGGCAGCGGAGTGGAAGACGGCACTGCGGAATTTCCATTTAACACCATCCAGGAGGGCATTAATGCGGCGGTTGCAGGCGATATTGTTTCGGTGGCGTCCGGAATTTACCACGGCGACATATCATTAAAGGACCAGGTCAAGGTCATAAGCCAGGGAGGCCCGAAGGTTACGTTTATCGACGGGATGGGGGCGGGATATGCCGTCAGGCAGCCGTACACCCTTCAGGCAAACACGCATATCGAGGGCTTCAATATCTCCGGCAGCAACATCCTGATATCTGCAACGAACAGGGTCGACTTCTGGGCGCCGATATCCGTGGTCGTGGACAACTGCATTTTAAAAGATGCAGGCCTTGGAATCGCCATGGACCCCAATGCGGACGTTACCGTGTCGAGGACATTGTTTTACTTTATGACCACGGCGGTAAACGGATGGTTTTACGGAACGGCCACTCTGAAAAACGTGACCATGGACTTCCTCACCCGGCCCTTTATCATGTACAACATTTACGCCTATCTGTACAACACTTCCATCAACCATGCGTACAGCATCTTCAACGTCTGGGGCCGATGGGGAATGGGCAACGTTTACGGCTCCAACAACAATTACAATAGCTATACGAAATTGTCATCGCCCAACCAGTCCGGCTGGTACCCCTCCATCAATCAGGCCAGCACTACAAATTACAACCCCCAGTTCGCCATGGCCCTCCCGCATGGCGTCGATTACCACCTGAAGGAGGGCTCGCCGCTTATAGACGCCGGGGTCAATGTGGGGTTGCCCTTTAACGGAGCGGCGCCCGATATCGGGGCCTATGAGACGGACTATGTCGTGAGTATCCCCGATATGGTCGGTGAACTTGCGGAGTCCTACCAGGAGGCCCCTGTTGAGGCATTCAAGAACGCCGGCGAGCAGAGAAGGCATGCCTTGAGCAATAAATTCAAGGCCGTCCTTGAAAAGCTGGAGGCGCTTGACGAGGAGATGACCAATGAAGAGAAGATAACCATATACTCCGAGTGCCTGAACAAACTGAGAAACGATATCCTGGCGAAAGCGGACGGCTTCTACGGAGGCCACCCCAATAACGACTGGATAGTGACAAAGGAAGAGCAGGACCGCCTGTACCCCGAGATAATGGACCTCGTTAATTCAATCGAGGCCGAAATCAACGCACTGTCGGCCCTGTAACAGACGTTCCTGCCTGCGGTGGGCGAGTGGAAGCCCACCGCAGGCATTTTTAAACGGTATAAAGCGTCAGGAGGCGTCTCCCCCCACCCGGTGGAGCTTCATCATGTTGGTCTTGCCTGCCCCTCCTATGGGGGTGCTGGCGGTGATGACCACGCTTTCGCCGGGCTTGACCATCTTTTCCCCGAGGAGGGTTTTTTCCACCTCCGAAAACACGGAGTCCGTGCTCTTGAGGGGCCGCATGATTTTAGGCATCACGCCCCAGTAAAGGCACATGCGCCTCCGCACCTCCTCTCTGGGCGTGAAGGCCACGATAGGCGCCGGCGGGCGGTACTTGCCCAGAAGCCTCGCGGTGTAGCCCGACTGCGTGAATGCCACCACGTAACGGGCCCCTATGTTTTCGGCGGCCTGGGCAGCGGCAACCGCAACGGCCTCGGAGTAGGTGTCGCCTGTAAGGTAGGAGGGGAGGGCCTTGACTTCGGACTCGGTCTTTCTGATGATGCGGTCCATCATCCTCAGGGAAAGTAGCGGATACTTTCCCGCCGAGGTCTCTGCCGAGAGCATGAGGGCGTCCGTGCCGTCCATCACGGCGTTTGCCACGTCGGTGGCCTCGGCGCGGGTGGGGGTGCGGTGCGTGGTCATGGACTCGAGCATCTGAGTGGCGGTGATGACGAGCTTGCCCCTGTGGTTGGCCTCCTTGATGAGGCGCTTCTGTATGAGCGGCACGTCCTCGGGGGGGACCTCCACCCCGAGGTCCCCCCGCGCGACCATGATGCCGTCTGCCTCACCGAGGATTTCCCCGATGTTTTCCACTGCCTCGGGCTTTTCGATTTTCGCGATAACCGGCACGTCCCGCCCCTTTGCCCTGATAAAATTCCTGACCTTCCTTATGTCTCCCGCCTCCCGCACGAACGAGACGGCCACGTAGTCCACGCCGAGGGAGAGGCCGAAGGCCAGGTCCTCCCGGTCCTTGCCGGTAAAGGAGTCGAGTTTTATCTTCATGCCGGGGAGGTTGACGCCTTTGCGGTCGCCCACGACGCCGCCCTCCACCACCCTTGCGGTAAGGGAGTTCCCCTTCCTGCCCGTCACCCTCAGCTCCACCAGCCCGTCGTCGATGAGCACCCGGTCGCCTTTTTTCGCCTGCCCCGCCAAGGCGGGATACGAGATATAAATCTTCTCCGCTGAGCCCTCGCCCGCACCGGGCAGGAGCAGAGTTTCACGGCCTTTTCCAAGGGTTGCCGAGCCGCCCGTAAATGTGCCGGTTCGGATTTTTATGCCCTGCAGGTCCTGGAGCACGGCCACGGGCCTCCGGAGGGCCTCGGACCCTTTTCTCACCAGCCGGTACATCTCCTCGTGGGTGCGGTGCGAGCCGTGGGAGAAATTAAGGCGTGCCACGTCCATGCCGGCCATTATGAGGCCCTCGATGGTCTTCCGGTCATGCGATGCGGGGCCGAGGGTGCAGACGATGCGGGCGCGCCTGTGGAGCTTGTTCATGGGGAAAGTATAGCACAGCGGATATTTGCCGGTAACGGCAAGAGCGAGTTGACGGAAACCGCAAATGAATAGACTCTTTAGCTGTACTCACGGCGGGAGGGGACGCGGACGCGGGTGGGCTTTCAGGGCGCGAGTCTCACAAAAGGTGTCAGGTCTTGACGGGCTGTTGCCCAAATCCTCACAAGGGCAGGAAACAAGTTGATATAATA
>CBDVCR010000034.1:0-21282 GCA_965372535.1 uncultured bacterium | reverse complement strand
ATTGTTAGAAGTTACTTCAGAGCCCCGACGGTGCAATATGCTTTGCAATAAAAAAGATCGCATGGAGAATTGTCACCTATTTAGTGGCCTCGGTAATATATCAGGGTCACGGTCTCAAGGGGGCCCGGCCCCCTCGGGATCGACCCCGGCCTATGCGAAAAACCCACGTTAGTTGTCATGGCGGGCGAGTTCAAGGCTTATCTCGCCGAAGTCGCCCCTCGTCGGCTCGTATGTTTCGAGCCTGAAATCCGGCGCCCGTTGCCCCACCTGGAGGCAGCCGTTTGTCCCTTCCATGGCACAACTCCCTATAATGTGTTTTTAAAAGGTCAAGGACCCCTTACCCAAACGTTATCACAGAATGGGCGGACGCAAAAGGCATGGGGCAGGTTATTCGGGTTTTTCTTCAAGCCCTCCGCCGGGACATGGCGCTTTCGGGGATTTGTCAGTTCAGCAATTTGGGGTTATAATAATCAACGGAGCCATATATGGGAATCGGTATCCGGAAAAAGACAGTTTCGTTAATCGTGGCCATTGCCGTTGTCGGCTTTGTGGTCTTTGTCGTGGCTTACAGCCCCAGGCGGGAATGGATTGAAATCCCCGGCACCGGGGGCGTCCATTACGACAGGGAAAGCCTGGAGCAGGACGGCAATATGGTCTATGTCACGCTTAAGAACGAAAATCCAGAGACTAAACGGTCGGTTAAGGCCACGGACATACTTTTTACGGCTGCTTTTTACTGCAACAGGGGCAAGGTAAGGACTCTCAGCCGGACCGTTCGCTACGAAGACGGCTCGGTTAAGAGCGATAACGAAAACCACCTCGAGGCCGACCCCAACTCCGACGAACTCAATGAATCGCACGATTTACAGGACATCGGCGCATCCCCGGGGTTGGAGCCGGCGTATAAGGCTTTCTGCGAATAACCTCTGACGCGCGGCTTGCCCGTACCTGGGCAGCCCTGATGAGCAGCGGATTACGCCCTGAAAGAGCGGCCCGGAATGTGCGGCTTTCAGCTGCAAGGTCAACGGAGTTCCGTGTAATCTTCAGCTCAGTCTCTCCTCAAAACAACTTCTACCTTTTCACCCATATCTGTCTGTCTTATAAAATCATAGAACTGTTGGTCTTCTGTCAGATTTTGTAAGGAAGAATTGCTCCATTGACTTCCGGTTAGCACGCCATACAACAACTGCTCCAGGCACTAACAGTACCCACCAACTATCCATAAAAAATGGAAGGATGAGACCCCAATGAGCATAATGATAGAAACGATTATGTAAAAACTAAGTGCTACTTGTTGCGCACTTGGAAACGCCGAAATAAAAGGCGATATATTTCTACGAGGATACACCCATCCATGAATATGGTTTCTAAGCTCTTGCAGTTGCTCCCACGATAAATTCTTAATCAGTGTGCCCTCCGGTAAAGCCATGCTGTTTTACCTCCTTTTGATTTATTAGTTTTCTACATCTAAAACAATCACTTGTCTTTCAAGAGCTACCTGATATACGTATTGGTCTCTCAATGCTGCCTCAAGCACACCTTTCATTGCATTCTTCTGTGCAATCGGAAAAATGTATAGCGCAAATACAACAACAATGACTGCTACCCACCAAGGAACAAAGAAAAACAAAGCAAGACCAAGAATCAAACCACCAAAAGCAACAGTTCTTATCATTGCTTGGGTTGCTCCAAGGTTCTCAGGAATTAAACCGGGCTGCCCATAAAGAAACCCAGCTTTGTCTCTGTGTACATGCACTTTTATTTGACTTGTATTGTACTTCTCAACAAAGTCAGCATGTTCCATTTTGAAACTCCTTTGGTAGAAATATCTTCAGGCAGTATACATCTGAATGGAAAATACATAAAGAAGATTTTAAAACAACAGCAAGAAGGCCGTTATCAAGCCAGCCACATAATACATGAAGCATTCCACAGACTTCTCAGTTGGCTTATCCTGCGTCTTATATGTAGTAATCTTCAGTTCTCGAAATCGCCTGCCTTGCGGATAAGACCCCCCCTTGAAAATCTCCATTTATACTCACCACTTTCCACGAATTATCACAACGGCTCCGGCATCGGGCAATCCGCCTTTGCTTATTCAAGCACCACGGTCTCCCCGTGCTTGAGCACCATGAACTCCCCCTCGGGCATGCCCCTTTTCCGCATGGCTCGCTTAAGCCGCTCCGGCGGCTCGGTAAGCGGCTCGTCGGTGAGCACGAAGGTGCCCCAGTGTAGGGCCACGGATTTTTTCGCGCGGAGGTCAAGGTGCGCCTTCAGGGCCTCCTCGGGCGAGACGTGGTGCGCCTTCATGAACCACCGCGGCTCGTACGCGCCGATGGGGATGGCCGCGAGGTCGAAGGGGCCGAGCCTCCGGCCTATCTCCCTGAAATGGCCGCCGTAGCCGGAGTCCCCGACGAACATGAAACTGAAACCTTTTGCCTTCAAGGCCCACCCGGCCCAGAGCGTCCTGTTTCTGCCTAAAAGCCCCCTCTTGCTCCAGTGGCGCACGGGCACGGCGGTGACCGAAAGCCCGTCCTCCTCGCGCGTCTCCCACCAGTCAAGCTCCACGACCTTTGTAATGCCGAGGTCCTCGAACCAGCCCTTAAGCCCGAGGGGGACGAAAAAGACCGTGTCCTCCCCACCCTCGCGGGCGCGGAGTCCCTCTATGCTCCCCCTGTCGAGGGAGTCGTAGTGGTCGTGGGAGACGACCACCGCGTCAACCAGCGGGAGGTCCTCCACCGAAAGCCCCGGCGGCGTTACCCTCCGCGGCCCCGCCCACTGGACCGGCGAGGCGCGCTCGGAGAAGTTGGGGTCGGTGAGGACGTTTTTCCCTCCCATCTGCACAAGCACGGTGGCGTGGCCTATCCAGGTCACGGTATTCTTCTCCCTGTTGCCCTTTAGAAAGGCCGGGTCGTTCTCCGCCAGGGGGAAATCGTAGGCATCGGGCCCGGGGATGTCCTTTGAGAGCCTCTCCCACCGCCATTTGAGGAAGTCCATGAACCCCCTGTCCGGTGGGGCGTCCGGATTTCCGAACCCCTCCTCCGCATGGCGCGGGTTGCCGTGGACGGCCCTGCCGCCGGGTTCGGAAGCCGGGCCAAGCACGGACAGGCTCAACACCCCCATGAGTAAAATGCTCCTTATGTTTGACATCCGCTAAAGCAGTATGCCGAGCCCCAAAAGCGCCTGCACCGGATAGACAAGGAGTAAAACAACGCCCGCCCGGAAATGCGCGGCCCTCCCGGGCGTGTCAGGGCTTTTTATCTTCCGCGAGAGCAGGAAGGCGCATATTATGAGCGCTGCGACGGCAAGCCCTCCCAAAAAATGAAGGGGGTACTCGAACACCCGCCCCTTATCGAGAAGGACAAGCGCAAGGCCGGCAAGAAACCCCAGGACACCGAGGGGCGCAAGCACCGGCCCGAGCCTCCGGTGGCGCTTTGCCAGAGGAGCGCCGGGAGAGTTCGCGAGCCTGCCCCTCCGTATCCTCAGCCCGAGCGAGCCCTGGTAGAGAAACAGGAGCATCATCGTCAGGTTGAACGCCCCGTGGACGTACCGCAAATAGGCCGCCGCCTGCCCGGTTATCATCCTGTAATTTTATATTGCAATCACGCTTATGTAAAGGGCCGTGGAAACAGAGGAAAAAGAAGGGTCAGGCCGCACCCGGTACGCCGGGGGGGCCGGTATGCCCGGCGTACCGGGTGCGGTTTTTCCTTGACATGCCTAGAGGGTGCGGGTATATTAGGAGCGTCATAAAATAACCGGCTGTAATTCCGAAACATATAAAACAAACCGAAGGGGGAAGTTATGAGGACAGGACTGAGGGTACTTCCGGCGTTAGCGCTTTGCATGGCACTGGCTTTCGGACTCGCGGCTTGCGGCGGCGGGGGAGGCGGAGGAGGAACGGCCTCCTACACCATAGGCGTTACGGTCACCGGCCTTGAGGGCGCGGGCCTTGTGCTACGGTGTAACGCCGGAGACGACCTTGCCATAACCTCCGGCGCGACGTCGTTTACCTTCGCCACCCCCGTGGCCGACACGGCGGGCTACGCGGTGACGGTCCTGACCCAGCCGAGCAGTCCCAACCAGACCTGCACTGTCAACAATGGCACGGGCACTGTAAGCGGGGCGGACGTGACCGGGGTAACCGTAACATGCTCCACGAACTCCTACACCATAGGCGGCACGGTAAGCGGCCTTTCGGGCGCGGGGCTTGTACTACAGAATAACGCCGGCGACGACCTTGCTATAACCTCCGGCGCGACGTCGTTTACTTTCTTAACATCAGTGGCAGACGGCGCGGACTACGCGGTGACGGTCCTGACCCAGCCGAGCAGTCCCAACCAGACCTGCACTGTAAACAATGGCACGGGCACGGTAAGCGGGGCGGACGTGACCGATGTCACCGTGACCTGCTCCACGGAGGCCTACACCATAGGGGGCACGGCAAGCGGCATAGCGGGGAGCGTTGTGCTCCAGAACAACGGGGGCGACGACCTCACGCTGAGCGCCGACGGTACGTTCAGCTTCCTGACCTCTGTGGCTGACACGGCGGGCTACGCGGTGACGATAATTTCTTCCCTTGGGCAGGCCTGCACGCTTGCAAGCGCCAGCGGCACGGTAAGCGGGACGGACGTGACGTACGTGGCGCTATCGTGCGTGAGCATAACCCCGGTCTCGGCGCTTTATAACACCAACGGAGCGGACTGGAACGACTACGTGACAAACGACGGGGCGGACGAGTTCAGCGCCTCGGGCGCGGCCTGCACCGGGGATGAGACCGGGGGCTACAGAGCCTGCCTGCACGGGGGCGAGATGCGGGCGGTGGAGGCGCCGTACAAGACAGACTGTACCGGGCTCACGGCCACAGACAGCCTGGGGGCGTTCGACTGGGTCTGCGACGGGAGCACGGGCACGGCCATGATGGTGTCCACCGGGCTTGCGGACGGGAAGGGCCTCACTGACCTCATCGATTTCAACACACCGGGGTGGAAGGACAACTCTGTGACGGTACGGGACGGCGGGACGGAGCACTTCAGCACATGGCCCGCCGCGTGGTGGTCCAACCCCATGGCGCTCGACAACAGCGGCGGGCTCCTCGGCACCGAGGGGACGATATACGTGGTCACGAGCACGGCGGACCTTCCCATAGGGTTCACCATGGGCGCGTCGAAGGTGGGCCTTGTGGCCGCGCCGGGGGCGATAATAAACGGCCCCTGGGCAGGCTCCAATGTCATCCTTGCGGACGGCTCTTCCACGGCCAGGGACTTCCTCTGGGTGGAGGGCGCGGTGGAAGCGAAAGGGGACGACGCGGGGGTTTACCTCAGGAGTGTCAGGTTCTCGGTGCTGAGGGACGTCACCGCGGAAAACGCGCGTATTGGAAGTTTTCTCTTCTTCTCCTCCTCGAACAACTCGCTCAGCGGGGTCACGGCCACTCAAAACGGAGAACATGGCGTCTACCTCGACGACAACTCCTCGTACAACACGCTTACCGGGGTCATGGCCAAAAGTAACACCAACGGCATCTTCATCAACTCCTCTTACAACACGCTCACCGGGGTCACGGCCACGTCAAACACCAACGGCGTCTTCATCAACTCCTCCTCTTACAACACGCTCACCGGGGTCACGGCCACGTCAAACAACAACGGCGTCATCATCAACACCTCCTCGTACAACACGCTCACCGGGGTCACGGCCACGAACAACAGCGACACCGGCGTCTACATCGAGGGCGTCGACGTCGGCATCTATAACACCTCCTCGTACAACACGCTCAGCGGGGTAACGGCAGCGAATAACTGGACAGGAGTCTACATCTCCTACTTCTCCCCATACAACACGCTCAGCGGGGTCACGGCCTCAAACAACAACGAGGGCGTCTACATCTCCTCGAACAACAACACGCTTACAGGGGTCACGGCAGCGAATAACTACTGGGGCGTCAATCTCTCCTCCTCTTCATACAACACGCTCAGCGGGGTCACGGCCTCAAACAACCGCTTAGAAGGCGTCTCCCTCTCCTTCTCCTCATACAACACGCTCAGCGGGGTCACGGCCGCAAACACTAAGGAAGGCAGCGGCGTCTCCCTCGGCTTCTCCTCATACAACACGCTCAGCGGGGTCACGGCAGCGAACAACAAACGCGGCGTCTCCCTCAACTCCTCCCCGAACAACACGCTCAGCGGGGTCACGGCCACGAATAACGGAGAATACGGAGTCTACCTCATGGACTCCTCGGACAACTACTTCACCGGCCCCCTCAAGGTGGGGTACAACGGTACAGACGACTGCTACGTTTACGCTGGAGGTGGAGGGCCACCCACGGCCACCGACCCCGGGCTGGACGACGACACCGACCCCTCTGACGGAGCAAACGACACGGCGAGCAACGGCCTCTGCACCGAGCAGGGCGCGTCAGACTTCGTCACAGCCACGACCGGCGTGACCCTGGCCGGCTCCTTCGCGGGCAAGGTGAGCACGGACGACACCGTAAACGCAAGCGACACGCTCGGCACGGCCATCTACAACTCAATCTCGGACTGGAACTTCGAGAACGCCTTCCGGGCCTGGGGCAGGGACGGCTCGGACTTCCCAAGCAGCGACAACCGGGACCGCTGTGAAAGCGGCGCCTGCCGCATATGGGACTGGTCGCTCAGCACGGGTGATACGGGCGACAGCGGCGGCCCGGCCTTACTGGGCGCGTTCAGCCTTCCCACGGGCGATGACACGCTCACGCACATATGGAACTCGCCTACAATATCGGGCCAGGGAGACTGTGACACCGAGTTCCCGGGCTCGCTCTGGAACGCCACGGACAGCGTCTGCGAGACCACGCTGCTCCGGAACGCAATCGAGGTGCAGGGCGACGGCCTGGACAACGACAACACCCTGTGCGAGTCCGGCGAGACCTGCCTATACACCCCGAACATGGGGAGCTACCAGGGCCACGGAAACCTGGTGGACGCTACTGACGGCGCCGGGTTCACGGACGGCACGCCTCCGGACGGCATCACGGGCGTGACCCTCATGAAGCACGAGACGAACGGCTACTGAGAAAAAAGCTCTTAAAAGGCGGGGCCTTGCGGCCCCGCCTTTTAAGTTTGTGCACGCCGGCTCGTGTGGTAAAATAACCTCAATGGGCAAACATGAAAAGCTCCTGCTCAATATCATTAGCGGGACGTCCGATGCCAATATAAAGTTCCGCGACATGTGCAACCTCTTGAAGGAATTGGGGTTCGTGGAACGGACCAGGGGGCAGCCACCACGTCTTCAGAAAAGAAACGGTGACGGAAAAGATAAACCTCCAGCGGGAGAGGAACATGGCGAAGCCGTATCGGGTGAAGCAGGTCAGAAATATTATTGTGAAATACAAGCTCGGAGGAAAACCCTGATGTATAAGTACGAAGTCATAATCTACTGGAGCAATGAAGACGACGCCTTCATAGCGGAGGCGCCAGAGCTTCCCGGCTGCATGGCACACGGCAACACGCCCGAAAAAGCCCTGAAGAGCGCCCAAGGGGCCATCGGACTGTGGATAGATACTGCGGAGGAGTTCGGGGACCCCGTCCCTGAACCCAAAGGTACCCGGTTGATGTACGCCTGAATGTCCTGCGTCCGGTGCATAAACTGAGAACGGTGAACCGGTAGAGCAGTTTAACGGAAGCATAAACCACTGGAGGCGGGGCCTTGCTGCCCCGCCTTTTTTTGACCGCAAGCCCCGCCCAGCGCACGGCAGGCCGCCCGACAAAATACATGTGTAATGCGGTGTGTTACATTATTATTTCATGTTACATTATAGCCGCCGGGAAAGGCCCGTGGGATTTCGGACGCCCTCGCCTTTGGGGCCGAAAACGCCCCGGCCGCAAACCGGGCACGCTCTTTGCATCCGATAGTTACGAAGACTGAAAAAAGGAGGCTCGGAAGGGCATGAACGCTCGATAAGCATGGATCCGGGCCTTTACGGGCGGGCTGAAATCATACGGGGTGACAAAAAGTTTCACCGGGGAGGCAAATTCCGTCACCGGGGATAACCATGGCCAAGGAAAAAAGGCAATTTCAGCGGTATAACAACAGCGTTGAGTTCAGTATCAGGCGCGGGGAGGAGACCTTTGCGGCCGAAACCCTGGACTACTCCCTCAACGGCATACGCGCAATGATTAAGGGCGCTCCCTCCATACACGAGGGGGACGTGCTCGACATATTCCTTACGAGCCCCGACATCAAGAGCAGGGGCAGGGTGGTCTGGACAAAGGACACGTCATCGGGCCTCCTTGCGGGCATCCAGAGGATAGACCTGCTTTACGGCTCGCTCAAGGACTTCAACCTCGCAGACGTCCTGATAGGCCTGCAGAGGTCGGGAAAGACCGGCGTATTGCACCTCCTCCACGGCCCGGTCCACAAAAACGTCTACATACAGGGCGGGGACATGATATTTGCCGCCTCAAACCAGCCCGAAGACAGGCTCGGCGACATGCTCCTGGCCCAGGGCAGGCTCGGCAGGCAGCAGTACGAGGACTCCGTGGAGCATATGAGGAAGACCGGCAAACGGCTGGGCTCGACAATGGTGGCGCTTGGCTTTATGACCGCCAGCGAGCTTTTAAGGGCGATTAACGACCACGTGGAAAACATCATCCTGAGCCTTTTTAATTACGAGGAGGGGGAGTTCTTTTTCAAGGAAGGGCCGCTTCCCTCCAAGGAGGTCATAACGCTTAAGCTTTCGGCGGCGAACCTGATATACAGGGGGATAAAGAGGATAAAGGAATTTTCCTGCGTGATGAAGCACTGCCCGCCCCTTGACACCGTGCCGGCGCTTGCCTCCAACCCCCTTGACCTCTTCCAGGACCTCAGGATCGAGGAGGCCGACGGGCGTGTGCTCTCGCTGGTGGACGGGAAAAGGAGCATCAGGGACATAGCCGACTCCCTGGGAGAGGACGAGTTCGATGCCGTAAAGACCCTCTATGCCCTGTTGAGCACGAGGGTCATCGAAAAGGCCGAAGTCGCCTCCGCCCGCCCGGAAACCCCGGAGGAGGAAACAGTCGCCCTCGATGAGATGATGGGAGCCGCCGAAGACGCCCAGAAGGACGAAGATGCCGTCCGCATGATACAAGACATGTACGACAAATACAAAGACCTCGGCTACTACGGCGTGCTGGGGGTCCCGGAGACGGCCACAAAAGCGGAGATAAAGCGGGCTTACTACCAGAGGGCAAGGGAGTTCCACCCTGACAGGCATTTTTCCCTGCCCGAGGATATGAAGGAAAAACTCAATACGTTATTTACCTACATCACCACGGCCTTTTCCACGCTGAACAGCAGCCACCTGAGGAGCCGGTACGACTCCCAGCCCCAGGGGGCGGGGACCGAGGCCCTGGACCCGAAGGAGGAGGCCGCCGGGAGGTTCGAGGAAGGCAGGGCCGCCCTCCGGGAGGCAAGGCACGAGGACGCGACAAGGCTCTTTGCCGAGGCCGCATATCTGGACAGCATGGACGCCCGGTACCATTACTTTTCGGGAAAAGCCCTCACAAAGGGCGGCAGGCACAAGGAGGCCGAGAGGGCCATCCAGAGGGCACTGAAAATCGACCCCGAAAACCCGGACTATTACGCGGAGGCAGGCTATATATTCCTTGCCCTCGAATTTCCCCTGAGGGCAAGGAGCAATTTCCTGAGGGCCGTTGAGCTGAACCCGTCGCATGAAAGGGCCAGGGACGGGCTTCAGATGGTCGAGAACGCCGCCTCCTGACTAAGACGGTCAGTTTTTTCCTCTTGAGCCAAAAAATGCTTATCCGGCCAGTTCGGTAATGATAAATGTCATGCTGAATTTACTTCAGCATCCAGGACCCTGAATCAAGTTCAGGGTGACAATTCAAGGGATTGCCGAATCAATCGGATAAGCATATAGATAAAAATAGAATATTCCTCGGAATACTTTTATATAACATCCACCCTCCCGATAGGCGGGGTTGGAAAACCCCGCCTATGCCTGTGATTGTTTTCATATCTTTTGTTCTCTTTTTCCCTAATGCCCGTGCAATGAACGGGCTAAACGGTCTGGCCCTGCCCTGATTTTTTGACGCAAAAACCGGCGTGAAGCAACAGGCGGGGATAAAGTAATTTACGTGCCGCGATTTTTTGCCCTCTCGCGCCTTGACCAACAGGGGGGTTTGTACTAAAGTTTAGGGTATGATTTTAAAGAGGAGGCGATGATGACGAAAAGAGCGCTGACCGCGGCAATGACGGCAGGAGTATTATTGATATGCCTCCCGGCTTTTGCCGGAGAAAAAGAGGAGGGCCACGGCGCCCGTGGCTGCTGTTACGGCCCCGGCATGCACATGTGGGGCGGCCCCGGCATGCACATGCAGGGCTACGGCGCCTGGAACAAGGAGAGCCGGAAGTTCCTTGATGAGACCGTGGACCTCAGAAAAGACATGCACGCCAAGATGTTCGATTACAGGGAGGCGTGGAGGCGGGGGGACGAGGAAAAAGCCAAGGCCCTCGAAAAAGAGCTTGACGAGCTTGGGAAAAAGCTTGACGAAAAAGCCGGGGACATGGGGCTCCGGAGGGGCTACCCCGGCAGGGGTTACGGCCCGGGCATGATGTGGTATTGATGCGGCATTACCGACCGGTTATTAAGGGGAGCATAAAATAAATTACATAACGAACACCAACCTGGAACGAATCTCTCCGGCTTCCCCCTTTGGAAAAGGGGGAATGAGGGGGATTTTTCTGAATATTCAAATCCCCCCCCGCCCCCCTTTGCTAAAGGGGGGTGTAAACTATTTTATGCTCTGAGTAATATCTGCTCCCGAATAAATAATGTCCCTTAACCGGGGACTCCGGGGCATTCGACCTGCCGGCCTTCCACCGGGCCGTCCGGCATAAAACAAAGCGCCCGCCCGTTGCCGCGTCCGCAAAGAGCGGAGGGGGGCAGCCCTCCCCTGCCCCCGTTCCCACGCCGTTGACACAACCTTTCGCGTTTGGTTAGAGTAAAGCCATGCAGGGGGCGAGGTCTCAGTCGGAGGAGCGGGGGAGGCTCAGCCAGGCGCTGGGCATAGGCCACGAGATATCCCGAATCAAGGACCTCGACGTGCTCCTTGAGAGTATACTTTCGGAGGCCAGGCGCTTTACGGGCGCGGACGCGGGCTCCGTCTATCTCAAGGAAGGCGACAGGCTCAGGTTCAGCCACACACAGAACGAGACCGTCCGGCGAAAGCTCCGCCCCGGCAAGAAACTCCTTTACTCCACCTTCTCCATTCCCATCGACTCGCGCTCCATCGCGGGCTACGTCTGCCGGACCGGCCGGATGGTGAACATCCCCGATGTCTACGCCCTGCCGGAGGAGGCGCCCTACGGTTTTGACCGGCGCTACGACGAAGTCTCCGGCTACCGCACGAAGTCCATGCTCACCTTCCCCATCGAGTCCCACAGGGGCGACGGCGTGGGGGTCCTTCAGCTCATAAACGCCATGGACGGAGACAGCGGAATCGTCCCGTTCCCCGGGGACGACGAAACCCTTGTAAGGCATTTCGCCTCCACCGCCGCCGTTGCCGTGGAACGGGCGCGGATGACCAGGGCCATGATACTCAGGATGATAAACATGGCCGAGCTTCGCGACCCGAGCGAGACGGGCGCGCACGTCAACCGCGTGGCCGCCTATGCAGTTGAAATTTACGAGGAATGGGCCGGGCTGATGGGCATGGACCCCGAGCGGCTCGAACGCGACAGGGACTCCCTCCGCATGGGGGCCATGCTCCACGACGTGGGCAAGATAGCCATAGCCGACGCCATACTGAAAAAGCCCGCGCGGCTGGACCCCGAGGAGACGGCGGTTGTGCAAAAACACACCGTCCACGGCGCCAGGCTTTTTTCGAGCAGGTTCTCGGAATTCGACGAGGCCTCCCACATCATCGCCCTGAGCCACCACGAGAAATGGGACGGCTCGGGCTACCCCCACGGCCTCACGGGCGAGGAAACCCACCCCTTCGGCAGGGTGGTCGCCATCGCCGATGTCTTCGACGCCCTGAGCCGCCGGAGGGCGTACAAGGAGGCATGGGACGAGGACCGGGTGCTGGAGACCATGAGGAAGGACGCCGGCAGCCATTTCGACCCCCGGATGATAGAGGCGTTTTTCTCCACCCTCGATAACGTCCGCTCGGTCTCCGGCCGGTACCCGGACGAAGACTGAGGCAATCGGACGCATGAAAATAGCCCTGCTCCAGATGGACATCGCCTGGGAAGACAGGGAGGCCAACCTCAGGAGGGCGGCCGCCCTGGTGGAGGAGGCCGCGCGTGCCGGGGCGGACGTCGCGGCGCTGCCGGAGATGTTTTCCACCGGGTTTTCCATGAACCCGGCCGACTTCGCCGAGCCGGAGGACGGCCGGACCGCATCGTCGCTTTCCGCCCTTGCGGGGCGGCACGGCATATGCCTTGTTGCCGGGTTTCAGACAATACGGCCCGGCGGGGGAAAAGCCCTTAACAGCGCCCATGCATACGGCAGGCGGGGCGAGTTGCTTGCCGGGTACGGAAAGCTCCACCCCTTCTCCGCGGCCGGAGAGGACAGGCATTTCAGGGCCGGCGACGGCCCGGTGGTGTTCGGCCTCGACGGGGTGGCCTCCTCGGTCTTCATCTGCTATGACCTGAGGTTCCCGGAGGACTTCCGGAAGGTCGCCGCGCGCGTTGTGCTCATCTTTGTAATCGCCAACTGGCCCGCCGAAAGGGAAGACCACTGGCTGAGCCTCCTCAAGGCGCGGGCCATAGAGAACCAGTGCTTCGTGGCGGGCGTCAACCGCACCGGAAGGGACGGAAACGGGGTCGTCTACCAGGGCCGCTCGGCAATATTCGGCCCATGGGGGAATTCGCTCGCATCCGCGGGAAGCGGCGAGGAGGTGCTGCTTTGCGAAATAGACCCCGGGGAGGCCGAAAAAACCCGTGCGAAATTCCCCTTCCTCAGGGACATGTCCCCCTGAAAACGAAGAAAACGTATTACTTACAGGCGGGAAGCAAGTAAAAAGCGCGCGGCATGTGGAGGAAAAAAGGCGAAAAAAAACAGGGGAACCCCGTTCACCCGCAAATACATTACATTGGGAATGCCGGGGCTACTATTAAGGTCTCCTTCTCCTCCTCAGGCTCTTGAGCCTCCGCTTCTGCGCCTCACGCTGTTTGCGCCTGAGCTTGACGGACGGTTTCTCGTAATAACGCCTCTTTTTTATCTCGCCGAGCAGGCCGTCCTTCTGGATTTCCCGCTTGAGGGCCTTAAGGGCTCTTTCCACGTCATTGTCATTGACCTTGATCTCCAACTTTCTGTAACGTACACCTCCCGTCCTTTTAATCTCTGTCCCTCGGCAGCACCGGAGGGACCTCTGATTTTCGCCGAAAAAAAGGCCGCTCAATAAAATCCTTACGGCCTCGTTTTAACAAAAAGCATCAAAAAAACAAGTTTATACTATGTCACAACCAAATGCGAAATGTCAAGCAGACGTGAGATAAGGATTAGAAAGCGGCCATCCGGCTCGAAGCGAGAAAAAAGGCGGGCCTGCCTTCCTGTTCAGGCTTGTCAAACCAGGTGGTTTTTATAAAGACAGTTGAGTCTTATAACGCCTTTACATCGGGCATGCAAGAGGAGTCGTGCCCTGGTGCTTTTGCCGCGGCTATTTCTGCCCGAACTTCTCGGCTATGTGGATTCGGGATATGGCCCGCTCAAGGGCAGCCTCGGCACGGGTGAAGTCCACGTCCGCCTGTTTCCTCAGCAAATCTTCGGCGCGCTTTTTCGCCTCCATGGCCCGCTCGACATCAATCTCCTCGGCCTTCTCCGCGCTGTCGGCAAGTATGACGACCTTGTCGGGGCCGACCTCCGCGTAGCCCCAGTTTACGAAGTAGCGCACCACATCGGCGTCGGTCCTGCAGGTCAGGAGCCCTGCCTTCAGGGTGGTGATGAACTGGGCGTGTCCGGCCAGCACCCCGAACTCGCCCTCCGAGCCCGGCGCGGTGACCTCGTCGACTTCCTCGCTGGCTACCGCCCCGAACGGGGTGACTATTTCCAGTGCAAGTTTATCGCTCACGGCCTTATCTGCTCCAGCCCAGTTTGCGGGCCTTCTCCTCGGCCTCCTCGATGGTGCCGACCATGTAGAATGCCTGCTCCGGCATGTCGTCGTACTGGCCGTCCGCGATGGCCTTGAAGCTCTTGATGGTGTCTTCGAGCTTGACGTAGACGCCCGGGGTGCCGGTGAAGGTCTCGGCAACGTGGAAGGGCTGCGAGAGGAAGCGCTGTATCTTCCTCGCCCTGGACACGGTGAGCTTGTCGTCCTCGTTCAGCTCCTCCATGCCCAGGATGGCGATGATGTCCTGCAGTTCCTTATAACGCTGCAGTATCATCTGCGCGCTCCTGGCCACGCCGTAGTGCTCCTCCCCGAGTATACGGGGGTCCAGTATCCGGGAGGTGCTGTCCAGCGGGTCCACCGCGGGGTAGATGCCCAGTTCCGATATCTGCCGGGAGAGGACGACCGTGCCGTCCAGGTGCGTGAAGGCCGTTGCCACCGCCGGGTCGGTAAGGTCGTCGGCGGGCACGTAGATGGCCTGCATGGAGGTGATGGAGCCTTTCTTCGTGGTGGTGATGCGCTCCTGGAGGGCGCCCATGTCGGTGCCGAGGTTGGGCTGGTAGCCCACGGCGGAGGGCATCCTGCCCAGGAGGGCGGAGACCTCCGCGCCAGCCAGCGTGTAGCGGAAAATGTTGTCTATGAAGATGAGCACGTCCTGTCCCTCGTCGCGGAAGTACTCGGCCTCGGTAATGGCGGTAAGCGCCACCCTGAGCCTCGCCCCGGGCGGCTCGTTCATCTGGCCGTAGATGAGCGCGACTTTCTCGAGCACGCCGCCCTCTTTCATCTCGTGGTACAGGTCGTTGCCCTCTCTCGTGCGCTCCCCGACGCCCGCGAAGCAGGAAACGCCGCCGTGCTTCATGGCGATGTTGTGTATCATCTCCATGATGACGACCGTCTTGCCCACGCCCGCGCCGCCGAACATGCCCATCTTTCCGCCCTTGACAAAGGGCACCAGGAGGTCGAAGACCTTGACGCCTGTCTCGAAAACCTCCTCTGAGGGGACCTGGTCGACGAAATCCGGGGCTGTCTTGTGGATGGTCGAAGTCTTGGTTGCCTTTATCTCGCCCAGCTGGTCGATGGGCTCGCCGATGACGTTGATAATCCTTCCAAGGACCCCTTCTCCCACGGGCACCTCGATGGGCTGCCCGGTGTCCATGGCGTCCATGCCGCGAATCAGGCCTTCGGTCGGGCCCATGGCGATGGTCCTGACCTTGCTCTCGCCAAGGTGGGAGGCAACCTCAAGAGTAAGCCTTATCTCGGGGACGCCCTTGCCGTCGTCGGCCTTCTGGTTTATTGTTACGGCGTTGAGTATCTCGGGGAGCTTTTTGTCGAACTCCAGGTCCACGACCGCCCCGATTACCTGGGAAACCTTTCCCACATTCGCTTCCATATTCAGTTACCTCCGTTTATGTTTCACTCCGACGCGGGCGGCTTGCCCGCGGTCTCGTTCAGCTTGCCTTGAGGGCCTCCACGCCGCCCACGATGTCCATAAGCTCGGCGGTGATGGCCGCCTGGCGCGCCTTGTTGTACTGCAGCGTGAGCGCGTCTATCATCTCGGTGGCGCTCTTGGTGGCGTTTTCCATCGAGGTCATCCGCGCGGCCTGCTCCGAGGCCTGGGATTCGAGCATCGCCCTGTATACCTGTATCTCCACGTTCTTCGGAAGGAGCTGGTCGAGGAGTTCCGCTTCCGAGGGCTCGTAGATAAAGTCGGCCCTTTCGCCGGCTCCCTCTGCCTCCTCGGCGATGGGCAGGAGCTTTACGCTCCGCACGTTCTGCTGGACCACGTTGACGAACTCGTTATAGACCAGATGGACCTCGTCCACCGAGCCGGATACGAAGCTGTCTATTACGTCGCCCGCCACTTCCCTGGCGCTTGAGTACGTGACGCTGCCCGAAAGGCCGACCCACGTCTTGCGGAGCGAGACGGGCCGCCGCTTGAGGTAGTCCACGGCCTTCTTGCCTATGGCGCTTAGCTGCACCTTGAGCGGGCCGCCGCTTACCGAGTCAATGTCTTCTTTCTCGAACTCGGCGGAGAGCCTGCCCGCGGCCTTCAGGATGTTGGAGTTGAACGCGCCGCAGAGGCCCTTGTCGCTTGTGAGGACGAGTATCTCCACCACCCTCCTCGGCCTTGAGGCCAGAAGCGGGTGGCTGTCGGCGTCCGCGCCCGCGGCGAGGCTCTTGAGCACCGCGTCCATCTTGTCGGCATAGGGCCTCAGTTCGAGCATGCTCGTCTGGGCCTTCCGCAACTTGGCCGCGGCGACCATTTTCATGGCCTTGGTAATCTGGCGGGTGTTGGTCACCGCCCGTATCCTGCGTTGTATGTCGCGTAATGTGGCCATTTGCCTTCCCGTTTTAAGGCTGGAACCTGTTCTTGAACTCGTCCAGCGCGGCGGTTATCTTTTCCTTAAGGGCCTCGTCAATGGCGAGCTTTTCCCTTAGTTCGGAAACTATGTCGGCCTTCTGCTCCTTGAAGAACCTGAGGACATCCTCCTCGTACCTGCCGACCGACTCGATGGGCAGCTCGTCGAGGTAGCCGCCCGTGCCCGCAAAGAGCACAAGCACCTGCTCCTCGACCGGAACGGGCTCGTACTGGCCCTGCTTGAGGAGTTCGACCATCCTCTTGCCCCGCTCTATCTGTGCGAGGGTGGCCTTGTCCAGGTCGGAGCCGAACTGCGCGAAGGCGGCCATCTCCCTGAACTGCGCGAGGTCCAGCCTGAGGGTGCCGGCCACCTGCTTCATGGCCTTGGTCTGGGCCGCGCCGCCCACCCGGCTGACGGAGATGCCCACGTTGACCGCCGGCCTGACGCCGGCGTAGAAAAGCTCGGGTTCGAGGAATATCTGCCCGTCGGTAATGGAGATGACGTTCGTGGGTATGTAGCCCGATACGTCTCCGGCCTGCGTCTCGATGATGGGAAGCGCGGTAAGGGAGCCGCCGCCCTTTTCGTCGGAGAGCTTCGCGGCCCTCTCAAGCAGCCTTGAGTGCAGGTAGAAAACGTCGCCGGGGTATGCCTCGCGTCCGGGCGGGCGCCTCAGCAGAAGCGAGAGCTGCCGGTACGAGGCGGCCTGCTTGGAGAGGTCGTCGTAGACGATGAGGGCGTGCCTTCCGCTGTCGCGGAAGTACTCGCCCATGGCGCACCCGGCATACGGCGATATGTACTGAAGCGGCGCGGGCTCCGATGCCGTGGCCGCCACTATGATGGTGTGCTCCATGGCGCCGTTTTCCTCCAGCACCTTCTGGGTGTTGACGATGCTGGAGCGCTTCTGGCCAATGGCCACGTATAAGCAGATTACGCCCTTGCCCTTCTGGTTGATGATGGCGTCAAGGGCGATGGCGGTCTTGCCGGTCTGCCGGTCGCCGATGATGAGCTCCCGCTGGCCCCTGCCGATGGGTATCATGGAGTCGATGGCCTTGAGCCCGGTCTGAAGCGGCTCGCGGACCGACTGCCTGTCGATGATGCCCGGGGCCACGACGTCCACGAGCCTGGTCTCGGAGGTCTCGATGGGGCCCTTGCCGTCAATGGGCTGGCCGATGGCGTTTACGACCCTGCCGACGAGCGCGTCGCCCACGGGGACGGACATTATCCTGCCCGTGCGCTTTACGACGTCGCCCTCCATCACCAGGGAGTCCTCGCCGAAGAGGACCGAGCCCACGGATTCGTCCTCGAGGTTGAGCGCCATGCCGAAGACGTCGTTCGGGAACTCCAGGAGCTCCATGGCCATGCAGTTGTCAAGGCCGTAGACCCTGGCGATGCCGTCCCCGACGCTCACCACCGAGCCGACCTCGCTTACGTCGACCCGCTTTTCGAAATCGGTTATCTGCTTCCGCAGAAGTTCGCTTATCTCCTCGGTTTTTATCTCCATGCTCTCACCCCTTTATAAGCTCTTCTTTTAAAAGCCGTAACTGGCCCTTTATACTCCCGTCAAACATCGTGCTGCCGACCTTAACGAGCATCCCGCCCAGAAGGCCGGGGTCGGTCATGTACTCAATGCCGACTTCCCTTTTCGTTATCCTGCCGAGGGCCTCCCTGAGCCTGTCCTCGAACTCCCTGCCCACGGCGGCGGACGTAATGACCGTGGCCATTACCTTGTTCTTCTTCTCGGAATAAATGGCGACCGCCTTCCTGAGCACGTCGCCCAGCGCCCACGCGGCCTTCTCCCCGGAGAGGTAGTTGACGAATTTCACCGTGCTCCCGGACAGGTTGAGCCTCTCTCCCACCGCCTCAAAGGCGCTTCTTCTCTCCTCCCCGCTGAAGAGCGGGCTTACGAGCAGGCTCCTCATCTCGGGGCTCTTCTCCATGAGCGAGTTTACCATGGCGAGTTCCTCAAGGGCCGCCGGGGCCTCCTCGAAGCCCACGGAGTTCAGGAACATGCCCGCGTATCTCTTGCAGTTGCGGTTGGTCCTCATGACCTCCTCTCAAGCCTCTGGAGTGCGTCCTCGAAGAGCTTCTTCTGCTCCTCCTCGCCGAGCTTGTCCTTTATCTTCTTCTCGGCAAGCTCCATGGCAAGCTCCACGGCCTCGGCCTTTATCGCCTCCTTGGCCTGCTTTAACTCGTAATCTATATTGCTCCTGGCCTGCTCGATGAGCTTTTGCGCAAGCCTTTCGCCTTCCTTGATGAGGGCCTCTTTCTCCTTCTGTCCCGACGTTTCGGCCGCGGCGACGACCTCGGCGATTTCCCTGTCCTTGACCTTGAGCCTCTCATGGACCTCGGCCAGCGCCTTCTCGGCAAGCTCCCGCGCCTGCCTGGCCTCCTCGATGCTCTTCTTTATGGACTCGGTCCGGGCCTTGAGGTAATCCCTCAAGGGCTTTCTGGCAAAGACGACCAGGAGGGTCGCCAGTATCGCGAAATTGACGATCTGCCAGCCAAAACCCGCCCAGTCGTAGCCCTCGCCGCCCGCCTCGGAAGCGAATGCCGGCAACGGCGCGGCGATGACAAACAGCGTGGCGAGAATATGTCTCAGGGTTTCCTTTATCATCATACCTTCACCAGTTTTCCAACTATCTCCTCGGAGAACTTCTCCACGTCCGCCCTGAGCTTCCCCCTCGCCTTTTCGCTCTCGGCCCTGATTTCCGCCCTGGCCTTCTCCATTATGCCGGCGCCCTCCGCGCCGGCTTTCTCAAGGGCCTTTTTCTGGGCGGCGAGGCCCTCGGACTTCAGGGCGTCGAACTTCTCCCTTGCGTGCGCCGAGGCGTCGGAGAACTCCTTTTTCAGGGCCGCTATCTTGTCTTCCCTCTCTATCGCCATCTCCTTGGCGGCATCGAGCGAGCCCGAGATGGCCTCGTCCCTCTCGCCGAACACTTTGAGCATGGGCTTGAAAAGTATGACGTTCAAAACGTAAAGAAGAACGAGAAACTGGGCCACCAGAATCGGATACCAGAAAGTATCAATCTCTAACATCGTAGCTCCTTCTTAAATTAAAGAGACTGCCCCGCGAAGGGAAAACATTTGGAGATTAGCATAAGCGCGAAGCCGGAGTCAAGGGAATGTCAGGCTGTTTATGAACCGATAAAAACTGTAAATACAAGGGCCTGCGGCGTGCCCGGCGGCGCCCTCTACATTCTTAAGTCCCTGTTCCTCGCAAGCACCTTTTTTGCGTTTTCCATGTCCCTTGCAATCTGCTCGCGGAGGGCATCGGCCGAGGGGTAGGCGCGTTCCTCCCGTAGCCTCTCGATGAACCCCACCCGCACGGTCTTCCCCTTGAGGTCCCCCCGGTAGCCGAAGATATGCACTTCGAGGGTGCGTTCGGCGCCGTGGAAAGTGGGGTTCATGCCGATGTTGGCCACGCCGTCGTAAATCCTGCCGAAGCTCCGGTCGTCCAGGGCCGCGCGCACGGCATACACCCCGTCCCGGGGGATTATCTCGCAGCGTGTCGCGATATTGGCCGTGGGGGCGGCGAGAAGTTTGGCCCCCCGTCCCGCGCCCTTTACGACTTTCCCCTCGATGGCGTAGGGCCGGCCCAGAAGGCCCGCGGCCTTGGACGCCTTGCCGCCCGAGACGACGGTCCGTATGCGGCTTGAGCTTACGTCCTTGCCGAACATCTTCGCGTTCCGCACCACCTTGACCTTGAAGCCGTACTTCCGGCCCCTGCGCCTCAGAAGCTCCGTGCTCCCGCGCTTGCCCTTGCCGAAGGCGTACTTATGGCCCACGACCACGGCCTTGGCCCCGAGCCTGTCCACCAGCACGTCCTTTATGAACTCGTCGGGCCGGAGGTTGGCGAACTCGCGGGAGAAGTCTATGAAGAGGACCATGTCGATGCCGTAGCTAATGAGGAGCCTTGCCTTTTCCCGAAGAGGGGTGAGGAGCCTGGGGCAGCGCTCGGGCGTGAGCACGCTGAGGGGGTGGGGGTCGAAGGTTATGGCCATCGAGGGGACGCCGCGCTCCGCCGCCTCGGCCGCCACGTTCCTGATAATCTTCTGGTGCCCCACGTGAACGCCGTCGAAATTGCCGATGGTGAGCGCCGCCCCCCGGTGCTTTTCGGTTACTTCGCCAAGACCCCTCAGTATCTCCATAAGACTCCCGGCCCCGCGCCTTTTACGCCGGCCCCTGCCTGAGCATGCCGTAAATCTGCCTGACCCGTTTTACGGCCTCCTCCGCCGTGCCGCTGTTTTCGATGATGTAATCCGAGCGCCTTATCTTCTCCTCTATCGGCATCTGGCTCTCGATGCGCGCCGCGGCGGCGGCGCGCTCCACCCCGGCGGCCTCGAGCCTCTCGATTGCGGTGGCCTCCTCGCAGTAGACGGTCACGGTCTTCTGGAACCTCCCCTCGTGGCCGCCCTCAAAAAGAAGCGGCGCCTCGACGACGGCAATTCCGCCTGGGGCCTTTTCCTCCTCAGCCCTTATCATCTCCTCCACGCGGCCAAAGACAAGCGGGTGGAGGAGGGCCTCGAGGGCCTTTCTCTTTTCGGCGTCCGCGAAGATTATCTCCGCCACGCGTTCTTTCAAAAGCCCGCCCCCGGCGTCGAAGACCGACCCGCCGAGCAGGCCGCGTACCTTCTCACGCACCGGCCCCTCCGCAAGCAGCCCGGCCACCACCTCGTCGGAGTCTATGGTAAAGGCCCCCAGCTTGCGGAACTCCTCGAGCACCAGGCTCTTTCCCATCCCGTAATTGCCCGTAAGCCCCACCCTCGTCATGACCGGTATTATAACTTAACGGGCAGGCAAGGGGGACGCGGGCCGGGGAGGGCCGGGGAGGGCCG
>CBDVCR010000033.1:0-21294 GCA_965372535.1 uncultured bacterium | reverse complement strand
TTTTTGCCCAGGCGCTCATAGCTCTGCCTCAGCTCTATCCCACGCTCCCTGGCCGCTCTCACCAATGCCCGCCTCATCTTCTGATACAAACGCGCGTCCGTGGGAAACGCCACCGCCTTCTCCTGCACCGTCGTATCCACGTTGACGCGCTTCGTATCCCCTTGCTTGATGAGGCCCTTGCGCATTGCCGCCTCTATCGTGGCCTGCAACAACTTCTCCATCCCCTTGCTCTCTATCCGCCTGCGCCACTTCACCAGCGACGTGGGCTCAAGCGGCAACTCGTGCTGAAAGTACTCGTATCCGCAGAAGTGCTGCCCAGTAGGGGTTTTCGAGAAACCTCTCGACCACGCTCTCGTCGCTCTCCGAGTAGGCGTGCTTCAGGTAATGCAGGCCGACCATCAGGCGTATGGGCAGGCCCGGCCTTCCCTTGTCCTCAACATACAACTGTCCGAACTCATGCTCGAAGCTCTCCCAGTGCATGGCCTGGGCCACCTTGCACAAGGGATGAAGGGGGTTTAGTATCTCCTCAAGACGGGTGCGGAACATCTCATGCTGTGGTTTTTGAGTCTTTTCAGGCTTCATAAATCACCAGCTTTCTCACGGGTTCTTGTGCTTTGCTGGTGATTATTATACCACAAAACAACCCTTTTAATCCTTATTAATCAGCAACTTAAGCCCTTTTTCAGGGACGACTACTTATGATGCAGACCATTGGAATAGCATGCATCCGGATGAGGAACCAATTCAAATTCCACTTGATTTCACGGACGATATTCTAGAAAGAAAGAGTGTTCCACTGCATGAGATGAAGAAAGCAAGCTAGCGGTCAGTTTTTTTCCACCGAGCTTGTGCCGCAAGTCTAGCTATTTCGCTCCGTTGTTCGGGGGTAAGTTTCTTTGCACGAGACTTGCCCCCTTTTTTGCCGCCTATCCTGCCAATTGCAACCGCATCAGGGTTCTTCTCTTCTGTTGCAGATTCCATTATGGAATGAGCAATCAAATTAATATCCGTGGCCTTTGGCTTCTTGCGTTTTTTCATACATTTATTATGACATATGAGAAAAACGCTATCCACCCTTAAAAAAATCAAACTGACCCACTACCCCTACCCCGGGCTACTTGACTTCCACTACCTTCGGCACGTGGGTGAAGACGAGATAAGCCCTTGTCTTGAGGTTAAACAGCCTCTCCACTGCCTTTGCGTAAGTGCTCATCTGGAACCAGTAGCTCTCCTTGAGCCCGGCAATCTCCCCCTCTGCCACGGGAAAGGTTTTATAGTCATAGACAAGGGCCGCATCGTCTTTTATAATCACCCTGTCAATCCTTCCCCTGTACGCCTTCCCGCCTTTTTCGAGCACAAAGGGAAGTTCGGCGTGGGAGTTCTTGCGTGGGAGGACTATCTCTTCCATGAGGCCGCTTTCCCGTAGTTTTCCGAAGTCTTTCAGGATAACCTCGGCGACTGCGCCGGACTCCGGCGTTTCGCCCCTCAGCAGGAGCACCGCCCGCTCCGCTATGTCCCGCTCCCTCAACGCGCCGGTCGAGAGTTCCTCCAGCAAACGGTGCATGACCGTGCCGGTGAGCACCCAGTTTTCTCCGTGCCTTGTCCGCACCGTATCGGTCTCCACCTCGGTTACGTCCTTCCACTGCCTTGACGGCTCGTATAGGAGGGGCTCGGTGAAAGCCGGGGGGCGCATGAACGGCTCGGGTTTTTCGAGGGAAATCCTCGCCTTCTCGCGGCGGCGTTTGAGGTCCTCTTTCCTCAGAACGCTCAAGGGCGCGTCCGCCCCCGGGTCGAAGAGTTCGAAGGCGTCGCTTAGATAATCGAGCCTGCCGGAGAGTTTCCCCTCCTTGTGCGAGCCTATCATGCAGAGGTAGTCCATGGCGCGGGTTACGGCCACGTAGAAAAGGCGTTTTTCCTCTTCAAGCTCCTTGAGCTTCTGCCGCCTGAAGCGCTCGTCCCGGTTTCTTTGCTTCGGGTCCTCCTCATGGGCGATGGCGAGCCTGCCTTCCGTGTCGTCTATCACGACGGGGCCTGAGCGGGGGGAGTTTTTTTCGTCGAGGGAGGGCAGGTACACCATGGGGAACTGCAACCCCTTTGCGGCGTGTATGGTCATTATCTTTACGGCGTCCATGCCCTCGGCGTTTATGTTGGCCTTGGCCTCCTCCCTGGCGTGGCGCTGCCTCAGGAGCTTTTCCCGTATCTCCACGTGCGAGAGCCCCTGTGCCTCGTAGCCCTCCACCATTGCGATGAATTTCTTGATGTTGGCGTGCCTCTGCTTCTCCCTGAAGTGCGTCCAGCCCCCTGTGTCCTGAAAGACTCTCTCAAGGAGTTCGGCCAGGGGGACGCCGCTTCTCAGGGAAAGCCAGCCCTCTATGGTCTCGTAAATCCCGGAAAGCCTTTTGCTTTTGGATTTTCCAAGTTTCTCAAGCAGTGGAACCCTTCTGCTTGCCAGCCGCTCAAGCGTCCCGTAATCCAGCGAGAAGAGGGGGGACCTCAGAAGACAGAACAGGCTGTAGTCGTCCGAGGGGTCCACCATGAATGAGACGAACTCCCTGAGCATGGCGGTCTCCGGCTCCTCATAAAACCCTATTCCCTTGAGAACGATAAAGGGGACGCCCTCCTTCCTCAGGGCGTCTTCGAAAAGGCCCAGGTGCGTGCGCCGCCTGAGCAGTACGGCCATGTCGCCGAACTCGCAGGGCCTCTTCACGCCGTTTTCGAAGACCTCGTGACGCCCGCGGAGGGAACTTATGACGCAGGCCAGCGCCTCGGCCTCTTTAACTCGGGTGTCCTTGGTGCTCTCGCCCGCCTCAAGGAGCAGGAGTTCCACCCGGCCCTCGCCCTCTTTTCTTGCGGCCTCGAAGGGCGAGTAGCGGGTCATCCAGCTTTCCACAAGCATGGGGGGCATGAGTTTTTCGAAGAGCCGGTTGGTGAAGTCCACAATCGCGGGCAGGCTCCGGTAGTTGTCTTTTGCCTGGATAAAATGATATTCCTCGCCGAGCCATTCGGCGAAGCTGCCCTTTGCCTTCTCGAAAATGCCCACATTGGCGCCCCGGAAGAGGTAGATGGACTGCTTCTCGTCCCCCACGAGAAATATGGTGGGGGTCTTGCCGGCCTCGCGCTTGGCGCCCATGCCCGAGCGCCATTCCTCGGTGAGCATCTCGATAATGCTCCACTGCAGGGTGCTCGTGTCCTGAAACTCGTCCACCAGCAGATGGTCCGTGTGCTCGTCGAAGGAATAGAGGATGTTGTGCGCCTCGGGGCCCAGGGAGAGGGCGGCGTAGGCGAGCATCTCGAGGTCGCTGAAGTCAAGGAGGCGCTTTTCGAGTTTCTTCCGCTTATAGCGCATGAGGCATTCCCGGTAGACGTCCATGAGCTCCCGGCTTTTGTCGTCCATGACGCCTGCTTTGAGTACCATCTCGGGGTAGGGGGTCCTTTTGTGAAGCTCCTCGAGCTGCCGCTTCAGGGCGTTCCAGCCCTTAAGCCCCCGCTTCTTTATCATGTCAAGAAAACCGCCGGGTCTTTCGCGCTCCGCCATGAGGCTTTCGAAGACCGCCTCGGTCCAGAGGTTTCCGGCTGAAAGTCCGTCCATCACGTCAAGGGAGGGGTCGATGCCGAGTTCCATGGCGAAGCGCTTGAGCACCTTGAGGCAGAAGGCGTGGATGGTGGATATTCGCATGAGGGGGACTTTCTGCCTTATGGATGCAAGCAGCGGCGGGTCTTCCCTTTCGAGGATGCTCAGTATGCGCTCCTTCATCTCCGCGGCTGCTTTCTCGGTAAAGGTGATGCATAGGATTTTTTCCACCTCGGAGCCTTCGGATAGCAGGCTTATGTATCGCCGGGCGAGTTTCTCGGTCTTCCCGGAGCCCGCCGGGGAGGAGATGATTACGCTCTTTGTGACGTCAAGATAGTCTTCAGCCATCGAGTTTAAGTCCTGAACGCGTATTCTATACCGGGTTCAGTGAAACAGGCCGACAATTCATTGTGGTAAGCTGCACTGGTTGACTGATCATTTCAAGTGCTCGAAAATAACGTAGCGTTGAGCGTTTAAGTCATAAGTTTAGGGCGCTTGCCGTACTGGATTGTTATTTCGTAAGAAATGCTCGCGTGTTCCGGCGGCAACTTATCCCCCTTTCCGCAACAAACAAGCGTTCCCTTGCCTTTTTTTGCGCGGTTTTTGATTAGTCCGGCAATGACGGGGGCCATGTCAAAGCCGCCGTTGACGCATTCTTTTGCCATGCAGTGCATTTGAAAATAGGCATAGCTGTTGGGGAAGATATTAACCGTGCGGACCATAAGAACGTTATCGGACGGCTTCTGGTAGTATATCATTTGAATCACTATGTTCGAGACCTGGGGGAAGCTTTCCGAAACAAGACCGGCATCGATCTTTTGCTGGTTCAGTTCTATCTTTTTTTTCATATAGTTGCGGTACATGTTTCTCCAGTATGTTGTTCTTTCTGAGAAAAATCAAGAAAAAACTGATTTCAAGGTTTATTCAGACATATCCCTGCCCGACTCCGCTATCGGCAGCAAGCAATCTCTCCTCCTTAGCTGGTTTTTTTCTCGCTCCCTGACATGCACGAAAGGCTCGAAACGGCCAGGGTGGACGCGAGGAGGACAGCCGGTATCCTTATAGTTTTTATGGGTTCTTTTCAATTTTTGTTTATATATATACATTGAATAATAAGGAATATGAGAAAGAGGAATATTCAGTGCAGGCCAGGAAATAACCAGACCCTGGTTTTCCAGGGTCTGGTTTCTTTTCTCACTGTTTGACTATGTTCGATGCCTTAAGGCCCTTGTCGCCTTCGACAACGTCAAAGCTCACGGCATCGCCTTCGGCCAGTGTCTTGAAACCGTCACCCTCAATGGCCGAGTAGTGAGCAAAGACGTCCGTTCCGTCATCCCGGGTGATAAAGCCGAAGCCCTTGGACTCATTGAACCACTTTACCGTTCCGTTTGCCATATCTCCTTACCTCCTTATAATGATTTTAGAAGTTTAAGGAGGTATTGTCATGAAAAACGCAAAGCAGAATACTCTACAGTTTTAACAACAAGATGCTCCTTTAATCTTCGATTATATAATAACATTTTTTTGGTAAAGTTGCAAAAAAAATGGGAATCGGACCGGTATGCAGGTATTTTTTCCTCCCTGTCCTCCGTGTCCGGCCTTTGCGATATTTATATTTTAAGAAGAATATCCCTGGATATATGGGCAATAAGGCCTCTCCGGGCAGTTCCTGCACGTTTGCTCCTCGATGGGCATGGCCCTGCAGTCTCCATTTCGCATGCTTTCCACGGTGATTTCGAGGAATTTCAGGGAGCTTGCGATAAAGTCCTCAAGCGACAGCCCCTTTCTCCTGTCCGCCGAGGTAGGGAACCACTTCAGGTGTACGTCCTTAAGTGAATAGATGCCCACCCTCTCGGGCCGCATGCCGAGGGTCTTGAGCATGGCGGCGTAAAGGAACAACTGGAGGTTCGCGCCTTTTTTGAGGGCCGCGGTGCTGCTCATGGCGAGGGCGCCTGTCTTGTAATCGATTATCTCCACCGCGCCGTCAGGCCCGGCGTCGATTCTGTCCACCTTGCCCTTGAGGGTAATGTCTTTCAGGGGTTCTTCCTCTATCGCGTATTCCGCCTCCTTGAGGGCGAACCCCTCCTCTCGTAATTTCGCTTCGATTTCAAGTAGTTCAGGGACGATTTCAAGGAACGTCTCCCTTATCATCTCCTTGAAATAGGAATCAATGGGTCTGTCTTTAAGCACGGCATCGAGTGTTTCGGATGCCTTCCCGGTAAACGCCTCAAGCCCCACGGGTGCGTCCGGCATGAGGTTTTCCATCACCTCGTGCACTATGGAGCCCAGGGCCATGGGCTCCATCTCGAAGTCCATCACCTCGGGCGGTGTGAGCCCGAGGGACCGCTCTATAAAAAACCTCCTCGGGCATGCCCTGTAGGCGTCTATGTCCGTTACCCTGATGGCCGCGCCTTTCTTTGGCCGCCTTATACCGCTGATTTCCTTTATGTGCGCGGAAAGGGGTTTGCCCGGCTGCCTGAGCATTTCCTCCTCAGGGGAAAATATCCCGGCGGGCCTTTGTCTGTCTTGCACGCCCCCGGAGAGGAAGACCGAGGGCAGGTAGAACTTGTCCCCTTCCATCTCCGGGTAGGAGAGGTACAGCCCCCCGGCGGCGGAGGCGAGCCGCCTGAAGATGTGCTCCTCAAGGTGCATGTGCCGTTTCATGTCCACAAGCCCGAGTCTTCTGCGCACCCCGTCCGGCAACAGGAAGTCCCTCTCCGGCTTTGAGGGGATGTCCCCGTCCTTTAGCCCCGCCATATAAAGCATCCGCGGCTCAAGCCCCCGGACCTCTGTGAGTGCGGCCACTTGCACCCCGTGCCCCTCGCTTCTGTCCCGCATTGTGTCGAGTGTCCTCCGAAGGGCGTCGATAAACCCCGAAAGGTCTGTCTTTTTCCGCAGCATCCCGTCAAGGAGGGAGATTTTCTCAAGTACCCCCTCAAGTTCGGCCATGCCGCCCTCGGAAGGCATGAAACCGAGCTTTCTCAAAATATCATCGAGCGCTTTGCCGTACTCGGTATAAGTCCCCCTGGCAAAGGGCAATTTCAAGGATTCCAATGTCTTTATAAGACGCGAACCCCGGGCATATACGTTCTCCCGCTTGAATTCATTCAGCCAGGCTTCCTTGCCCTTGATGATTCCCGATGTCAGGCTGATGCGCGGGGCGGCGGCCCTTACCTCATCCGGGATTTTGGTGAAAAAGCCGGAGGCGAGGAACGACGGGAAAGCGAGCCGTGGATAGTCCTCGGAAACTGAATCGAGGAGACGCAGGAGGTCGAGGTAAGGTCTTGTCCTTGAAAGCGGCTTGCGGGACGGAATATTGTATGGAACCCCATAGCGTTTAAAAACCCTTTCCACCATCTCCCTGTATGGTTCGAGACTCGGAAACACGAGAAGCGTCCGGTCAAGGTCACGCTGTCTGCCCGAGATGAAGTCGCCCTTTAGCTGCTTTGCGATGTCCGCCACCTCCTCCTCCATTGAAGGAGCGGGGTGATAGAGCATCGCCGGGGCGGACTCCTCCGCCGGGACGAGCACCGGCTCAACCTTAAAGTAATCTCTTAAGGAGTTGGAATAACAGTATGATAAATCGTCATTTTTATTGCTTATTGGAATGGTGATGATAGTATGTTCCGCCCGCTCTATGAGTGAGGCGAGCAGCTTTTCCTCGGCCGGGGTGACTTCGTAGAAGCCGTCCAGCAAGAGGGTTTTTATACGGAGGTTTTCCCTGGCCATTCCGGCCGAGAGGGAGAACACGTCGTCCTCGTCCACGGCGTTGTTCTCATCGAGCGCCTTCTGGTAGACGGCGAACATGTCCACGGCCTTGAGCGCCCGTTTTGCCGCCTCATCGGGCAGGTTGTGCCCGCCAAAGGCGTCCAGAAGGGTCTTGCCTATGGATTCCGGGGCGTCGCAAGGGAACCGCCGCTTGAGCTCGCTTACAAGCTCGGCCACCAGGGCGGCAAGGCCCATTCCGCATCCCGTAAGGCCCGATATGATGACCGGAATAAACGCGCCGGGAAGGACCGCCCTGTCCCCGTGGGTGCGGTAAAGCTGCTTTGCAAGCTGTCCGAGGGTCATGCCCGGCGGCGGTATATAGCATGAGCCTGCCGCGTCATGAAAGGCGTCCCGGAAATTCTTAACAATGAGGTTTGTGGGGGCCAGGTAGAGGATTTTCGAATAATCAGGGCCTTTAATCGCCGAGAGGGATTCTTTCAGGAGCTTTACCCTGAACTCTCCCGTCCCGGGCGGAAGAAGATATATCTCCATGCCCATGAAATAGCATAAAGCATTTTACCCGTCCATGAAAAGGGAACCGGTTTGATGCGGACGAGACAAAACGTTTCCGTTTTTTCGGCTGCCCCTTGTTTTACATATATTACGGGGAGCATAAAATACTTTACATGACGAACATCAGCCTGGAACGAATCGATCCGGCTTCCCCCTTTGGAAAAGGGGGAATGAGGGGGATTTTTCTGAATATTCAAATCCCCCCTCGCCCCCCTTTGCTAAAGGGGGGTGTAAACTATTTTATGCTCTGAGTAATAAGTCGTTCATGGGTGGGCATGGCCGCATTAAATATTCACCGAAGCGGCAACCGTGATAACCTTTGGAAAAGGGCGGAAAGGAGAACCTGAAAATGCTCAAAAAAAGGCAAGGAGTTGACAACCCCGCGGCAGGACCACGGGGAATGCACTGGCGGCCTAAAACGGCAGGGACTTCATAAGCTTGGGCATCTTGCCCTGCTTGAACATCTTGAGCATCTTCTTCATCTCTCTGTACTGCTTTATGACGCGGTTTACGTCGGCCGCCGTGGTGCCGCTTCCCAAGGCGATTCTCTTTCTGCGGCTTCCGTTGAGTATGTCGGCCTTTCTTCTTTCAACAGGGGTCATGGAGTTGATGATGGCCTCGACCTTGACGAACTCCCGCTCGTCCACCTTGACGCCCTTTACCTTGTTCATGCCGGGTATCATGCCGAGGATGTTTTCCAGGGGGCCCATGCTCCTTAGTTTCCTGAGCTGCTCCTTCAGGTCATCGAAGGAGAACGAATCGCCCATGAGCTTTTCCTGGAGCTTCCGCGCCTCCTGCTCCTCATAGGACTGCTCCGCCTTCTCGATGAGGCCAAGCACGTCGCCCATCCCGAGAATCCTGCTGGCCACCCTGTCGGGGTGGAACAGTTCGAGCATCTCGATTTTCTCGCCGGTACCCATGTACTTGATGGGCTTTCCGGTAACGCTCCTTATGGAAAGCGCGGCGCCGCCCCTTGCGTCGCCGTCCATCTTCGTAAGCACCACGCCGTCGATTCCGATTTCCTCGTTGAACTTACTGGCGCTGTTTACGGCGTCCTGCCCGGTCATGGCGTCGGCCACGAACAGCACCTCCCCGGGGTTGACGGACTCCTTGATTCTTTGAAGCTGCGCCATCAGCTCCTCGTCTACGTGGAGCCTCCCGGCCGTGTCCATTATGACGATGTCCCTGCCCTCGACCTTCGAGTTTCTGACCGCCTCGGCGCATACCTTTGCCGGGTCGCTGGTTTCCATTGAGTGGAACACGGGGATGCCCGTCTGCGAGCCGAGGGTGACGAGCTGCTGTATGGCGGCGGGCCGCTGGAGGTCGGCGGCGACGAGCATCGGGCGGCGGCCCTCTTTTTTGAACTGCACGCCGATTTTCGCCGCGGTGGTGGTCTTGCCAGAGCCCTGAAGGCCCACGAGCATGATGACCGTCGGGGGGTTCGGGGCCAGCCGCACCCGGCCGGCTACGCCGCCGAGGAGGTCGCACAGCTCTCTGTGCACCACCTTGACCACCTGCTGGCCGGGGGTGAGGCTTTCGAGCACCTCCTTGCCCACGGCCTTTTCCCGCACGTTTTTTATGAATTCCTTGACGACCTTGAAATTTACGTCGGCCTCAAGGAAGGCGACGCGGACTTCCTTCAGGGCGGCGTCCACGTCCTCTTCCTTCAGGAAACCCCTTCCCTTGAGTTTCTTGAAGACGGATTCGAGTTTGTCGCTCAGTGACTCAAACATTTTAGAGCAGCTTCTCTATTTCCTTTGCAAGGTCGGCACCCACGCCCCTGGCAAAACCGAGGTGCTTTAGCGCTACGTTGCCTTCCCTGTCGAGCAGCAAGGTGGTGGGTATGCTCATGACGCCGTAGGCCGAGTTCACATCCATGTCGTCTATGACGATGGTGTAGGGTATGTCGAATTCTTCCTTGAAGTCCCGCACCTTTTCGGGGCTCTCCCCAACGGATATTGCGATAAGGGCGAACCCCCTGTCCTTATATGTCTCGTGGAGCTCTGTGAGTTCCGGCACCGACTGCCTGCAGGGGGCGCACCAACTGGCCCAGAACTCGAGCATCACCACTTTCCCCCTGTAGTCCTTGAGGCTCACGGGGTTGCCGTAAGGGTCGTTGAGGGTGAAATCCCTGCCCCTGGCCTTGCTCTTGGGGGAGCCTTTCTCGCACCCTGACGCGAAAACGGCCAGTGCGGCGACTGTTAAAACGATTAAGACTTTCCGCATGCTTGAATTACAGGTAGGACTCTATCTTGTCTTTTAACTGGGGTTTTGGGACGGCCCCCACCACCTGGTCGAGCTTCTCGCTGTTTTTGAAGAACATGACCGTGGGTATGCCCATTATCTTGTACTTGCTCGCGATGTCGGGGTTTTCGTCGGTATTGAGCTTTGCGACCTTTATCCTGTCTCCGTACTCCTTGGCCAATTCCTCGATGGAGGGGGCGATCATCCTGCAGGGGCCGCACCATACCGCCCAGAAATCCACCATCACCAGTTTGTCGGACTGCAATACCTCCTTGTCCCACGAAGAGGTTGTAACGTCAGTTATGCCTTCGGCCATAAATTCCTCCTTGAGCGATAATTCTTGCCCTGAGAACAAAAATATAGTATACATCATGCCCGCCATTTGCGCCAACCATGCGGGTTTTGCGATAATTCATAACGCCCGGCGGCAATAACGCCGGGCGTGGAGAAAAAAGACGCCCAAAAAACAGGCCGCTGTTTTTTGGGCGTTATCAAGGGCAAGGATGTGGCTAAAAAAAGAGCGCTTAAATCGGGGTATACCACGGGGGCCTGCGCGGCCGCGGCAGCCAAGGCCGGGGCCGCTCTCCTTCTGGGGGTGCAGCGGGGGAGGGAGGTGGAAATCCCTTTCCCTGACGGCCGGCGGGTGAGGTTCGCACTCAAGGAACTCCTGCTTGAAGACGGCGTTGCCTTTGCCTCTGTGGTAAAGGACGCGGGCGACGACCCGGACGTTACCAACGGCGCGGAGATAGCCGCCAGCGTCAGGGCCGTGGAGTCCGGGGAAGACATCGTTATCAGGGGCGGCAGGGGCGTCGGGGTGGTTACGAGGCCCGGACTTGCCGTCGGGGCCGGCGAGCCTGCTATAAACCCCGTCCCCCGCAGGATGATAAATGAGGCAGTGGGAGAGGCGGTTAGAGATGCGGGCAAGGGTATGAAATTAGAGGTGACCGTCTCCGTGCCCCGGGGGGAGGAGCTTGCGAAAAAAACTCTTAACGCCCGGCTCGGCATCGTGGGGGGCATATCGATACTCGGCGCCACGGGGATTGTAATACCCCTTTCTTCCGAGGCGTGGACGGCCACCATCACGTCGGCCATGGACGTGGCCCGCGCCATGGGGCTTGAGGAGGTGGTGCTCTCGGCCGGGAGGACTTCGGAGCGCGCGCACATGAAGAGGTCCGGCCTGCCCGAGCCCGCTTATGTCCTGATTGGCGATTATGTGGAGTTTGGTTTCCGCGAGGCGGGCATGCACGGTTTCGGCAGGGTCCATTTTGCCGCGCAGTGGGCGAAGATGGTAAAGACCGCCATGGGCACGCCGGACACCCATGTGAGGGCGGGCGCTATAAGCATGAGAAAGGTTGCGGGGTTCCTCAGAGACCTCGGCATCGACCTGCCGGACAGGACGTTCAACACGGCAAGGGAGATTTTCGAGCACATCGACTCAAAAGAGGCGTTAGGGAAAGTCTGCGCCGAGGCGGCCTCCTACGGAAGGGGCCTTTCGGGGCTTCCCGTCCGCGCCTGTCTTGTCTCGTACAAAGGGGATATAATAATCGACCGTGGGTAAAATCTCCGTAATCGGCATAAGCAGGGGAGGGGCGCTTGCCGGAGGGGCGAGAGAGCTTCTATCCGCAGCCCGCGTAATACTCGCCTCAGGGAGGCTTTATGACATGTTCGGCGGATACCCGGAGTTCGAGGCGCACAGGGGCAGGTGCCGGGTGATGGACAGCGTTGAGGAGACGGTGTCTTTCCTTAAGCGGGAACGTGGCAGCGCCGTTGTGCTTGCCTCCGGCGACCCGCTGTTTTTCGGTATAGGCCGGAGGCTGCTTGAGGAGTTCCCCCAAAGGGAGGTGGAGCTTCATCCCGCGGTTTCCTCCATGCAGCTTGCGTTCGCCAGGGTGAAGGCACCCTGGGAGGACGCCTTCTTCGTGAGCCTCCACGGCCCGAAAAAGAGGGAGTGGGAAATCGGCGACCTTCCGCTTCTTCTGGAGCTTTACGCAAAGCTCGTCATACTCACGGGTGGAGAAAACACCCCCCAAAAAATCGCCTCAGAGCTTCCGTCGGATGTTAGGGTCTATGTCCTTGAAAGGCTCGGCTACCCGGACGAGAGGCTCAGGGAAGGCGGGCCGTCAAAGATAAAGCGGATGAAGTTCAAGGAGCCGAACCTTGTGCTGGTAATGTCCGAGCCCTCGGATATGCCGGTCTTCGGGATAAGAGAGGGCGAGTTCAGGCACACGCGGGGGCTGATTACCAAGGACGAGGTAAGGGCGGTAGTGCTGCATAAGCTCAGACTCCCCGGAAGGGGGGTGTTGTGGGACATCGGGGCCGGTTCCGGCTCGGTCTCCATAGAGGCAAAGAGACTGTCCCCCGCCCTCAGGGTTTACGCTATCGAGAAGGACGCTTCACGGGCGAAAAACATCCTCGCCAACTCGAAAAGGCTTGCCGCGGGGGTGCAAGTCACACACGGGGGGGCGCCCGCCGCCCTCAAGGGCCTGCCCGCGCCCGACAGGGTCTTTATCGGCGGCTCGGGCCGGGGGGTTTCCGGGGTGATAAAATACGTGTCTTCACGCATGAAAAAAGGCGTCGTCGTCGCCACGGCCATAACGCTTGAGAGCCTGAACGAAACCTCTGACGCCCTCAAGGCGGAGGGGTTTTCGCTTGATTTCAGCTCCATTTCGGTCTCAAGGGCGGAACCGCTTAAGGGGAGGCGGTATCTCAGGGCGATGAACCCTGTGTTCGTGATGGAGGCGGCAAGATGAGGGGAAAGCTCTACGCGGTGGGCGTCGGCCCCGGCGACCCGGAACTGATGACGCTCAAGGCGAAGAAGGTCCTTGAGGCCGTGGACGTGCTCTGCGTGCCCAAGGGGAGGCGGGCGGGGGAAAGCCTTGCCCTCGGCATCGTGGAAAAGGCCGTGGCCCTTAAGGGCAAAAGCATCATGGAGATACATTTCCCCATGGTCAAGGGCAATAAGCGAGAGGTATTGAAGCCCGCGGCGGAGGAGGTTTTACGAGTGCTTGAAAGCGGCAGGGACACCGCCTTCGTCACCCTCGGCGACCCGACCCTTTACAGCACTTTTTTCCACCTGTATGACGCGCTCAGGGGCATTGACCCCGGCCTGGCCGTCGAGGTAGTGCCCGGGGTTTCCTCCATAAACGCCTCCAGTGCGAGGGCCGGGCTGAGCCTTGCCCTTTCGGGCGAAAAACTGGCGGTACTGCCCGCGATGTACATAAACGACCTGAAAGAGGCGCTTGAGGGGTTTGACACCGTGGTGCTGATGAAGGTCCACAGTGTGTTTGAGGAGGTCAGGGACGTGCTCAAGGACAAGGGCCTTCTTGAGAGGGCCGTATATGTCTCAAGGGCCGGGATGCCCGATGAGGTGGTCAAGCCCCTGGCCCGTGTGCTCCCCGAGGAGCTTAATTACTTCTCGACGGTGATAGTGAGGACCGGAGATGGCTAAGGTATATTTCGTGGGGGCCGGGCCGGGCGACCCGGAACTCATAACGGTAAAAGGCAGGAGGCTGCTTGAGGGGGCCGACGTGGTGGTCCACGCCGGAAGCCTCGTAAACCCCGCCCTGCTTGAGGGGTTAAAGGCCGAGCTTCATGATTCCGCCGGGATGGACCTGGATGAGATTATAGGTGTAATGAAAAAAGCGGTGGATGAGGGAAAGGCCGTGGTGAGGCTCCATTCGGGCGATGTATCTTTTTACAGCGCCATCACGGAGCAGATACACTGCTTAAAAAAACTCGGCGTCGAGGCGGAAGTGGTCCCCGGGGTTTCCTCCCTCGCGGCCGGGGCCGCGGCCCTCGGGCAGGAGCTTACGGCGCCGGAGGTGAGCCAGACGGTGATTGTCACCCGCATGGCGGGAAGGACCCCGGTGCCAGAACGGGAGGGCATGGCATCGCTTGCGTCCCACGGCGCGAGCATGGTCATATTCCTGAGCGTGGGCATGATGGAGGAACTTTGCCGCGAACTTGTAGCAGGCGGCTACCCGGAAGACACCCCCGTGGCTGTCGTAGAGCGGGCCTCCTGGCCCTCGGAGAGGGTGTTAAGGGGTACGCTTTCAGACATTGCCGGGAAGGTCAGGGAGGCGGGCATAAAGCGCACGGCATTAATCTATGTAGGCCCTGCCATTGCCGCATCGGTGGAGGAGCCCGGGGCAGCCTCAAAGCTCTATGACAGGGGCTTCAAGCATGGCTACAGGAAATAGGCTTTTCGCCCTCTACCTCACCCCCGGCGGCAGGGAGGTAGCCGAATCCTTGCAGGCCCTTTACCCCGACCTTGAACCGCTCCGGTATGAAAAGGAAGCCCTCGGCAGAGCATGGGGCGAGGCGCGGGCCTTCCTGTTCGTAATGGCCTCGGGCATCGTGGTGCGGGCCGTCGCTCCATATGTAAAGGACAAGGCCCGCGACCCGGCGGTGCTCGTCATCGACGAGAAGGGGGAAAACGTAATAAGCCTTCTGGGGGGGCATGAGGCAGGGGCGAACCGGCTCGCCGTGGAGGTTGCGGCGTTTCTGGGGGCCGGGCCGGTCATAACCACCGCCACCGAAGTAAACGCCCTGACGCCGGTCGACGTCTTTGCGAAGGAAAACGGGCTTGCGGTCGAGCCGAGGGAACTCCTCCCGAGGGTCTCCTCCCGGCACGTGGAAAACGGCAGGCTCAAGGTGTATACGGAAATGGAGCTTCCCCTTCCCGGCGACTACATTAAAGTTAAAGCCCCCGACGAGGCCGACGTGCTCGTCACTTTCAGGGAGTACCCCCATGAGGGGCTTTATCTCAGGCCGCCATGCCTTGTGTTGGGCATCGGCCTTAACGCCGGTACACCGGCGGAGGAGATAGAGGAGGCGGTATCGGGGCTTTTCAGGGAGCAGGGGCTTTCGCCTCTTTCGCTCGGGCTCGTTGCCACCCACCGGAAGAAAACCAGGGAAAAGGGGTTGAGGGAATTCGCAAACAGGCGGGGCCTTGATATAAGAAGTTTCAGCACCGGGGAGCTTAATTCAGTAAAAGGCGTGGAGCGCTCCGAGGCGGCAAGAAGGGCGCTTGGAGTAAACGCCGTAGCGGAGCCTTCCGCTTTACTTGCCTCGTATGCGGACGGCCTTCTGGTCGGGAAGAGGAAGTCCGGAAACCTTACCCTCGCGGTGGCCGAATCGAGGGCGAAAACACTGTACGTTGTGGGCACCGGCCCCGGCGGGCTTGAGCACATGACCTCCGAGGCGCTTCGGGCGATAAGGAACGCCGATGTCGTGGCGGGCTATAAATCCTACCTTGAATTGATAGGCCCTCTAATACGCGGCAAGGAGGTCATCTCCTCCGCCATGACGGAGGAGGTAAAGCGGGTAAAAGCCGCGGTCGGGCGTGCCCTTGGGGGCGAGAAGGTCTGCCTTGTAAGCGGCGGCGACCCCGGCGTATATGCCATGGCGGGCCTGGCCTTTGAGGTCGTAAAAAGCACGGGCGCTCCCCTTGAGGTGGAGGTCGTGCCCGGGCTTTCGGCCCTCAATGCCTGTGCTTCGAGGCTCGGCGCGCCGCTCATGCACGATTTTTGCGCCATAAGCCTCTCGGACAGGCTTACCCCCTGGGATGTAATAGAGAAACGGCTCGAGGCCGCCGCAAAGGCGGACTTTGTCATCGTCATTTATAACCCCAGGAGCAGGGGCAGGGCGGGGCACATCGGGCGGGCCAGGGAGATTCTGCTTCGGCACAGGCCGCCGGAGACCCCGGTGGGCGTCGTCCGGGCCGCGATGCGGGAAGACGAGGAGGTCTACGTCGCCGCCCTTGAGGACATGCTCGATTTCGATATAGACATGCGGAGCACGGTCATTATCGGGAATTCGAGGAGCTTCGTGTGGCGCGGCCGGCTGATAACGCCGAGGGGGTATGAGAGCAAATATGCGCTCTAAGGCGGCGCTCCTCTGGGACGAGTCCTTTCTCTGGGGCCTTATGGCTTACAGGGCGCTTGAGGAGTGCGGCCTGGATTTTACCCTCATAAACGCCGACGACATAAGGAAAGGGGCGCTTTCAGGGCGCGGCCTGCTGTATGTGCCTGGCGGCTGGGCCTCAAACAAGCTGAAGGCCCTTGGTGAGGAGGGGGCCAGGGCCGTCAGGGATTACGTCTCCCATGGCGGGGCGTATGTCGGCGTCTGCGGCGGGGCCGGGCTTGCCACCGGGGAGGGCCTGGGGTTTTTAGCGATAAAGAGAAAACCTCTCAGAGAACGTGTTCCGAGCCTGAGCGGCCCGGTGCGGCTGAGGCTAACGCCCCATCCCGCCTGGGCGGGGGTGGAAGAGCCGGTTTTTAACATATGGTGGCCTTCGCAGTTCGTGTGCGGGGACGAATCCGTGCGTGAGCTTGCGCGTTTTGAAAGCGCCGCGGGGGAGGCTTTCAGCTCCGACCTGGGAGTGGGGGATGTCGGCCCATCGGGATGGGACGAATTGGAGGAGCGATACGGCCTCAACCTCGACCCGGAAAAGATGGCAGGCGACCCCCTTGTGCTTGAGGCCGAGTTCGGCAGGGGAAAAGTCCTTGCCTCACTTGTCCACTTCGACACGCCCGGCGACGAAAACGGCGCGCTTGTCCTCAAAAACCTCTGGCAATACTTCGGCGCGGGCGAAAGTGAAAACAAAGGCCCCCGGAGGACCGGGAAGCCCTCGGGCGAGACTTTTGCCCTGGTTGAGGAACTTTTTAATTTCGGCCTCAGGAATTTCCTCTGGTTTCAGAGGGGCCCGCTCATCCAGTGGCGCAGGGGCATAAGGGGCCTTGAGTACTACACCCTGTACGTGCTCGTGAGGGAGCTTTCCTCTTACGTCCCTAACCCAGGCGGAGAGAAAATGAAGTCCCTGGGAGAAGACCTTGCCGTTTTTGCGGAGAAGGCGAAGAGGCTTCTCATGCTTGAGAGGCTTGCGCTCCAGAGGGGGGAGCGGATTACGTTTTCAGAGGCCGAAGACCCCGATGTGCTCAAGCTCCGCGACGAGCTGTTCTCAAGGAGCAAGAGCTACGGCGGGTTTTTCAAGGACATCATAAATAAAGTGGACGCCCTGCTATACGAACGCTTGAAGGCCGGGCAGCACTCATAGTGTATTTTTCCTGGCAGCTCGTTCCGAGCGCCTTGCCCATCAAACCAATGCCGTAAAAATCCGGTTGACGCCTGTTTAAAGCGGTGATACCATCGGGAGTATAAAGAGAAGGCCGGCTTGGCAAGGGATGTTTTTTTCCGGTTCTTCCTGCTTTTTCAGCCGTTGGGTTCTGATTCGTGACAGGCAGGGAAACGGAGGGTTTCGGAGGAAACAGCCGGACGGGAGGAGGTGGTTGATTTAATCTCGCTTGCCTTATTCGGGAGGACGAGGGTGAGAACAACGCGGACATGAAACCGCAGGAGGGAAGACATGAAACGGTCAATTATGGCGTTAGGGCTGAGTTTTGCCGTGCTTCTCGCTGTATCGGCCTCAGGGTGGGCGAAAGCGGCCTCTGGCGCCGACCCGTGCCTGGCCTGCCACGAAAGCGCAACCCCGGGCATCATCAAGCAGTGGCACGAGAGCAAGCACAGCAAGGCGGGCGTAAAATGCTACACCTGCCACAAGGCGAAAAAGGGCGACCCTTCCGGATATGGCCACAACGGGTTTGATGTCACGGCCGTGCCTTCGCCCAGGTACTGCGAGGGCTGCCACGCCACGGAAGTCGAGCAGAACTCAAACAGCAAGCATGCCTGGGGAGCCTTTTTCGGCCCCTTGAAGCCCTATTACATCGCGGCGAGGAAGCAGGGCCTCGACCCCATGGCACAGGAGACGGCCAGGAAGCTTGACCCGGAAAAGATGGCCAAGACGGCCCTCACGCCCCTGTTTCCCGACAGCGGCATACTGAAGAAGATAGGGCTTCTGGACAATCCCAAGTACAACCACAACAACGTGAACCTGGGGTGCATAGAGTGCCACGGGAGCTTCATCATTGCGGAGCCGGGCGGCAAGCTCAAGGGCTGGCCCAACGCCGGGGTGGGCAGGATAAACCCCGACGGGAGCCTCGGCTCCTGCACCTACTGCCACACCAGGCACGTCTTCAGCGTGGCGGAGGCCAGAAAGCCAGAGACCTGCGGCCAGTGCCACCTGGGCCCCGACCATCCCCAGCATGAGATTTACGAGGAGTCCAAGCACGGCAACATCTACGCCTCATCGGGCGATAAGTGGAACTGGGACGCGCCTCCCGGGCAGTGGGGTCCCCGCGACATCATCGCCCCCACATGCGCCACCTGCCACATAAGCGCTTTCGGCGGGGTCGAGGGCTCCCACGATGTGGGGAAGCGGCTTTACTGGGAGCTTCAGCCCAAGAAGTCCGTGCCACAGTGGAAAGGGCCGAAGGAAGTGGACTTTGTGCTCAAGCGGGTCTCCGACATGAAGCAGGCCGAAAAAGGCCGGGCCGAAATGAAAAAGGTCTGCAACCAGTGCCATTCTCCTCAGTGGTATGACAACTACTTCGTCGAGTTCGATAAGGTGGTAAGCGATTACAACATGCTCTGGGAGTACACCGACAACCTGCTCAAGGAGGCGTACAAGGAGGGCCTTGCCAGCAAGGACAACCCCATAGACGAGACCCCCGAGATAATGCACTACCTCATCTGGCACCACGACGGCCGCCGCTGGAGGATGGGGGCGAGCATGATGGGGCCTGACTGGACGCACTGGAACGGGGCCGTGGACGCCGTCATGAACAAGCTGGGCGCCATGGTCAATGACATCGAGATGCGAAGGAAGATAAAGGCCCTCGAAAGCAGGTAAAAAACATTCCGTCTCCCCGGCAGGCAAGTGCCTGCCGGGGAGACGGGCAAAGTCCGGCCCTCCTGCCCTTCCGCGTTTGAGCAAATGCCGGTTTTTATAGTAAAATCACTCGAAAGGCCAAAGGCGCGGAATGGTATGTCGTCATATAAGAACAAGGTTGTTTGCGGGCGGTGTTTTCCTGCTCGCCGTGGTCCTGTTTGCCTCCGGTTCCTTTGCCGGAGTGCTGGATGAGATTAAGCGCAGGCAGAAGGACGTCGCCACCGTAAGGGCCGCGTTTACGCAGGAGAAAAGGACCGAGCTCCTGGACAGGCCCATAAGGAGTTCCGGGACTTTTTATTTCAAGTCGGGCGTGGGCGTCAGGTGGGAGTACGACGAGGCAATGGTGGTCGTATACGACGGCCAGAGCGTCTTTCTTCATTATACCGAACTCGATGAGGCCGAAAAAATAGAAGGCGTCTCCGGCTACGCCGGGCCGCTTGTTTTCGACATGGAACTCCTCGCCCGGGACTACGAAGTTGCCGCCTGGGACATTGACGGGCGCTACCGCGTGGTCCTGAAGCCGAAAAAGCAAATGCCCTTTGAGAGCATGGAGATGTTTTTTGGCAGGGCCGCCGCGTTTCCCAACGAAGTAAGGATAACCGAGGAGACCGGCGACGTTACGGTCATTACGTTTCGCGACATCAAGGCCAACGTTGAGATAGCCGACGCTAAATTCGCCTTTACCCCGCCGCCGGGGGTCGTCCTCAGAGAGAGGCGTTTGCGGTAGGGGCTTCGCCGCTTCTTCTTCCCTTTTCCGCAGTTAGTCTCCGCCAATCCAGGCAAACGTCCGGGTCGTTGGGGCCTTTATGCGGGCGTCCGGTTGCCTGTATGTCGTTTCATTTGCTAAATTAATAAAATGAAGCTTCTCCTCGTTTCCCCGCCTTTTGGAGAGAAGGGCCAGATGTCCAAGGGCCTCCCCATCGCCCCCCCGGTGCTTGAGTACCTCGCCGGCCTTACGTCGAGGGTAAGTCCCGGTGTGGAAGTGAGGCTCGTTGATGCAAACAAGGAGGTCTTCGAGCCCGAGGAGGTGGAGGAGGGCCTCGTTGGCTTCACCGTGCTCACCCCCCAGGCCCCCTGGGTCTACGCGACGGCCGACAGGCTGCGGCAGCTTGGAAAAAAAGTGATACTGGGGGGCATCCATGTCACCGCCCTGCCCGGAGAGGCCGCGTCGCATGCCGACGCCCTGGTGCTCGGCGAGGCAGAAGGGGTGTGGAAGGAACTCCTCGACGACTACGAAAGGGCTTCGTTGAAACCCGTGTACCGTGGAGAGAACCTTTCCCTTGAGGCTCTTCCCCGGCCGGTAACGGGTCTGTGGAAGACAAAATACGTATACGGATATTTCCAGACTTCGAGGGGCTGCCCCCACCGGTGCACCTTCTGCTCTGTTCACAAGTTCTTCGGCGGAAGCGTAAGGCACAGGCCAATAGACGACGTTGTCAGGGAGGTGGCGGCAAGCAGGAGGAGGCTTTTCTGGGGCATAGACGACAACATCTGGGGCGCCAACGTCCAACGCACCATCGAGCTATACCGCGAGATGAGCCGCAACGTGCGGGGCAAGTGGTGGTTCGGCTCCGGCGACCTCGTATCGGTGGAGCACCCGAGGGCCGGCGAGCTCCTTAAATACGCGCGCAGGGCCGGGCTCACCGCCGTGCTCGTGGGCTGGGAGTCCAACAACATCGCAAGCCTCCGTGAGTACAAGGCCGTGGGCAAGCAGGGCAGAACAAGGCGGGACGCCATCAAGAAGATTCGGGACGCCGGCATCGAGGTCATGCTGTTCATCATGGTGGGCGGCAGGCAGGACAGGCGGGAGGACTTCGACGGCATACTCGAACTCTGCGAGGAACTGGACGTATCCGCCCATCCCGTGATGACCACTCCGTTTCCCGGCACCGACCTCTACGAGGAGTACAGGCCCCACCTCATCCCCGGGCTCGATTGGGACAGCTACGACGGAAACCACGCGGTCTTCCAACACGACACCATGAGTCCCGCCGAAAGGGAGGAGGCCGTCATAAGGCTCCGGGCCAGCCTCTTCACCGTGCCGAAGATTCTAAAGCGGATGTCCAGGGTCTCCTGGCGCGGTTTCCCAATGAGCCACATCACCTCCTGGATGGTCCAGTTCCCGCAGGGCAGGGCGTTTAGGGAGTACGCGCGAAAACACGGGATAGCCGTTTCCTGAACCGAGCGGCGCTGCATTAAAGTCTACCGCTGAGCGGGAATCTTACATGGGAAAAGACCTGGGGGCGTTGCATGGGGGGACGCCGTCTGCAAGTGAGCCCGTTGTCTGTTTTGGAACATGCCGAAGAGGACTCTTGCGGCCCCTTATTACTCAGAGCATAAAATATTTATACCCCTCAGAGGTGGCTCGGTTTGTTTGGACAGGTGGAAGCGGTTTATAAGTGATAAGCTG
>CBDVCR010000032.1:0-21678 GCA_965372535.1 uncultured bacterium | reverse complement strand
ATGAGCCATGGCGCTACGAAAAGGCTTGACATTCAACACAGTTGCTTCGGGTTAAGGGCTGCTGACGGTCACCCGGTTTTTCCCTTCGTTCTTTGAGGCGTAAAGGGCGTCGTCCGCCCTGGATATGAAGGTGTCAACGTTATCCCTCTTGCCGTCAAAGCGGGAGACGCCGAAGCTCAGGGTCAGCACGACCTCCTTGCCGGGCACGGGTTTGAACTGCACCTGCTCCACCGTCTCGCGGAGCCTTTCGGCGAAATTGGCGGCCCCTTCAAGGCCCGTCTCGGGCATTATGAGCATGAACTCGTCGCCGCCGTAGCGGCCGGCCATGTCGGCCTTCCTGGCCAGGTCCTTGAAGACCCCGGCAATAAGCTCCATGGCGTTGTCTCCGGCGGCATGGCCGTAGGTGTCGTTTATCGACTTGAACCTGTCGATGTCGCAAAGGATGAGCGAGAGTTTGCCGCCGTACCTCTTGACCCTCTGCACTTCCTGTTCGAGGAAGTCCATCAGCGCCCTGCGGTTCATTATCCCCGTGAGCATGTCCACCCTCGACAGGTGCTCCAGGTCCCTTATCAATTTCCTTTTGTCCTCCTCCGTCTGCTTCCTCTGCGTTATGTCCCGTGCGTACTCGATAACGTGCGAGACCCTGCCTTCATCGTCCCTGATGGGGTAGGTGAATATCTCAAGCCACTTCTCGGCGCCCTCCGCATCGACGAGGTGCTTTTCTCTTGAGTGGGGGGTGGAGGTGGCAAAGGTGCTCTCAACCACGCAGGCCTCGCATATGCCGGCCCTGCCCTCAAACGCCTCGTGGCATTTCATGCCCTTGATGTCCTGGGCCTTATCGCCCTTGAGCGAGGCGTAGGCGTCGTTGACCCTCGCAATCCTGAAGTCCCGGTCTATGATGCAGAACGGGTCGTGTATGCTGTCGAATATCGTGTTTAAGAACCTCTCGGACTCCTTGAGCATCCCCAGCGCCTGCCTGCGCTCGGTCTCGTCGTGGAAGACCAGGACGACGTCCGTGGTGCCGCCCCTGTCGTCCTTGACCGGTGCGGCGCTGTTGTTGACGGGTATTTCCGCGCCGTCCCTGTCGATTAAAATCGTATGGCCGACCGTACCGTTTTTCTCCTCGCCGCTGAGCACGGCCTCCACCGGGTTAGGGGCCGGCTTGCGAGTGTCTTCGTCGATGACCCGGAACACCTCGGTAACCGTCCTGCCCATCGCTTCTTTCTGCCTCCAGCCGGTAAGGGCCTCCGCCGCGGGGTTCATGAACTTTATCCCGCCCGAGGAGTCCGTGACGATGACCGCGTCCCCTATGCTCTTTAAGATGATGTCGAGCCAGTGCTCCCTCTCCCTTACCTTTTTCTCCATCCGGTGCTTGTAAAGGGCCATTTCGAGGGTCGCCCTGAGGTCCGTCTCGTCATAGGGTTTCAGGAGATAGCCGAAGGGCCCGGTCTCGCTGGCCCGCTTGAGGGTCGCCCTGTCGGAGTGGGAACTGAGGTAAACGACGGGGATGTCGTAGTTCTTCATTATGTGGCCGGCGGCTTTTATGCCGTCTATGCTGCCCTTGAGCACGATGTCCATGAGGGCGAGGTCGGGTTTTTCCCTGGCGGCCAGTTTGATGGCTTCCTCGCCGGAGGAGGCGACCGGAGCGACGGAATACCCCAGCCGTTTGAGCGTCATAACGATATCTTCGGCTATGATGCGGTCGTCCTCTACGACGAGAAGTCTTCCCTTGGACATCAGCTTTCCCCCTCAAAAGGGCCGGAAGGTCCCGTCTATCCTGTTACACCGGAAATCCTCCACTGGCCTGCGAAACGCATTATATATTATATAAATAATACGTTAAGAGTGGAAAAAGTGTAAAGGGGGGCGGTTTTCCGCCCCCCCTCGCGTTCAGCCTGCCGGCTCTACCTTGACTGCCGCCATGTGGGGCCCTCCGTTTGCGGAAGGGGAGGTAAGCGCGTTCACCCTTGCGTGGGGGAAATGCGCCGGCACAAAGAGCATTCCCTCGGGCACCTCGCCGGTGACCCTGGCCTTGAGGAAGACCTCTCCGGTCCTTGAGGCCACCCTCACGTACCCATCGTCCCTTACCTTGAGCCTCGCGGCGTCGGCGTCGTTTATCTGCAGGTAGGCGTCCGAGACCACTGTGCCCAGGCTCTTTGAAAGCGTGGTAAGGCTCCCGGAGTGCTGTATGAGAACGCCGGTGACCATCGCAAACGGGTACTCGGCGTCCGGGGCCCCGCCCGCCTCGTGCTCGACCGGGTTAAACGAAGGCGAGGGGCTTGAGACGTCGAAGTCGAACTTCACCGTGCGGGCCATCTCCTCCCTGAGTTCGTCCAGGCCGCCTATGCCCATGTCCCTTTGCATGGCCCGGGCGAGGTTTCGGAATATCTTCCAGTCGGCGGTGGCGCTGCCTGTCTCCGGCACGCATTTCGGGGCATGCTGGGGTATTCCCGTGGCCCCCACAAAGGTGCCTTCCTTCTCGGACCAGCTCGCGGCCGGAAGGACAACGTCGGCCAGATTGGCGGTCTCGGTCATTATGATGTCCTGAACCACCAGAAAATCAAGCGCCTCGAGCCTGGCCTCCGCGGCGTGCGCCAGGGGGAAATTTACCACGGGGTTTTCGCCCATTACATACATGGCCCTGACGGGCGAGCCCTCCTCGTAGAACATCCCCATGATGTCGAGCCCCGGTTTTTCGACCTTCCGGTGGCCCGGTCCGGCGTCGGGCCTGACGCCGGCCTCGAACATGCCGAGCGTGTTGGAAAGCTCGGCGGGTATCTGGAGCGCCTCGGGGCCGGAGCCCGAAAGCATGAGCAGGTTCGCGGCGGCAAGGACGGTGTTGAGGCCCTTGGCGTTTTCGTAATCCCCGAGGGTGAGGCAGAGAAGCCTCTTTTGGGCACGGGCGAACCGCCTTGCGGCCTCCGAAAGCCGCTCTGCCGGAATTCCGGTGATTTCCTCCACCTTATCGGGCGCATACGCATCGAGGGACTGCCTGAGCCCGGCGAAGTTCGGGATACCCTCCGCCCCCTTGTCGTAAAGCCCCTCGTCGAGCATCACCTTCATCATGCCGTTTAAGACGGCCACGGAAGTGCCGGCCCTGTTCCTGAGCCACTCGCCGGCGTGCCGCGAAAGCTTGGTGGCCTTGGGGTTTATGACCGTCAAGTCCGCCCCGAAGTCCCTCATGGCCCTCAGTACGTTAAGGCCGAAGACCGGGAGCGTGGATGTGATGTCGGAGTCCACCACCAGTATGGCGTCGGCCCCGAGGGGGGAGTCGAACCTTATGGGCAGGGCGTCGAGCCCGAAGGAGCGTTTCAGGGCCTCGTGCACCCTGGCGTAGCCGAAGCGTGCCGTGGAGTCGATGTTCCCGGAGCCCACCACCTCGCGCATGAACTTCTGGAACATGTAGTTGTCCTCGACCGAGCAGCGCTGGGAGCCTATGGCCCCGACGGCCTCCGGCCCGTGCTTTTCCTTAATCTCCAGGAGTTTATTGCCCACGTATTGGAGGGCCTCCTCCCACGTGGCCTCCGCGAACTCCCCGTCCCTGCGGATAAGCGGCACGGTAAGCCTCCTGCCGGAGTACAGGTAGTCGAAGCCGAACCTGCCCTTGCCGCAGAGGTCGCCCCTGCTTATGCCCCTTCCGTCGATGCCCCTGGACCTGATTAACCTGCCCTCCCTGATGCCCAGGGTCACGGTGCAGCCGCAGCCGCAGTAGGGGCAGACGGTGTCCTGCTCGTCCATGAACCAGACCCTCGAGCGGTAGCGATAGGGCTTGCTGCCCAGGGCGCCCACCGGGCAGACGTCGATGCACTGCCCGCAGAACTCGCAGTCCAGCGTCTCCTCGAAGGCCGGGCTCACCACGGTGCCGAACCCCCGGCCGATGAGGTTTATCGCGCCCACGCCCTGGTGTTCGGTGCATATGCGCACGCACTTTCCGCAGAGGATGCAGCGGTTGGGGTTGCGCTCAACGAGCGGGGCGGCCAGCAGTTCCGGGCCGTGCTTTCTCTCGCCCTTGAACCTGCTCACAGAGGGGCCGTACTTGAAGGCAAGATCCTGCAGGTCGCACTCCCCCGCCTTGTCGCAGACGGGACAGTCCAGGGGGTGGTGTATCAGCAGGAGTTCGAGCACCGTCCTGCGCGCCTTGGCCAGTTTTTCGCTTTCGGTGGTAATCACCATGTCCTTGCCAACGGGGGTGGAGCAGGACGCCAGGAGTTTCGGAGAGCCCTCCACCTCCACGAGGCAGAGCCTGCAGCCGCCGTAGGGCGTGAGCCTCCGGTCGTTGCACAGGTTGGGGATGTAGATGCCGTTTTGCTCGGCAGCCTGAAAAATCGTGGTCCTGGGGGGTACTGATATCTCTTTTCCGTTTATCTTGATGTCCAGCTTTTCCATGATTACGCCTCCACAGCCTGTTTTTTAAGGAGTTCCTCGCGGAGCGCGGCAGGCCCCGTGCGCACCGAGCCGAACTTGCACGCCTCAAAGCAGGAGCGGCATTTTATGCACAGCTCCTGGTTCAGGAAGTGGGGCTTTTTCTTCTCGCCAGTAATCGCCTCGGACGGGCATGCCCTCAGGCAGACGCCGCAGCCCTTGCAGGATTCCTCGTCTATGTAGAACGTCACAAGGTCGGTGCAGACGCCGGCCTTGCAGTAGTGGTCGTTGATGTGCTGTTCGTACTCCTCGCGGAAGTACTTGATGGTGCTCAGCACCGGGTTCGGGGCGGTCTGCCCGAGGCCGCAGAGTGAGGTGCTTATGATGTCCCTGGCGAAGTCCTCCAGGAGGTCGATGTCCTCCGGCACGCCCCTGCCCTCGGTGATGTCCACGAGCTTGTCGTGCATCACCTTGGTGCCCACCCGGCAGGGTGTGCACTTTCCGCAGGACTCGTCGGTGGTGAAATCGAGGAAGAACTTCGAGATAGAGACCATGCAGCTCAGGTCGTCCATGACCACCATGCCGCCGGAGCCCACGATGGCGCCGGTCTTTACGATGTCCTCGTAGGTCACGGGGATGTCCAGCAGGTGCTCGGGCACGCAGCCGCCGGAGGGGCCGCCGAGCTGGACGGACTTGAACGTCCTGCCCCGCTGGATGCCGCCGCCGATGTCGAAGATGATGTTCCTTAACGGGATGCCCATCGGCACCTCGATAAGCCCGATGTTGTTGACCGAGCCGGTAAGGGCGAAGACCTTTGTGCCGGTGGACTTCTCGGTGCCGAGGCTCCGGTACCAGTCCGAGCCGTTCAGGATTATCTGCGGCACGTTGGCGAAGGTCTCGACGTTGTTGAGCACCGAGGGCCTGGCCCAAAGGCCCTTCTGCGCCGGAAACGGCGGCCTCGGTATGGGCATGCCGCGCTTGCCCTCAAGCGAGCGCATGAGCGCGGTCTCCTCGCCGCAGACGAAGGCGCCCGCGCCGAGGTACAGCTCTATGTCCAGGCTGTAGCCCGAGCCCAGGATGTCCTCCCCGAGGAGGCCGTTCTCCCTGGCCTGGTCTATGGCAAGCTGGAGCCTCTGTACGGCCAGCGGGTATTCGGCCCTCACGTAGATATAGCCCCTGGTGGCGCCGATGGCCCTGCCGGCGATTATCATGCCCTCCAGCACCACGTGGGGGTCGGCCTCCATGATGGAGCGGTCCATGAAGGCCCCGGGGTCGCCCTCGTCGCCGTTACAGAGGATGTATTTTACGTCCCCCTCGACCCTGGCGCAGAGTTCCCACTTAAGCCCGGTCAGGAAGCCCGCGCCTCCCCTGCCCCTCAGGCCGGAGGCCTTCACCGTCTCCGCTATCTCCACGGGGGTCATCTCGTTCAGCGCCCTGGCCGCCGCCTGGTAGCCGTCCCTGGCTATGTAGTCCTCTATCTTTTCGGGGTCCACCAGGCCCTTGTTCCTGAGCGCCCTCAGTACCTGCAGGTTGAAGAACGGGATGTCCTTCATCACGGGCACCTTGGCAGTCTTGCCCGGCTCCCTGTACATGTATTTCTCGACGGGCCGGCCCTTCAGGAGGTGCTCCTCCACTATCTCGGGGACCTGCTCGGGCCCGAGCTTTTCGTAGAATATCCCCTCCGGATACACGGTCATTATGGGCCCCTCGGCGCAGAAGCCGTTACAGCCCGTAAGGACTATCTTGAACTCCTCGTCGAGGCCCTTCCGCCTCAGTTCGGCCGCAAGGGCGTCCTTGAGCTTCAGGCCCCCGCCGGCGATGCACCCGGTACCCCCGCAGATCATCAGGTTGGCGCGGTAATTCTCCATGTTCAGCCTCCGTTTAATTGCATTGCGCGGAACCAATCACGGAGACAGAGCCTTTTTCCCCGGCGTCTCCGTGGGTTAATTTGCACTATAATTCCTCTATTCATCCAGCTGCTCAATCTTCTTTATGCTTATCAGTAGGAAGTCTCGCTCCCAATAACGAGGGCGTATTCCTCGACGACCCTGCCGCCCTGGACGTGCTCGGTGAAGATCTTCCGAACCTTTTCGTCGTTGAGGCCGGTGTATTTCACCGGGGCGTGGCCCACAAGCTCCACGGTGGCCATGGGCTCCCTGCTGCAGAACCCGGCGCAGCCGCTGGTGGTGACGATAACGTCCTTGGCCCCGCTCCGGGCCATCTCCTCGGTCAGGGCGCTCATCACGTCCCTGGCCCCGGCGGCGATGCCGCAGGTGCCCATGTGCACGGTGACCTTGGCCCTGTAGCCGCCCTCCCGCAGGGTGAATTCGGATTTGTGCTCTTCCTTAATCCTCTTCAGGTCGTCAATCGTGAGCTTAGGCATTGCCCCCTCCGTTTGTGTAGTTCGTTAGTATCTCGGCGGTCTTGACCGGGTTTACGGAGCCGTAGGTGTCCTGGTCCACGACCACCACGGGCGCAAGCCCGCAGGCCCCGAGGCACCTGACGCTTTCGAGGGAGAAAACCTTGTCGGGGGTGACCTCGCCGATGTCGATGCCCAGTTCGTTCCTGAGCCTCTTCACTATCTCCTCGGCCCTCTTTACGTAGCAGGCGGTCCCCAGGCAGACCCTTATGTTGTGCTTGCCCCTGGGTTTCATGGAAAAGAACGAATAAAACGATACCACGCCGTGCACCTCGCTTACGGGGACGTTCAGCCCCCTGGCGATGTGCCGCTGCACCACGGGCGGCAGATACCCCACCAGCCCCTGGGCCTGCTGGAGCACGGGTATCAGCGCGCCGGGCCTGCTCCTGTACTTGTGGATGATTTCATCGAGCCTCAGGGCCGTCTCCTCCGTAAAGTTCTCGACCTCCGGCACGGGGCCCGCGCCGTGTTTTTTTATGTTCACGGCGTTCGTCGCGACCTCCACGAGCAGCGAGGGGGAGAAGGGCTTGGGCAGGTAATCCAGAATCCTCATGCCCAGTGCCTCCTTTACGCTCTCCTGCGAGGGATAGCCGGTTATGACGACTATGTTGACGTTGGGCTCGACGGCCCTTGCCTGCCTGATGAACTCCAGCCCGTCCATCTCCGGCATCTTGATGTCGGTGATGACAAGGTCGTAGGAGTTCTGCCTCAGCATGGAGAGGGCCTCGCGGGGGGAGGAGGAGGTGTCCACCGTGAACCCTTCGGGGGCGAGGGTCCTCTCGCAGCTTTTAAGCACAATCAGCTCGTCGTCCACCACAAGGATGCTGCCTTTCGTCTCAGCCATGCGCCCTCCTGATTCCTTCGTTGACTACCTGTTTTATGTATTGTAACACCTGGGGCACGTTAAGGGGCAAGCCGTCGAGTTCGGCCCTGAGCACGGCGGTGTCGAGGCGGTAGGAGGCGCCGTCGAACTCGTAAACGAGCGAGTAGTCCACCTCCGGATGCCCGGCCACGAGGGCCGAGACCGTGGCGCCCACGTCGCCCAGGGGCTTCATGTCCATGTGGCCTCTGCGAAAACCCGCGGCCAGTACCGTCCCGCCCTCACGGCCCGAAGAGACGGAGAACTCTCCCCCGCACTCCTCCGCCGCCTGCCTGAGAAGCGGAATCCCCAGGCCGAACCGTTTGCCTTTCTTGCTCGTAAAGAACCGGTCACTTTCTTTTTTGTCCGCCTCGATGCCCCTGCCGTTGTCGCTCACGCGCAAGGTGAACCTGTCTTTTTTCGTGTCCTCTCTTATCTCCATCTCAACCCTCGTGGCCCCGGCATCTATGGAGTTTTCGGCGATGTCCAGTATATGGAGCGACATGTCCTTCATTCCTTACCGGCAATCCGCCGCCCGCCCGCCCGCGCCGCTCAGGGCGAGCGCCAGTTCCTCAAAAGACGCCTCCTCCATGAAAAACGAGGTCGTCCGCGCGCCTACGTCCTCAAGCCGGTGGGCGTCCGAGAAAGTCAGCCTCGCCGCCTGAGGGTGAAAAACCAGGGCCGCATCGGCCGCCCTGTGGTCAATTACCTCGACAGCGTCGAACCTGAGCCCCTCGGGCACGAAGCCCAGCTGGGAGGAGACGCTGAAAGCGCCCCTGTCCACATGGCTTGCCACCGCAAGCCCCCCGAGGGAGCGTATCTCACCGACGAGTTCCTCCAGTTTAAACCCGGTGGCCGCCATGAGGAGCCTGCCGTTCATGCCGAGCACTTCGTCTTTTTCGTTTACCACCACCTGCCAGTCCCTCCGGACGCCCGGGACGTCGGGCAGGCCGCTGTAGACCTTCTCCTGCATGGCCAGGGCCGCCTCGGCGCTTCCGAACAGAGCGAGCACGTGCACCTCCTCACGGGAGGAGACCTCCATTGCCGGAAACACCCTGATGCCGGCCCGTCCGGCGATACTTAAGGCAGCGGCGACGTTCTCGGCGGAATTATGGTCGGCAATGGCGATAATGTCAAGCCCTTTCTCGACCGCCCGCCTGATTATCCTCAGTGGGGTCATGTCCAGTTCCGCGCACGGCGAGAGACACGAATGGATATGGAGGTCCGCCAGAAACCTTTCCATGCCGGCCAGCCGCTTCCGCGCCCGGCGGATGCCCTGCTTTACTCCTTTCCGGCGGGCTTAAGGAGGTTGTACACGAAACCGGCGGCCTCAAACGCCGAGAGTGCCGAGGAGACGATGGTCACGTTTTCCGCCTTCGCCCTCTCGATGGTCTCCGGCTCCACGGGCTTGCCCCCGACCATGACGACCCCGGCGAGTTCCTTTACCGCGGCCACGGCCACGACGTTGGGGTGCGTGTGCTGGGTAATCCAGAGGTTGCCCCCCTGGCTGTTGGCAAGCACGTCGGAAAGGAGGTCGCTCACATAGCAGCCGTTGATTTCCATATCCAGGTCTCCTTTGTTCAACACCTCCCCACCCATACTTTTCACTATTTCACCTACCGTCGCCACCGTTACCCCCTTTGTCAAGGCGTATGGTTATCTCAAGGGTCGTGCCCTCGCCGGGCACGGTGTCTATCCTGAGGACGTCGCAGTTTTTCTTGATATTGGGCAGGCCGAGCCCGCTGCCCCAGCCCTTCTCCTTCGCCCATTCGGGCGCCGTGGAGAAGCCCTCCCGCATGGCCGCCTCCACGTCCTCTATGCCGGGGCCCATGTCGGTGACGATAATCCTCAGCTCCCCGCCCCGCACCTCGTAGCGCAGGGTGCCGGCCAGGGCGTGTATGATGACGTTCATCTCGGCCTCGAAAGCGGATATGGCGGCCTTCCTCGTAATCTCCTGCGGCACGCCGAGCCTGGTGAGCGCCGATTTTATCTCGGTGGCCGAGGAGCCGGCGTCGTCAAACTCCCCTCCCTTGAGGGAGAAATAGCCTTCTATGGTTTTGGCGTTCTTCATTGTCGCACGCTGTTATTACTCAGAGCATAAAATAGTTTACCCCCCTTTAGCAAAGGGGGAAGCCGGGATCGATTCGTTCCAGGCCGGTGTTCGTCATGTAATCTATTTTATGCTCCCCTTAATTAGTCCATGCAGCGTCTTGCGGCGCTATCGGGGCGTTTGCCCGTATGGCCCCGAAACCCGGTTTGGCGAGGGAGGGAAAGCCGGAAGCCCCCGGCGCACAGACAATACGATACCATAATTAAATAAAAATATCTAAGAAAAAATACGCCGGTTTTTTTATCGAAAATAAGCCGGCGGAACCGGTAAGTCCCGCCTGCTGGGATACTACTAAGGAGTGCACCTCGATAGGCGGGGTTTTCCAACCCCGCCGGAAGGCGTCCCCGCGATAAAGCGGGGCGGAACCGGCAAAGGGGACTCATTCGACGCGGTACAAAGGAGCGCCCGCGTCAAGGTGCGACCCTTGTCTTATGAGTAGCTGTTTCATGCCCGTACCCGGAGAAAGGAAAGAAAGACATTTCCGCGGCGAGGGCGGTAAGGCAAGCAGGCAAGAAAAGACCGCCGAACCATGGCGGTTATTCCGGGCCGGGGGGCGCATCCTCCGGCGGCCCGGGAAGAAGGCGCACGTAACCCCTCATCCACCTCCCTTTCTCAACGGATACCGCGCACAACTGCAAAGGTTTTTGCAGTTGTGCAAAACATCCGGCGCCTATTTTCCTTAAAATTCGGGGGCTTTCGGGTTGGCACGGTTGATGCTTCTAAGATGGCGAAAGCGAAAAAATGAGAAAGGAGGAAACGAAGATGAAAAACAGGATTTCCAATAAAATGGCGCTGTTGGGAGCGGGAGTCGGTTTAACGCTTTTTGCGGTATTCGGGCTTCTGCCCGGCTCGTTCATAGGCGGCGTTATAGGGGTAAACCTGTCGGGGGCGGTGCTCGGCGCCCCGCTTGCGCCCAGCGTACTGGCCAGGGTGGCGATAGTGGTCGGCATGCTCATCGGCGCCCTGGGGGCCGGCACGATTTTTACGCTCGGCGGGGCCTCCCTCGGATGGGTGCTCGGAACGGCCGTTGAGACCGTCGCCCACTGGACGAAAAAGCCTTCCGAGGCAAAGGCTCACAGGTAATCGGGCAAGAATATTGATTATATCAACCATTGAAAGGAGGAAGCAAAGATGAAAGAGGAAGTCGGACAGACGCTCAGGACTGGAAGGAAGATGGGGGCCATAGTAGGAGGGATACTGTTTGTGGTCTTCGGGATTGTGCCGGGGTTTTACTTTGGAAGTTACGCCACGCTGGTTATGCTTTCGTCCCTTACCGGCGGACCGCTTGAGCCGGGCATACTGGTGAGGGCCCTTGTGCTTATCGGGATTGTGCTCGGGCTTTTCTGCACCGCGGCGGTAAGCATAGTGGCGGGCTCGGTGGCCGGGACGGCCCTTGCATATGTCTCCGACGTGGTCTTCGGCGCCCTTAAGGGCAAGCCCAAGGCAGAGGCCGAAGCAAAGGTCGAATCATAAACCGAAACCGACTCATCATCGGAAGGGGGGGACGGCAATCCCCCCTTCCGACCCCCATTGGCCGGTTATATGAAGACCCTCCCCTCGAAAATCCGCTGAAGATGCCTTTTCTCCCGCCTCCCTGTTTTGCCCGATATTCGGATTTCTCTTGATTTATCTGGAAGTTTTCTGTATTTTTACGGTAGTAAGGTCAAAAAATTCCGGAGGACGATATGGAAGAAAACGAAAAACTTAAGAAGGAAGGGAACGCTCCCGAGAAAGCCGTGGAAAAGAACGAGGGGGCCGCGGAGGCATCGGGGAGGCGGGCGAGGAGGGCCGCGGCGGCCGCGGGCGGGAAAGCCAGGGAACTGGCCGGCTCGGCGGCGGAAAGGGTGAGGGAACTCAGTGAGACCCCGGAGTTTAAGAGCATAGGGGGTCTTACGTGGGCGGGCCTTGGGGTCGCCTTGCTTTTTTTATTATTCATGCCATTTGACGCGCTGAACCTCCGCTGGTGGGTCATGCTGCCCATCGGGGTTGGGGGCGTGGCAATCCTGTGGTATCAGTGGGCCTCCGCCCGCGGCGAAAGGGGGTTTGAGGCCAAGGTCTGCCTTGCCGCCCTTGCGGCGCTCCTGGCCCTCATGCTTTTAAGGGACGCGCTTTTGTCCAACGCGATGCTTGAGATTTACGGCACAACGTCCGCGCTTGACTCCACGCTCGAGGAGGTCAACAAGGCCCTGGGGAAATAACCCGGATATTTCATGAGTATTATGAAAAACAGAAGAAAAGACATGAAAATACAAAATGTCCCGAGGAATATTCTATTTCTAACTTAAGGAACGTTTTGTCACCGGGAAAAGTTAACGAAATTTTCGGAGTACTCGTGCAATATCCGGGTTAGGCCAGAGCCGGGCGCAGGGGGATGGAGGCCGGGGCCTTAAGGGCCGCCGGCCTTTCCGCTTGAAGACGCCGAATTTCAGCTCCGCAGCGAATAACCGCGGGTTTTGCTAAAATATCCGGGATGAGAGACGAGTTTAAGACGCTTATCAGGCGCCTCATAGGCTCGGATACCGTTGAGCCGTTTGCCGGGGTCCACGTCGCAGGGCAGTTCCGTCCGAGGGAGAGGGACGACAGGGCGTTTCCGAGGAACATAAACGCCTCGTTTCTGATTGCCCTTGCGGGCGAGGCCCATCCTCTTTATGAAGAGGCGCTTGATTACCTTGAGACCATGCGGTACCACCTCCGGTGGGGCGAGGCCGCAAGGTTTTACTGGAGGGGGCTTAAACTCGCCGCCTCCGAACTCCACCGGGCGTGCGAGGAGGACGCCGGGTTCAGGGCCGCCCTCCTTGAGGCAAGCGCATGGGCCGACGAGGGGGGAGACCCCACCGGCCGTGCGGCAGGGGTGGAGAAGCTGAGGCAGGTGTTTTTCCCCGAGGGCCTGGGCATCTGCCAGGCGCGCGAGGAAAAGATTAAGGAGCTTCGCGAGAAAAGGAAAATAGAGATTACGGGCCTCAACCCGGAGCCTGTTTCAGACCCCGCGCGGGAGGTTCTCTTTACCTCAAACGTCCTCCTTACCGTCCCCCTCGACCCAGAGGGCATTGACGGGCTTTCGCTCCCTGACGGACTCGGGGAGAAGCTCAAGGCAGCGGCGGCGGAAGAGCAGAAGTACTGGTACGACCACCCCATACCCGTTGGCATTGCCGCCGGCAATAACGAGGCCCTCTACGGCCTGAGGGGGCTTGACGAGGCCGTGGAGTTCGAAAAGGCCCGCGGGAGCATCCCTTCCGAGGCCAGGGTGACGTGTATTCTGTCGGTCTCCGTGACCCACGATGGGCTAAAGGCCATAGCCGGGGAATACCTGGAGGAGGAGATAAAAAAGAGCGGCGAAATCAGGCACCTCGACTTGTACGCGCTTACCGGGGCGGACGCCGCGCGGCTCGTGGAGGAGGTCTTAATCCCCTCCACGGAAAGGTACGGGCTCGGGGCGGAGGGCGCCCGGCTTCGAGAGACCATCGGGGTGGACGGGGAGTACGGAAGGCACTATACCTTTCTCAGGGCCGTCGCGGCCCTCTGGCAGGTGCTCATGGACCCCGGCATGAAGGGGACGTTCAAGATAGACCTCGACCAGGTATTTCCGCAAAAAGAGCTGGTCGAGGAGGGAGGGGCGTCGGCGTTTGAGCACCTGAAGTCGCCGCTCTGGGGCGCCCGGGGCGCCGACAGCCGGGGCCGCGAAGTGTCCCTCGGCATGATTGCCGGGGCGCTGGTTAACGAGCGCGACATATCGGAGGGCATCTTTACCCCCGACGTCTGTTTCCCCCCGGAGGAGGTCCGGGGCGAGGGGGTGGTCTTCATGAGCCGGCTGCCCCAGGCCCTCTCCACCGAGGCCGAGATAACGGCCCGTTATGACGCCGGCGGGCTCGACGGCAAGACCGCCTGCATCGAGCGCGTCCACGTAACCGGCGGGACCACCGGCATCCTGATTGAAAGCCTGCGGAGGCACAGGCCCTTCACCCCCTCCTTTATAGGCCGGGCCGAGGACCAGGCATATATCCTGTCCGTGCTCTTTCAGGGGGAGAGGAACCTGCGGTACGCCCATATTCCCGGGCTCATCATGCGGCACGACAAGGAGGACCTTGCCGGGGAGGCCGTGGCCGCGGCCAGGGTCGGCAAGACGATAGGCGATTACGCCCGCATTCTGTGGTTTTCCTGCTACGCACGCGCCCTGCCCTGGCCCCTTGAGGAGATTAAGGACGTGATAGACCCCTTCACCGGCTGCTTTGTCTCGCGCATCCCCTTTGCCGTGGTCTATCTCAGGCTGGCGTTAAGGACAGCCTCGCTTTTTGCGGATGAGAGCGAGGGAAAAGAAGAAGAGGCCGTGGAGTTCTTGACGATGGGCACGCGCCGCCTTGGGGAGATAATCGAATATCTGGACGCCGTCCCCAACCCACTGATTGAGGAGTATCAGAACGAAAAGAGGGCATGGGACGCCTACTACGACGTCCTCGACCGCCTGGAGCAGGGGATAGGGGAAGGCGAGGAGTTCGCCCTCGGTATGCGGGAGAGGGCGAGGGAGATTCTGGAGGGGTGCGGGATATAATGAGGGTATTTTTCTCGAAACCTGCGAACAGTCTTTTTTGCGCCGGAGGACGCGGATGAAAACTTGCGGGAAACGTTTTACGGCCTCATGTCTTATCTACATGATGCTTTACGGTGCGATTGCCGCCTACGCTCAAAATTCGATGGGCATGGTTCAAAATCCCGGCCCAAACGGCGGAGCGCACCGCGGCGAGGCTTTGCCTGAGGGCGATGCGGCGGCGGAGCTTATCAGGAAGGATTTCGCAATAAGAAAAGAGCAGGGTAATTGGAGAAGGGAAGCGTCACATGAGCGCGTTAAAAGTCTGTCCAATGGGCTTTGCCCTGACGGCTCCGCAGTGTTCACCCTCGAACTGCCCGCCACCGGCGGCTACACCGACCTCTGGAACACGGCCTACTATTGCAGGGCAGGAAACGCCTATTGGGTGGACCACGGAAACGGCGCCCTTGTCGGCACGATAAGCCTGTGGTACGGCCCCTTTCCCCTTGACGGAAGTGCGCTTGATGGGCCGGGGACGGCGAAGGACGGCACGGAAGAATACAGGTTCGAGCTGGAGGCGCTGCTCGGGGAGTATTCGGGCGTTGACAGGATATTTGTAATCCCTCTTGCCCTCGGAGCCGACTTTTCGTACATCGAACAGGCGTCCATCCATCTTGAGGGCAGGGCGCACGCCGGCAGGGGTGTTTCCACGGACGGCACGAACACGCAGCTTGTGCTGTCCGTTGTGCTCCAGGTAAAGCTTTCGGATGCGTTTAAGCCGGGCGTTGCCAGCCTCAAGACGCCTGTTGCGAGGTTCGGCCCCCTGAAAGATGATTTCAGGGAGGAAAGGGCGTTCCGGGCGCCGTTATATAACCAAAATCCTGAAATGGGCTTCCTCAAAGACGGGACTGCTGAATTGAAATTCTCATGGCGGGAAGACTGCACCGGCTGCCGGTTTATTGAAACAGCCTCTTTAAGAATCGACAAGGCCGTTCTTGTGATAGAGGGCATTAAAGGGGAAGCGAGGGGGTTCGGGAGATGAAGAAAAAGACTCATGCGCCTTGCAGGCCCTTGAAAGCGTCTCCGCCTTCGTCGCCCCCGTGGTTAATTCCGCCGTTTGCCGCTCTGTTTTTTATGTGTTCAAAGCCTTTCCTTTAAAAGCATTGTAACCCCCTGATTTTTCGGAATATCCCGGCCCGTCCGGGCGTTCAACTGTTCAAGGCGGCCTAGCCGTTATTGCACGGCATCCTGAGCCTGTCGAATCATCCTGAGCTTGTCGAATCATCCTGAGCTTGTCGAAGGACGCACAGGGGGGCGTGGGGGGTTATTATCCTTGAATCCTTGAATCCGGTCTCTCTCCAATGTCAAAGAACGCTCCACGCACATTGTACTTCCAGCAGACGGAACGCGTCCATGTGAACGGGTTCCGCTTGACAGGTTCACTGACGGGGCGTGAAAAGGGGACGCGTCTGTTTTCATGCCTGTCAATAAATAGAACCGTCACCTTTTCTCTTTTCTCTATAGATGAGCTTGTCGAAAGGTGTGCTTCATTGTCCCCTCTGGTTTGTCCGCTCCGTGTTGTACCACCGTGAGCAATAAGGAGTGTGGTCTTCAAACTTCACATAACTCATAATAGATACCGTTGCTTATGTTAAGATTGAAGACTTGGCCCTTTGGGCGTACCCTAAATAGTAAGCTGGAAATATAATATGGAGGATGAAATGATAGACAAAATTTTCAAGATAGGGATTTTGATTTTGGTGGCCATTTTCTTATTTGTCTATTATTTAAACGGCCAAAATGGACGCTACAAAGTGATTGACAAGGAGCAGAGCATATCTGTCTTTGATAGACAAAAGGGAATTGCATATATTGTAACCACAAGAGATGGTAGAATTGGTTGGGGTGCACTTGATCTTGTGAATGGAAGAAAATGGGGACTCGATGATTCCCCCAGAGAAAACATAAATGGAGGACAGACACCTCCTAGGAAATTCATCGATGATTGGGATCCTTCCCGCAAGAATTAGAATGCTTCACACAAAACAAATTGATACAAAAAAGACTTCTGGATACCTTGAACAGTTAGATAGGTCCGATGACATATCGTTTAGGGGCGCTGTCATTAAAGCTCTTGGCGATGAAGTGATATTTCATACTCCAAAGCCTGAGAGCACATATTATGTCATCTATAGAGATAAAAAGGATTTGCTACTAGTGAGAACCACCCCTTTGCCCCGACAATCAATGGCTATTTCTTTTTGTAAAATATTTGACAGAGAACAAAAAGGAAAACATGAAGCACACTTATGGCTCAAAAATGCTTTAGAAGAAAAAATAATTCCGAACTGCATCAACAGGGAAATCATAACCGTAAAAGCAAGAGCAGTAACGGATAGTGGGAGAAAAGTTTTGGAAAGTTTAAGCAAATTAAAAATTAACGGCGCACGAAAGATGTCTTTTAATAATTCTTTTTTTGAATTAACTTGCACCTTCTTCGCAGGAGCGGGTTTGTAACCTGCTCCTTTTGATTCCCCGTCAATTTACGCATGAAATCTTCACCATTATACCAAAATCGAGACGCGCGTTTTTCAGGAAGAAAGCCACCCTGCAAATTTGCGATTGAAAGCATTACAGCTACAGTTTGCTCATCGGGCAAAAGTCAATTTCATTTCCGACGTGCGGCAAAGCCCGACCATGGCCTCACTCTTTTATAACATCCAAAACCAGCGGCCTTTTGGCCGTGTCCCTATCCCCTATCTCAAGGCCCGAGCGGAATGCCTCCTCGGCGTCGTTTGCGCGTTTGGAGTCATTGAAGTGGAACATGGCCACGGGCTCCCCGGCCTCCACCGTATCGCCGACTTTCCTGTTCAGCACGATGCCCGCCGACGGGTCCACCGCGTCCTCCGCCCGCTCCCTTCCCGCGCCCAGCAGCATGGACGCCGTGCCCACGGCCCCCGCATCGAGCCTCCGGATGAAGCCCCCCCGCTCGGCCTTTATCTGAAGGGTCTCGGAGGCCATGGGGAGCGAGGCGGGCTTAAAGGCCACCTCCGGGTCGCCCCCCTGGGCGTCCATGAACTCGACGAACTTGCGGAAGGCGTCGCCCTTTTCCAGGTATTCCATGGCCTCGTGCTTGTAGTTCCGCATGGTAAAGTGCGTAAGGGGAGCAAGCCCGCTCTCCTCGCTTATGGCGTCGCCCATGTTGAGCATCCAGGCCGCAAGCGTAAGGGTAAGGCCCATGAGGTCCTCCGCCCCCCGGCCCCTGAGGGCCGTGATGCACTCCTTGATTTCGAGGCTGTTGCCCACCGTCCTTCCGAGGGGCTGGTCCATGTCGGTTATGAGGGCCACGGTCCTCACCCCCATGGAGTTTCCGATGTTGACCATTGCCCCGGCCAGGGCGCGGGCGTCCTCCAGGGACTTCATGAACGCCCCGGAGCCGGTCTTTACGTCCAGCACGAGGCCGTCCAGGCCCTCGGCGAGTTTTTTCGACATGATGCTTGCCGCGATAAGGGGGACGGACTCCACCGTGGCGGTCACGTCCCTCAGGGCGTAGAGCTTCCTGTCGGCAGGGGCGATGTCCGCGGTCTGCCCCATGATGAAGAAGCCGGGTTCGCGGAGGTTTTGGAGGGCCTCCTCCGGCGAAAGGGCCGTTCTGAGGCCCGGCACGGCCTCCAGCTTGTCAAGCGTGCCGCCCGTATGGCCCAGGGCCCTGCCTGAGACCATGGGGACCTTTATGCCCATGGCGGCCATAAGCGGCGCCAGTATTATGCTGGTCTTGTCCCCCACGCCGCCCGTGGAGTGCTTGTCCACCTTCGGGCCGGGCACGCCGCCGGTCTTTAGGGCCGTTCCCGATTGCAGCATTGCCCGGGTCAGGGAGACGGTCTCGGCCTCGGTCATGCCGTTAAGATACACGGCCATCAGGAAGGCGGATGCCTGGTAATCGGGTATGGCCCCGCCGGCAAGGCCGGAGACGAAAAAGTCAATCTCCTCCCCGCCGAGTTCGCCGTTGTCGCGTTTCTTCCTGATTATGTCCTGCGCCCTCATCCCTGCCCCCGCGTAGTATCGTTAACGAATATACATTATACAGCATACAGCATGGCGCCCTGTTTCCCGATTTCCCGGGGCGAAGAGTGCTACCTGGGGGATATTCTTCCGGTTGCGGGGTCGTAGTCGTAAAGGGCGGGGTCGAGTGCAATCGTGGAGAAGCTCTTCAACTCCTCAAGGCCCTCTGGATAACGCCCGTTTGCCGCCCGGAAGGCCGCAACGGCCCTCTGGGCCACCGCGAGGTTTGCCGCGTCGGCTTTTTTCTCAGTGGACTTGTAGGTCTCCACAAGGCCGGCGCCGTATTCCTCCACGGGGTTTTCCTCGCACCCCGAAAGCAGAAATAGCGCCAGGAGGGCGGACGGCATGATATAAATCGCCTTCATGGCGATATTTTATCATATGCCCCCCCTCTGATGGTTTTTTTTATGCGCGGGCGTTTCCCGCGGGAGGTTTTCGGGATAAAATAGAAGGCATGTGGGTGGCGTTAGCGTTAATATGCGCCCTGTCCCTTGCCACGGCCGACGCCCTTACGAAGCGGGCCCTCGGGGGGACGGGCGAGTACGTGGTGGGGTGGCTCAGGCTCATGTTCACCATCCCCGCGCTGGCCCTGCTCCTGCCCTTTATCGAAGTGCCCGCGCTTGACGGGACCTTCTACCGGGCCTTTGCCGCGGCGCTGCCATTTGAGGTGCTGGCCTTCGTGCTCTACATAAAGGCCCTCCGGGCCTCGCCCCTGAGCCTCACGCTCCCGTTTCTGGCCTTCACGCCGGTATTCCTCGTCGTCTCGGCATATGTGATAGCAGGCGAGGCGGTCTCCCCCAGGGGCGCAGGGGGGATACTGCTCATCGCGGCGGGGAGTTATCTCCTGAACTTCAGGGACATCGGGGAGGGCCTGCTCGCCCCTATAAAGGCCATAGCGAGGGAGAAGGGCTCGGTGATGATGCTCGCCGTTGCCGCAATATACAGCATCACCTCCTCGCTCGGCAAGGTAGCCATAACCCACTCCTCGCCGCTTTTTTTCGGGGCCACGTATTTTATAGTGTTTCCGCTGGCCTACACGCCCTTCGCGCTTCCGGGGCTTAAAGGGGCGCGGGTTTCGGGCAGGGAGCTGAGGACCATGCTCCTTGTGGGGGTGCTCAACGCCGTGATGGTCTCCACCCACATGCTCGCCATGAGCATGACCAAGGTGGCCTACATGATATCCGTAAAACGTTCGAGCCTGATTTTCAGCGTGCTCTTCGGCTACGTGCTCTTTAACGAGGAGATATCAGGCTACCGCGCGCTCGGCGTGGTAATGATGTTTGCGGGCTTCGTGCTGGTGGCGGCGGCGGGGTAGCCGCGGGGCGGTTTTTCCGTAAGAGGGAAGCAAAACCCGTCCATGTGAAATCGGGCCGGGGCGGGGAATTCTCAAACTACGCGGACATTCCTGTCAGATTCTGAAAACATATTTATTGTAATTCAGCGGACATCTCAGGGGCGAACCTGCTCAAATCGGCATTTTACACCTTAACCGCCTGTCCGAATTTCAAGTGACAGGTCCCGCGTACCGGGTGCGGTTTCTCTTGACATGCTTATTAGGGCGTGGGTATATTAGGAGCGCCATAAAATAACCGGCTGTAATCCCGAACCATATAAAACAAACTGAAGGGGGAAGATATGAGGACAGGACTGAGGGTACTTCCGGCGTTAGCGTTTTGTATGGCGCTGGCTTTCGGACTCGTCGCCTGCGGCGGGGGAGGCGGAGGGGGAGGCGGGACGGACTCCTACACCATAGGCGGCACGGTAAGCGGGCTTTCGGGCGCGGGGCTTGTGCTGCAGTGTAACGCCGGAGACGACCTTGCGATAACCTCCGACGGGGCCTTCACCTTCTCCACCCCGGTGGCAGACGGCGCGGGCTACGCGGTGACGGTCCTGACCCAGCCGAGCAGTCCCAACCAGACCTGCACTGTAAACAATGGCACGGGCACGGTAAGCGGGGCGGACGTGACCGATGTCACCGTGACCTGCTCCACGGAGGCCTACACCATAGGGGGCACGGCAAGCGGCATAGCGGGGAGCGTTGTGCTCCAAAATAACGGCGGAAACGACCTTGCTATAACCTCCGGCGCGACGACGTTTACCTTCGCCACGCCGGTGGCCGACACGGCGGGTTACGCTGTGACTATATCTTCTTCCATTGGACAGGCCTGCACGCTTTCAAGCGCAAGCGGCACGGTGGGCGGCGCGGACGTGACTAACGTGGCGCTTACGTGTACCCCGGTCTCGGTCTCGGTTTCGGCCTTATATAACACTACCGGCGCCGACTGGAACGATTATGTGGTAAACGACGGGGCGGACGAGTTCACTGCCACGGGCGCGGCCTGCGACCCGAGCGACCCGACCCTGATTGGCTACGACGCCTGCCTGCACGGGGGCGAGATGAGGGCGGTCGAGGTCACAGTGAAGACCTCGTGTACGGGGCTTGCGGCCTCGGACAGCCTGGGGGCGTTTGACTGGGCCTGCGACGACTCCACGGGCACGGTGAGGTTCATCTCCACCGGGCTTAAGGAAGGAAAGGGCCTCCCGGATCTCATTGATTTCAACACACCGGGCTGGAAGGAGAACTCTGTCACGGTACGGGACGGCGGGGTGGTGTACTTCAACACATCGCCCGCCGCGTGGTGGTCCAACCCCGTGGCGGCTGCCGGGGACGGCACGACGGGACTCGACGCCGAGGGGACTATATACGTGGTCACGGGCACGGCAGACCTTGCCGGCGGGTTTACCATCGGTGCGTCTAAGGTGGGCCTGGTGGCCGCGCCCGGGGCGATAATAAACGGCCCCGGGGCCGGTGATGGCTCGTATGTAATCTCAGCGGATGGCTCTTCAACGGCCGGGGACTTTCTCTGGATAGAGGGCTCGGTGGACGCGGCCGGGGACGACATGGGGGTTGTCCTTTACAATAATGTCAGTTTCTCGGTTCTCAGGGGCGTCACTGTGGAACATGCGGATACCGGAACGTATAGGACAGGCATCTTATTCGCCTCCTCCTCTAACAATATGCTCACCGGGGTCACGGCCTCGAATAACTACTACGGCGTCCGCTTCGCCAACTTCTCGAACAACACGCTCTCCGGGGTCACGGCCTCGAATAACTACTACGGCATCTACCTTAGCAACTCCTCGAACAACACGCTCTCCGAGGTCACGGCCTCGAATAACTACTACGGCATCTACCTTGGCACCTCCTCGAACAACAACACGCTCTCCGGGGTCACGGCCACAAATAACGGAGACTACGGCATCTACCTTGGCACCTCCTCGAACAACAACACGCTCTCCGGCGTCACGGCCTCGAATAACGGACAAAACGGTGTCTACCTCGA
>CBDVCR010000031.1:0-21875 GCA_965372535.1 uncultured bacterium | reverse complement strand
CGAGGTTGCAAGGGATGCCGAAACAGCGCTATCGAGGGAAAGGCAGATAAAAAATGGAATCGGGTATGGAAACTCAGGTTGATTGAGGAGCATAACCCCGAATGGGCGGATTTGCATGACAGTTTGACGATGTAAGAAGATTGGATTCCCGCCTTCGCGGGAATGACGGATAAAGGGAAGCGGTAATGACGGATAAAGAACCAAAAAAATGGGGGAACTTCTGACCATGATACGCATTGACATTCCGGGCTTCGGCCCGGTGGAACTCAAACATCTCGTTACCGACTTCACCGGCACTCTGTCCGAGGACGGCAGGCTCTGCGAGGGGGTAGGGGAGCGGTTGAGTCGCCTTTCCGGGGACGTGGAAATCCATGTCCTTACGGCGGACACCTTCGGCAGGGCGAGGGAGGAGTTCTCCGGCATAAATTGCGCTGTCCATATCCTTGAGGGCCGACGGCACGACCAGAAGAAGGAAAAATACGTTGGAGAACTCGGCCCCGCCGGGGTGTTCGCCGTGGGTAACGGAAAGAACGACGCCCTTATGCTCAAGGCGGCCAGGGTAGGGGTGGCCGTCTGCCTCAAGGAAGGCTGTGCCGCGGATGCGGCACAGGCCGCGGACGTGCTTGTGAGTTCCGCGGCGGACGCCCTGGGTTTGCTTTTACACCCCATGAGGCTCAAGGCCACCTTGAGGTTCTGATGGAGAAAAGCCGGGGAATCCCCTCTGAGTTTCAGTCGCTAAAAGGAATGGCAGATAAAGCAGCTCGGCCCGCTGCCGAGCACCCCTTCGAGCGCGCTGCCGTGGCAGGTGATGTTTCTGCACGAGCTTGTGCCCCGGGAGGCGACGAAGTCTTCGTGGAGCAGGATGTCATCGTCCCACGCAACAGGATGGACGGAGAAAACCCCGCCCAGGTGGCATTCGGTGCATGAGGGGCCGCTTTCCGGCGCTCCTCCGAGGTCAGTGCCGTGGCAGGCACTGTTTGAGCAGGAGTCCGTTCCGTTTTCGGCGACAAAAAGTTCGTGCCTGGCGTAAGCGAAGTCGCCCCATTCCTCGGGGTGCAGCGATTCCAGCCCGCCCAGGTGGCAGGCGGTAATGCACGATGGCCCGCTTCTGGCGACTCCGTCAAGGTCAGTGCCGTGGCAGGAGGCCACCGCGCAGGAGGCATTACCCTGTGCTTCCACGAAACCCCCGTGCCGCGCAAAGGCCAGGTCGGCCCAGTCCGGGGGATGGACCTCGGTCTCGGAGCCAAGGTGGCAGGAGGCGCAGGCTGACTTGGAAATCCCGCCGCCAAAGGCCGGGCCGTGGCATTCCGTGCAGGATGCAAGCGCCTCATTCGCTGCGGCGGCATGGGCTTCGGGCAGCCATCCGGAGGGATGGCCCTCGGCGCTTTCGGGGTCAAACGTTGCCTCCGGGTTCGCGTTCCCGCAGCCCAGCGCCACGGCCAGGCAAACGAGCGGCACAAAGGCGAGCGCCGAGACCCTGGCTATCGGTGACATGCTTTACACCTCGCGTTGTTCCTTCTTCCGTGGCAGCGGAAGCACGGGGCCGGGTTGATTTTTGCATCGACCCGATGCTGGGTCAGGTAGTCTCCCCTGTGGGGGAGCGACCTCGCGGGCGATTGCTTGTACTTGTCGCTCGGCTTGATTTCCTCCTCGACTGCGTGGCAGTCCGCGCAGAACGAGACCTTGTGGCAGACACTGCATATCCGTCCGGCCCTCTGGGCGGAAAATTTATGCCCGACGTCCCAGCCGGGCGTGTGGTCCATGTCGGGCCACTTATCCGGGTGGCAGGTGCTGCAGATTGCCTCCTCGACCTCCACGGGGTGCTTTTTCGTTTCCGGTATCTGGGCATGGGCGTAAAGCGCAAAGAGAAGACACGCCATGAAGGAAATCAATACGACTGCTTTGCATGTGGTTTTTGCCATGTCTACACCCCCGCCTCGAACGTATATAGGAGTTTGAAGAATGCCTTGAACTGGTCGTCGAAGAACGGGTTGCGGGCGTATTCGAAGTCCACGCCGGCCCTGGCCTTCGGCGTGATGCCGTAGCCGAAGGCGGCGACCACGGCGAAGGCGTGCTCCACGTCGTTTATCGCCTTGTCGTAGCCCACGTCAAAGAAGTCAAGGGTCGCGTCCAGCCTGCCGAACTGCTTCGAGGCATAGGCCCGGTACTGGTAGTACTCCAGGTCCTCGGTCTCGCCGTCCATGCGGTGCACGGAGAGCCCCGCCAGGTAGCCTTCCTTTGCGTAACTCAGCGTGCCGCCGTAGAGGTTGGCGTCTCCTTTTATGTCGTATTCATGGTGCCTGTATTCCAGTGCCACGGTCATGGACTGCCCGGAAAAGGCATAGTCCACGCTCCCGCCCGCGGTCTGCAGCTCCTCGGCGGGGTCGAGCTGAGTGGCGGAGAACACGTCGAGCGTGGGCGAGGAAAAGAAATGCTCGTAGTTGACGAAAGAGTAAGTGCCGGTAAGCCTGAGATTCTTGGCCGGGCCGAGCGTGAGGCGGTAGGCGTGCTCCATCCAGCCCGAGGTATCGTAGCTGTATGTGGAGAGGCCCTGGACCTCGACGATGCCTGCCGGGCGGAGCCATAAGTCGATGCCCTGCTCATCGCGCTCGTCCTTGTCGGCGTCGCCGTCCTGCCTGAGATAAGACGTGCCGATTGAGTATACGCCGTAGCCCTGGTGGGACAGCCGTGCGCCGTAGATTGCGTCGGCCCCGAGGCTCCCGGAGTCGCCCTCCACGGGCGCGCCTCCGAAGACCGATACGCCGAACCCGTTAGGCAGGTCGGCCTTCGCGTACGCGCCGTCCATCGGCTCGCTGACCGCGCCCTCAAAGACAAAGACGCGGCCGAGGTTTAAAAACGCCTTTTTCATGAAGCCCTTTTCGGACAGACCGAGGCTCAGGTAGGCGTAGCTCAGCTCGCCTTCGAACTCGTCCCCCGCCCATTCGTCGGCCAGGTCAACCCTCAGCCAGCCGTTTGCGTGCAGGGAGACCTCCGTGTCCGCGATGTTTTCCACGTTTATGTCGAGGTATTCGTAGACAGGGGCGATGTGGCGCTCGCCGACCGATTCCCGGAGGCTCAGGAACGTGCTCGACGATACGGAGGCGTCGAGGGCCGATGCAGGCCCGCCCGGTAAAAGCAGCGCCAAGGCTATTGCGGCCGTCGCCAGTTTTATCCGCATGGCTTTATCCTGTTCCTTTAAACCGCAATCGGGACAGGGCCGCCCCGGCAAGCCGGGACGGCCCTGTAACCTTTAAATGCACGTATCGGCTATTATGTCCGGGGTGCAAGTGTTTACCAGTGCAAAGTCGGTAACCTTCAGGGCGCTCAGCGTTTCTCCGAGCACATTGAAAACGTAGCGCGGGTTGTGCACGCCCCTGCTCTTGTCGTCGTCCACGAGGAGCCAGTTCCAGCCGGCCTTCACGGCTATCTGGGCTTGCTCGGTGGTCTCGTTGCAGACGGGAGGGTCGCCTGGACAATCTACCTCGAAGACCTCCTCGCCGGATTCGGTTATCTCTATTCTTCTTAGCTGAACGAGGTAGGTGGTCCCAGCCGTGGTGATTTCAATGGACTGCCTGCCTCCTGATGAGCCGAAACCATCGGCGGTTATGGTGTTCCCGGCGGGGATGACCACGTCTGAAGATACCTCGGTGTCTACGTTTTCGGCGTTGTCCAGCGTGATGCCGTTTGAGAACCCAACGCCGAGCCGTGTGTTTACCATCGTCTCGACAGCGTCCTCTATGACATCGCCGATGGAGGAAAGTTCCGCCTCAACGGCGGCCTGTATGTCCTCGCCCTCGATGGATATGTGGCAGTCTGCGCATATGTCTATGCTTGCGAAGAACGTGTGGTTTGTCCCGCCGAGGTTATACGCCAGCAGGTCGGGTGGAGGGGTTGCCTCCATGTGGCAGGTGGCGCAGGTATCGGTCAGGAAGGAGTGCGGTGAGCGCACGCCCACGTCCACGAAGTAGGCGTTCTGGCCCATCAGGACGTCGGTCTGCGCCCCGGCGTGCGGCGAGCGAGCCCCTGGAAACACGAACGCGTCCTGGTCGTTCCTTAGCCCCCGTCTCGTGTTGTGGCAGGTCATGCAGACCGCTCCGCGTCCCACTCCGGCGGCCGTAAATCCGGCCCTGAGTTCGGACGTGCTGCCGCTTACGCGCACCGTCGCGTTGCTCGGGTCGCCGGACTCGCTGCCGGGGTTATGGGGGTTATGGCATGCCGGGCAGGTCTGGGGATGGATTTCATCCTCTAAAGACACTACTACCGACGAGTTGACCGCGGCTATAACCGCATCCTCGGTCGCGGAGTCGGGATTGAAATCTAACTTTGACCATTCGATAAACCCGTTTGCAGTATGGCAGAGGACGCAGCTCCTGGCAAATCCCGTGTCCTCGTCCACGCCTTCATCAATCGCCAGCTCGTAGTTTGCGTGTCCCGACAACTGCCACTGCTGGAAGCGGGCGTGGCGCAGGGGCTCGCCGTGGCATACCCCGCAGACGTCGGAGGAAATGCTCACACGTGGCTCACCCGGAGGGTTGCCTGCCCCATGAGCGCTTGCGGCGCCCGTGCTCTGCGGGCCGTGGCAGTTCTCGCACTGGATGTTGGTGAGTCTCCCTGTGTCGGGCACGTTGAATACGGGAGTAAACAGATTCTTCCAGTTGTCCGGGTCGGCCGCGAAGAACAGATTCAGGTCCAGGAAGGTCTGGTAATCCGGCTGGTCGTCCACCCCGCTGTTTGATGCATCCGTATTAAAGCCGACCGTGTGGCAGACGAAACAACTGGTGCTATAGAAGGAACCGTTCAGGTTGTCCTTGAATATCTCGGCGTGGCCCGAATCCTTCCAGGGCGTGAAATTATCAGGTGCGATAGTATCGTTGTGGCAAAACTTGCACCCGTCATCCCATAGCGGCCTGCCGTCAACGTCCTGGCCCGTGATGACGCCCACCCATTCGCCCGCGAATATGTCGAGGGTCGCCGCCGGAGTGCCGTTGTTAATTTCAGAGACCTCATAGATACCTACGGCGTCGGGGGTGAAGTCCGGGTTCTGGCTTGAGGCGTTGGTAAATGCCGTGGAGCCAAGGGCAAGTGAGGAACCCGTCGGCGCCGCCGTCAACTGCCAGTCGTAAGCAGGCTGCTCCTTTCCATGCAAGAGCACCGGCACGTCTACCGGCACGGTCCTGATGCCTGCCTGCGTTTTCCAGGGCAGTCCGGTGTGGATTTCGACTTCATCCTCAAAAGAACCGGAGGAGGTCGTTACCGTCACCTTTAATTTAACCAGCCCCGCCTCCTCAAGTGCAAACGGGTTTACGCCCTGGACCCCGAAGCGGTCCTGAAGCCCGGCGGGGAACGGCTCCTCGGGGACGGGAACGTTGGGCGGAAGCTCGTCCGCGGTTATCGGCGGCTCGTCAATAACTCTGAACAATTCCGTCCTGTAGGCTTCCAAGCCGGGCAGTATCACCGTCGGGGTGGCGGTCGCGGCGTTAAGAATCGTCACGGCCACGCTGCCCGCCTGCTCCCATAAGAAGGTGGGAGCGGTCGAGCCGTCGAGGATTTCCGTGGTCACCGAAAGGTCCACCGCCTCGCCCGGCTGGGCGCTAACGTCATCAACAGCCTCAACAATCACGCCAGAGGTTGGGGCGAGGGCGGCATCCGCGGTGGTGGTCTGGCCCGCAAGGGCGGAGACGGACGTGGCGAGCGTGGTGAAGTTGTTTTTCTCAAACGTGAGGGCGTAGTTGCCCGTGGGAAGGGTGAGGGAGTAGTTGCCGTTTGCGTCCGTGGTCGCCGCCGCGCCTTCGGGGTCGGGGTCGGGCGTTACCTCGACTCCCTCGAGGGGCTCGCCGTCGGCGGGTGCGCCGGGGGAATCTATCGTGACGCTCCCGGTCACCGTCCCGGTGCTCGTCCCAGCCCGTCCCGCGGGACCGGTGTCTCCCTCGCACCCAAGAAGGGGGACAATCAGAAGCATTGCCGCGAAAAAGACAGCCCGTGGTATACCGAAGTGTTTCATGGCCTCCTCCGTTATCGGTTCGTTCTTAAAGGGTTGCTACAGTCGGTGAATTCTTGTCCTTTAAAGAGGCTGTTCACCCCCTTGACGTTTGCACTATCAGGAGAAGTTAATCCTTATAATGGAATCTTCCCAGAGGATTAAGGGGTTGTCAACAGAAAATTTGAAAAATTATTCAGGGGGCGTCAGATGTCCCGCGAGGGGCAGATGTCGAAGAGCACGCATTCGGCGTGCTTCGGTTTCTTCGCGACACAGGTGCTTCTTCCGTGGAATATGAGCAGGTGGGAGATGTCGCCCCATTGCTTTTTGGGGGTTATCTCCATGAGGTCACGCTCGATCTTCACGGGGTCCAGGTGCTTTGTCAGGCCGAGCCTCTGCGCAAGGCGCTTTACGTGGGTGTCCACCGCAATGCCCTCGTTTATCCCGTAGGCGTTTGAAAGCACTATGTTCGCGGTCTTTCTGGCCACGCCGGGAAGCGTGACCAGTTCGTGCATGGTTCCGGGCACTTTCGAGCCATGCTGCTCTACTATAAGCTTCGCCGAGTTCTGGATGTTTTTCGCCTTGTTCTTGTAGAAGTTTACGGAGGAGACGTCTTGCCGGAGTTCCTCAAGCGGCGCGTCGGCGAAGTCCTTTACGGATTTATACTTCCTGAAAAGGCCCCCGGTGATTCTGTTCACCTGCCGGTCCGTGCTCTGGGCCGAAAGCACCGTGGCGGCCAGAAGTTCGAAGGGGGTCCTGAATTTAAGCGCGGTAGCTGGGCCGGGGTAGAGTTTTTTTAATCGCCTTAGAATTTCTTCTGCCTGATTTTCCCTGTCCACGGGATGCCCTATCAGGCGAGCAGGAACTCAAGTAGCGCTTTTTGGGAATGGAGCCTGTTTTCCGCCTGGTCGAAGACCACGCTCCGGGGGCCGTCGATGACCTCGGCGGAAATCTCCTCCCCCCTGTGGGCCGGCAGGCAGTGCATCACGACGGCGTCCTGTTTCGCGCAGGCAAGCAGGGCGGAGTTTATCTGGTAGTCCATGAACTTCCTCTTCCTCTCCCCGGCCTCACCCTCCATTCCCATGCTCACCCAGACGTCGGTGTATACGGCGTCGGCCCTTCCGGCCGCTTCCCTCGGGTCGCGGAGAATGAGGATTTCGCTCCTGGCCCCCTCCCTGGCCCTTTCGAGCACGTCGGGGTCCGGCTCGAACCCCTCGGGGCAGGCGAGGGCGAGGTCCATCTCCATCCGCGAGGCGGCCTCTATGAGGGAATTGGCCACGTTGTTTCCGTCGCCCACATACGCCAGGCGTATGCCCCTCAGGCCGCCTTTTTTCTCGTATATGGTCATCAAATCCGCCAGGGCCTGGCAGGGGTGGTGCCGGTCGGTGAGGGCGTTTATTACCGGTACGGAGGCGCTTGAGGCGAACTCCTCAAGCCTGCCCTGCTCGTATGTCCTCAGGGTTATCGCGCTCAGGTACCGAGAGAGGGTCTTGGCGGTGTCCTCTATGGTCTCGCCCCTGCCGAGTTGTATCTCTTGCGCGTTGAGGTATACGGGCTGGCCCCCGAGCTGATAGATGCCCGTCTCGAAAGACACCCTCGTCCTGGTGGAGGATTTCTCGAACAGGAGGCCGACGCTCTTGCCGATGAGGGGATATTTGCCGGCGTCCCTGCCGGCCTTGAGCTGGACCGCCCGTTTCAGGATGGAGTCTATTTCATCGGAAGAAAAATCCCAGACAGTTAGAAAGTCCCTTTTCACTCATCCTCCTGAGTGTTTTGTCCGGAGTGGATTCTAAATGAGACGCCTTTTTTTCTCGTCGGGCCCGAATGCTCCGGACTCCCGCAAGGTTTGTCACGAAAGCCTGTACAGCACCTCTTCGAGGACCCCGGCCATCTGGTCGATGTCGCTCTCCTGCACAATAAGCGGCGGCATGAACCTCAGCACGCTGCCGGCGGCGCAGTTTATGAGAAGGCCCTTTTCCATGCACGCCGTTACCACGGGGCCGCAGTCCCGCGCAAGCTCCATTCCCACGAGAAGGCCCAGCCCCCTCACCTCAAGTATAACAGAAGAAAACTCCCCTTTAAGGGCGTTGAGCCTGGCCTCTAAATACTCGCCCATCCTGTTGCACTGGTCCAGGACGAAACCCCCGTCAAGCAATGCCTCAAGCGTGGCCAGGGCGGCGGCCGAGGCCAGGGGGTTTCCGCCGAAGGTCGAGCCGTGGTCGCCGGGCTTGAATGAGGCGGCGACTTTTTCCGTGGCAAGCATGGCCCCGATGGGGAAGCCCCCTCCCAGCCCCTTTGCCAGTGTCATGACATCGGGCGTGACGCCGAAGTGTTCGTAGGCGAAGAGCTTGCCGGTCCTGCCCATGCCGGTCTGTACCTCGTCGAGCATCAGGAGAAGGCCGTGCTCGTCGCATATGCGGCGCACCTCCTTCAGGTAACCGGGCGACGGCACCCTTACGCCGGACTCCCCCTGTATGGGTTCGAGCATTACCGCGCAAGTGCGGGCTGTCACGGCATTTTCAAGCGCCTCGACATCGTCGAACGGGACGTGGCGGAACCCCGGTGTGATTGGCTCGAACCCCTTGTGGAGTTTCTTCTGGCCGGTGGCGGCCAGGGAGCCGAGGGTCCTGCCGTGGAAGGAGTCCAGGGCGGTGATTATCTCGTACTTGTCCACCAGAGCGTTTTCCCTCGCGTGCTTTCGCGCCAGCTTGATGGCTGCCTCGTTGGCCTCGGCCCCGGAATTGCAGAAGAACGCCTTGTCCGCGAACGAGTGTTCGACAAGGAACTTCGCCAGTTTTATCTGTGGCTCTATGTGGTAGAGGTTGGAGACGTGCAGGAGCCTCTGGGCCTGTTTCTGAATGGCCACCACTACCTTCGGGTGGCAGTGGCCGAGCACGTTGGCGGCGACGCCGCCGACGAAATCGAGATATTCCCTGCCGTCGGAACCCCATACCTTCACACCCCTGCCTTTCCTGAGCATGACGGGGAACCGGTTATAGGTGTTCATAAGGTAACGGGCTGAATCCTCAGGAGTGTACTTTGCGCTCATAAGAGATGATAAACGAAAAAATCCTGTAAAATCAAACGGGACGGCTGTTTGCGGCCATTCCGCCCGGGAAGGTCTCTTTATCGGGGGAGGGCGGATTCAGGGCTTTTCGTTATAAATGTTCATGGCGTGTTCCACGCCGTCTTTGACGATGGTCGAGACCGCCTCGGCCGCCGTGATAATCGCTTCCCTGACGGCGGGGAGTTCGCCTCTCCTGAATTTGCTCAGTACGTAATCCTCCGGCAACACGTCCTCGTCTCTTCCGATTCCGAGTTTGACCCTCGTAAATTCCCTTGTGCCGATTTCCCGCATGATGGACTCAATGCCCCTGTGCCCGCCGGAGCCGCCGCCGCGTTTTATCTTGAGCCTTCCGGTTTCCATGTCGATGTCGTCGTGTATGACGACGAGATTGCCGGGCGGGACGCCGGATTCCCCGAGGACTTCCCCGACGGCCTCGCCGCTCCGGTTCATGAAAGTAAGGGGCTCCACCAGGACGGAAGCCGTCTCTCCAATGGAGCACTTTCCAATCAGATAGAGCGGTTTTTCCCGGAGCGCGACCCTGCCTTGTGAGGCGAGCTCCTCAACGACGGCGAAGCCGATGTTGTGCCTGGTCCGCGAGTATTTCCTTCCGGGGTTACCGAGACCGACTATGGCCCACAACTATTTTTCCTCTTCGGCTTCTTCCTTCTTGCCCTTCTTCTCGACCTCCGGGGCCTCGGCCTCCTCCGCGGCGGCCTCCTCCTTGGGCGCTTCCTCCTCGACCACCGCAGGCGCGCTCACCGCGGCGACCAGTTCGCCGGGGTCCGTGAGGATGGCGACGCCTTCGGTCGGGACGATGTCGCTTACGTGCACTGAGCGGCCTATCTCAAGGCCGGTTACTTCTATCTCGATATGTCCGGGTATCCGGTCGGGCAGGCATTCTATTTCCAGTTCCCGGAGCGTATGCTCCAGGATGCCCTTGTCCCTTTTGACCCCCACGGGTTCTCCCATTGCAACGAGTTTTACGGTCAGCTTTATCTTTTCGGTCATGGAGACCTCGAAGAAATCGGCGTGGAGCAGTTCGCCCCTTACGGGGTCGGTCTGGTATTCTTTCACCAGCGCGGGCCTGGTCGAGTCGTCGGGGAACCGGAGGTTGACGATGACCTGCTCCCCGGCCGTCGTCTTCATGAACTGGAGCATCTCCTTGCGGTCGATTTTAAGCGGGGAGGACTCCCCGGACTTGTAAATCACGGCGGGGATGCTCTCGGCCCTCCTCAGCGAACGCGCGGCGCCCTTGCCGAAGGCTTCCCTGGTTTCCACGTTAAGCGTGATTCTTTCGGTCATTTTTATGCCTCCTCATTATTGCCTTTTATCGGGCTTAAATAAACAGCGAGCTTATCGAGGACTCGTCGTGTATCCTCTTTATGGCCTCGGCAAGGATAGGCGCGATGCTCAGCACCTCGAGCTTGCCGCACTGTTCTTTCTTGCTGTCAAGGGGTATCGTGTTGACGACTATGAGCTTTTCCACTACGGAAGAGTTGATCTTCTCGATTGCCGGCCCGGAAAGCACGGCGTGCGTGCACGCGGCGTAGACCTTTCTCGAACCTTTCTCCTTGAGCGCCGCGGCGGCCTGCACGATGGTGCCCGCCGTGTCTATCATGTCGTCAAGGAGCAGGGTGTCGCGGCCCTCGACGTCGCCTATTACGTTCATCACCTGGGAGACGTTGGCCTGCTCGCGCCTTTTGTCCACTATGGCCAGGGAGGTCTTGAGCCTTTTAGCGAATGCCCTGGCCCTCTCCACGCCGCCGGCGTCCGGGGAGACCACCACCAGGTCCTTGAAAGCGCATTTTACAAGGTATTCGTGTATTACGGGCGAGGCGTAAAGGTGGTCCACCGGTATGTCGAAAAACCCCTGTATCTGGCCCGCGTGCAGGTCCACCGCCAGGATGCGGTTCGCCCCGGCCACGGTCAGGAGGTCGGCCACGAGCTTTGAGGAGATGGGCACCCTGGGCTGGACTTTCCTGTCCTGCCTCCCGTAGCCGTAGTACGGGATGACCGGGGTAATCCTTCCGGCGGAGGCGCGCTTAAGGGCGTCCATTATAATGAGAAGCTCCATTATGTTGTTGTTTACGGGGGTGCAGGTGGGCTGTATGATGAAGACGTCCGAGCCCCTGATGTTTTCGTTAATGCGGACGGATATTTCGCCGTCGCTGAAGGTGGTTATTCTGGCGTCGCACAGGGGTATGCCCAAGTTCTGTGAGACTTCCTCCGCAAGGCCCCTGTGGGCGGTACCTGAGATGAGCGTTATGCAGTTCGGCATTAATTAGCTCCTCGCATGGCTGGGGCGGGAGGATTCGAACCTCCAAATGGGAGATCCAAAGTCTCCTGACTTGCCATTTGTCGACGCCCCAAAAGCCAATGAAATTAATGTGTTATAAGGAATGTCAAATATACCATAATCTTTCGGAATTATTCAACGCCGTTTCGGCCCACGGAAAGGGTGTTCCCGCCAACCCGGTGGCGGCTTTATTACGCCACCGTCTCGACCACGGCCGACCAGTGAGCCGGGAAGGCATGGGATGCCCGCTCCGCCTTCCCGCGGCTTTCGAATAGCCCGAAGACCGTCGGCCCCGACCCGCTCATCAGGCTTGCGAGGGCGCTGTTTTCGGTAAGGGATTTCTTTATTTTTTCCACTTCCGGGTATCTCTTGAGCACCGGGGGTTCAAGGTCGTTTCGCATCATGGTGCGGAGCGACGCCAGGTCTCCTGTGTCCAGCGCCCGGGTGAAAAGCCCGGCGTCAAGGGCTGTCTTTGCCGGCTCCCCTGTGCCGGAATAAGCCCAGCCCGCCGAAACGCCGACAGGCGGTTTCACGAGGAGCAGGCTCCATTTTCGCCTTAGCTCCACAGGGGTGACGTTTTCCCCCCTGCCTCCCACCAGGGCGGGGGCGCTTCCCATAAAGAAGGGGACGTCCGAGCCCAGGGAGGCGGCAATCTCAAAAAGCCCGTCTTCGGACATTTTGATGTCCCAGAGCCGGCACAGCCCCCTGAGGGCGCAGGCGGCGTCGGAACTCCCCCCGCCCAGGCCCGCGGCCAGAGGGATTTCCTTCCGAAGGGTTATGCGCGCCCCTTTTTTTATTCCCGCGGCGTCCTTAAGAAGCACCGCGGCCCTGTAGACGAGGTTTTCCTTTTCGGCTATGGGGGCGTCGGTTGCCACCTCGACGGAGCCGGCCTCCTCGAAATTCAGGACGTCATGGAGGCTTATGCACTGAACAAGGCTCCGGATGTCGTGGTAGCCGTCGTTTCTTTTGCCGAGGACGAGAAGGAACCAGTTGATTTTGGCGGGGGCATGGAGGGTGAGCATGGGTTATTTCTTAGTGTTGTCTTCCATGCGTCTGATTTTCTCTTCCAACCTTTCCTTGAGACCTTCTTCTTTTTCGTGAAACTCAAGGGCCTTCTGCCAGGCCTCGAAGGCGTCCTGCCTGAGGCCCCCGGCAAGGTAGGCGTCGCCCAGGTGCTCAAGGATGATGGGGTCGTCTCCCACTATGCCTGCCGCCTCCTCCAGGGTTTCGATGGCCTTATTGTAAAGCCCCATCTTGAAGTAAACCCACCCGAGGCTGTCGGTTATGTAGCCGTTGTCGGGCTTCATGTCGAGCGCCCGGCTGATGAGGGACTCCGCCTCGTCGAGGTTTATGCCCTCTTCCGCGTAGCTGTAACCGAGGAAGTTAAGGGCGTCGGCGTTTTCGGGTTCGAGTTCAAGGGTTCTTTTCAGGTGGCTCACCAGGTCTTCGAACCTGTTGGTTTTTTCGTAGACCACGGCCAGGGTGAAATGGAGTTCCGCGTTGTCCTCGAACCGGCCGATCCCTTTGAGCAGGACCTCCTCGGCCTCGCCGTACTTTTCCATGAGCGAGTACGCCCTTCCGAGGTAGGCGTAGATTTCGGGCTTTTCCTTCTCAAAAGCGAGTGCTTCTTTATATATGGCCACGGCTTCCTCGTACCGCTGCATGTCGGAATATATATAGCCGAGGTGGAGGTAGGAGTTTATCCTCTCCGGGTCGATTAAGATGACTTTCCTGTGCTCCTCGATGGCCTCCTCGAACCTTTCCATCTCCCCGAGGGCGAGGGCGAGGTAGTACCTGAAGGCCACGTCTTCCGGTTCCTGCTCAAGCACCGCCCTGAACTCTTCCACCGCGTTTTCGTACTGGCTGGTTTCCAGGTAAAGGAGCGCGAGCCTCCTTCTGATTTCCATGTTGGCGGGGCTGATTACCTTTACGTCGTTTAACTCCTTTATGGCTTTTTCGGATTTTTTCTGCATGATGTAAATCTGTATTAGCCTTTCCCTGGCGAGCATGTTTCTCGGGTTTATTTCCGCGGCTTTCTCGAAGTGCCCCGCGGCCCCCTCCCAGTCCTCCTTCCTTTCGCTGATGAGGCCGAGGTTTACGTAGGCCGTATCGAAATCGGGATTGAGCTGCACCGCGGACTTGAAAAAGGACGTTGCTTCTTCGTATTCCTCTTCTCCGAGGGCGGCGACGCCGAGGTAGTAATACGCCACGGCGCTGCCGCCCTCCCTCTCGGTATAGGCACGGAAGACAGCCCTTGCCTCGGCATGCCTGTTCAGGGTGATAAGGAGCATGCCGAGGTGCATCTGGGCGGAATTCATTTCGGGTTCAACGTTGATGATTTTTTTGTACAGCGTTACGGCTTTGTCGTATTTTTTCTGGTCTGTGTGAATCCTTGCCAGCAGGGACATGGCGGGAATATATGCCGGGTCAGCCTCAAGGGCGCCTTCCACGGCGGCCTGCGCTTCCTCCACCCTGTCCATCTTCATGAGGATGCCGCCTATTTCGGTATTAATGTATGCGGATTCCGGGTCCAGGTCCAGGACTTTCCTGTATCGCGCGAGGGCTTCCTCGAACTTGCCGGACAGCTCGGCCTCGTAGCCAACTATGTAATTATAATATGCGTCTTGTGGAGGCTCGGCGGCGCCTGTCACCTTGGCCTGCTTCGGGGTGCATGAGAGCAGGAGGGCCGCCGGAAGGACCAGAAACATATGCTTCATACGCATAATTAATATTATCGCATTTAAACGGAAGCACGGTCAAACAAAACCGCCGTCCCCGCAAAGAAATCCGGCGCCCGAAAGGGCGCCGGGTCAAACGGAAAATACTCCGTCGAGGTCGGTCAGCAGGAGCCTTTGCACTTGCAAGTGGCGGCGCTTTTCCTGGTGATTTTCTTTATGACCATGAAACCACCTCCTTTGACCGGGGTTGTTTACAGTTTATCATAAGCGGAGCATTTGTACAGGTCTTTCCCAAGCGGAGAGCCAAGGAGCCCGGCCCTGTAGCGGCAGCCCCCCCTGCACCTGTCCACCTCGTCGCAGTCGCATTGGAGTTCGTCAAGCCGTGTGTGCCTTATCCTCCCCCAACACCTGCCGAGCCCTTCGCCGATATGGCCTTCGGGGCTTTCCTCGCTGTAAAACGCGCACTTTGCGCACACGCCGTCCGCAGCCACCGACATCAGGTGAAGCCCGCAGGCGTACCCCTCTCCCCCGCCGTGGAGCCCTTGGCCGAAGCCGTACCGGAGGCTTTCGCCCGCATCTTCCGGCGAAAGCCGGAAGGAGGGGTTTTTCTTCAGGTTTCCCACGGCGCAGGGGACGTCCACCGTCCAGTCTTTTACGCCCAGTTTCCCGAGGGCCCTTTCCAGTCCGTCGAAGTCGCCGAGGTTGCCCGGATGGGCCATTGTGGAGACCGATACGTCAAGTCCCACGGCGAGGGCGCGCTCCACGCACTCCATGGCCCTTTTGAACGTGCCCGCGCCCCTTAGCTCGTCATGGGCCTTTTCAAGCCCGTCCAGGCTTACCTGAATCTCGTCCACGTTGAGTCCCTTGAGGGTCTTTTCGTCCAGGAGCACGCCGTTGGTAAGGAGAACCTTCCTGAGCGAAAAACCCGGAAGCAGGGCGTTTATCTCGTCGAACCGGCTGTGAGTCAAGGGTTCGCCGCCCGTAATGAGCACCCTCAGGCCCTGCATCCTCTCGAATTCCTCAAGCACCCGCGCGACTTCCTCAACCGCAAGCTCCGTGGCCACGGGCGGCCCCAGGAAGCAGTGGCCGCAGCGGAGGTTGCAGCGCCGGGTTATCTGAAGTTCGAGGTACCTTAAGGACGGCTCCGGGGATTTCAGGGGCGGCGGCCTCCGGGCGGCAACCCTCTCCCCTGTAAGGATGCCTTCCTTGAGGCAGTAGCCGGTGAACTCGTTTTCCGGGGACTCGCACCCTTCGGGAGAGGAGCATTTATTGAGGAATTCGAACGCTTCCGGGTCGAGTTCGTAAAGCTCGTCGCTTTTGATGGAATATGCCGAAGGGGCTTCAAGGTGTTTCAGGGCACAGCCGGGGGAAAGGTAAAACCTCATACGGAAATTATAACCTTATGCTTCCGGATGCTTCCGGGGTTCTCCATGCCGCCGCTACAGCCTTCTTCTCAGGAGAGAGAACAGCCACTCCTTCACCTTCTCGGAGCGGGGCCTCTGCGACCATTTGTCTTTCTCGATTTTTATGGAATATTCCACGTCGTTGTCGAACATCTTCACCATCTGCCCGGCGAACCCCTCGTCCAGAATGCCCACGTTGCCCTCGTCGTTCCACCTCATGGAGCGGAAATCCAGGTTGGCGGAGCCCACGATGCTCCATGAGCGGTCGAACACGTATGTCTTGGCGTGCATCATGGGGCCGTTGTAGCTGTAAATTTCGACCCCCGCCCTGAGAAGCCTCGCAAAAAAGGCCCTGCAGGCGTAGTGGGCGGCTGTGACGTCGCTTTTGCCCGGCACGAGGAGTTTTACCCTTACCCCCCGTCCGACCGCCTCCACCATGGTGTCGAGCATCCTCCGGCCAGGGGTGAAGTACGCCGTGGTGAGGCGTATCTCGTGCTTTGCGTGGTTTATGCTGTAGTAGATGAGCCGCCTCATCCTCCGCCTGCCCCTGCTTGAGTGGGCGAAGATGGGCATCAGGGGGTACCGGCCATGGCGCGGCGGTGGGGGAGTGGGAGCGTTAATCGGCCCGCCCCCCCAGGTTATCCATGCCTGGCCGAACTCCTCAAGCAGGGCCGAGGCGGCCGGGCCCTTGATGATGACCCCCGTGTCTCGCCACGGCTTTTTCCTGCTTCGCAGGCCGAGGTATTCGTTGGCGATGTTGAGTCCCCCTGTAAAGGCCGTATGGCCATCGACTATAAGGACCTTGCGGTGGTCCCTGTAGCGGTAGCGCCCGGGCGCGCGCCACCGGAAAGGATGCGACGCCCTTACCATGATGCCCGCCTCCCTGAGCGACCGCCAGAACCACCTCGGCGTGCCGAAGGAGCCCAGGTGGTCGTAAAGGACATATACGCTTGCCCCATCGCGGGCCTTTTGTTTTAAAAGCTCCGCGAGTTCGATGCCGGTCTCGTCGTTTCTGTAGATGTAAAACTGAAGGCATACGAGCTCCTCCGCCGCCCTTACGGTCTCGAAAATCCTCCGGAAGGCCTCCCCGCCCCTTGTTATAAGCTCGGCGCTGTTGCCGTCGATAAAAGGGCTTCTGTAGATGTTTTCCATGTCTTTCCGGGTAAAGCTGTTTTCCATTAAAAAATCTTATCACACCGGGGATGATTTATCAGCGTCTCTCTGAGCCGGAAGTGTTTTTTTTAACCGCGACGCGCTTTTCGAGGGAAAAAGCGCCGGCGGGAAAAGACGCGATTTTTTTCCTCGTGAATTGAAGGCCCGGCTTTCATGCACCCGAAGGAACGGGAAATTAACCGAGGGACAAGGTTATGGTCCCTGGATTATAAGCTCTTTTTCAGGAGGCTGCTGAACGGTCTGCCGGCAGCCGGCTGTTTTTCCGGTATTTAAGGATGTTCCCTGGCGGGGCTGAATTTTTGCAGGCGGTGAATTTTGGATTGACTTTTTATCTGTTTTTCTTTTAAATAAGTACTCTGTATATTTTTATTATCCGGACAAAAACGAAAGGAGAGGGATATGCATCTTGGAATTCTGGTTACCACGGACAAGCACAAGGAAGCGATAGTGGGCCTTGCGAAGTCTGCTCTTTCGAAGGGCCATAAGGTAACCATCTTCAACATGGACGAGGGCACCAAGCTGTTGGGTGACGAGTCTTTCAACGTGCTGTGCAAGACAGAGGGCGTTGAGATGAGTTTTTGCGACCACAGCACAGAGGGTCTGGGTGTCTCGAAGGAAGGCATCCCGGCGGATATCGTATGCGGAAGCCAGTTCAACAACGCCGGCATGATGCATGAGGCCGACAAGGTCATTAACCTGTAGCCCCTGGCTCATGAGGAGACGGAGGACCATATGAGTAAGAAAATCGCGATACTTGTAAGAGACAGGCAGGGCGAGGCCCTGAGAATGGGCGTCGGCGCCATCCTGATGGACGACGCCGTCGATGTGTATGTGCTGGACAGGAAAGTCGAGGATACGGAGGAAAACTCGCTCAATCTGGAGACCATGGGGGACTTTGACGTTAAGGTCTATACGAATTTCAAGGGAAACGAAGGCCTGGAATATGTCGCAACCGAGGATATGGCCAAGAGGCTGCTCGATTACGACCATATTATACCGTATTAATCTTGCCGGAAAAGGAGTATTCTTATGAAGGTGCTGCATATATTGAAACAGGAACCCGACGAAACAGTGAAAACGGTCATGGAGGAGCATAAAAAGGCAGGCGACGTTACCGTTGTAGACATAAGGGAAGACAAGGACTATGACCGGATTATAGACCTCATTGCGGAAAGCGACAAGGTCATCTCCTGGTAAGGCCGGTTCTTGCCGTCCGGCTCGGGGGCGTGGAACTTTGCCTGCCGGCAAGCGGCGAAAGGGCGGCAAGTAAACCATCGTTGAATTCATAAGGCCCGCGTCTCCGGCCGGCGGCCGGAGACGCGGAAGCCGTACAGATAATGAGTTGCCTGCTTTCAAGAAAACCCCCCATATTCTGCTGATTGCCCTCCTTCCTCTCCTGGTGTTCCTGGTGCTTTATATTTTCCGTTTTGCGGACGACAACAGGCTTACGAGCTGGCGTTGGGCGTTTGATGTCGTCGAGGCGTGGAAGATATACGCGGTGATCGCCGGCAGCATTGTTCCCGCCTACTTGCTTGCGAGGTTCCCCCGGCCGGGTTCCGGAGTCCTTTTCCTCCTGTCTTTCGCCGCGGCGGCGATATTCTGGCGCGAGCCGGAGGTTATAGTGGACGCGTCGAGATACTTCACCCAGGCCAAACACCTCGAGGTCTACGGTGTGGGATATTTCCTCGAACAATGGGGCGGTGAGATAGCCGCCTGGACGGACATGCCCGTGGCGCCGTTTTTTTACGGCCTGATATTTAAATTTATCGGGGAATCGAGGCTTTACATACAGTTTTTCACGACCTCCCTGTTCTCCCTGACCGTGGTTCTCACCTCGCTGATAGGGAGGGACTTGTGGGACGAGGAGGTCGGCTCGACGGCGGGTGCGCTTTTGCTGGGCATGCCGTATATTTTCAGCCAGGCGCCGCTAATGCTGGTTGACGTGCCGTCGATGTTCCTCCTTACGCTTTCGGTGTTTTCCTTTGGCAGGGCCTTGACCCGCGGCGGCGCTCCCATGACGGCGCTTGCGGCATCCTCGGTCTTCCTGGCGGCGTTTTCCAAATATTCCCTATGGCCTATGCTCACAGTGCTCGTGGTCTTGTTTCTGGTTCGGATAAAAGAAGGGGCAGGCGGCTCCCCTGCCGAGGTCTTCCGGCGCGGCGTTCCGGTTTTTCTGCTTGCAGGGGTATTTGCAGGGGCTTTTCTGCTTTATAAGCATGATACGGTCCTGGAGCAGATAAGGCTTCTTATCGAGTACCAGAGGCCGGGCCTGAGGCGTTGGACGGAGAGTTTCACCTCGATTTTTCTCTTTCAGGTACATCCGTTTATCACCGCGGCGGCTCTTTATTCGATATATGCGGCCGTGAAAAAAAAGGATGCAAGATACGCGGTGGCGGCCTGGCTTGTCCTTCTCCTGGTGCTGTTTCAGGTCAAGAGGATAAGGTATTTCATGCCGGCGTTTCCGATGCTTTCGCTGATGGCCGCCTACGGGATGAACGAAATCAAGACGGCAAGGACAAGAAGGTTTCTCGTATACGCAGCGGTCTTCTCCTCCGTTGCGGTGGCGGCTTTTGCCTACCTGCCGATGCTGGAGAGGCTAAGTGCGCGCAACCTGATGGATGCCGGAGCGTACCTGGACGCCATCGGCACGGGTAACGTCCGGGTGTATACATTGCCCCAGAGGAGTTCCGTTAACCCCGCGGTCAGCGTCCCTCTTCTGGACCTTTTCACCGGGAACGAGCTCTTATACGACGACGAGCCGCTTGAGACGCCCCCTCCGGAGAAAATCCGGAAGTCCCCTCTCAGGTTTACGTGGCAATATAAAAACCCGGAATATTACAGGCTTTCCCGCAAGGGGTCGAAAGAGGATTTCGCGGTTGTGATAGCGGGCAGGGCGGGGGAGCCCCTTCCGGAGCATATTGAGGAAAAATTAAGCGGCTACCGCGTCTCCAGGGTATTCGGGGCTTCCAGAGGGTTGTTCAGGTTTCAGACCATCGTCACGGTGTATCGGAAGTCGCCGTGACGATTTACCGTCAGGCCGCGAGGGGCCGAAAAATTATTTAAAATTATTATGCGCCCATGATTTTTTTTATTGGAGCAGGCGCTTTGTAATCTTGACTTTTAAAATTTCTTTGCTTATAGTATCGGGAATTAATTAAATTAATTTGAAGATAAAAGTCTCTTTTTTATAAGGTAAGCGTATTTGTGGCCGGGTCACATTTGATGGAAAAAACGTGACAGGGGAAATCAATAACAACAAGGGGAGGGAAGCTATCCGTGGATATTGAAAAGAGAAACAAGATTTGGGCGTTTGTCCTGACAGGGGCTCTCATTCTCATAAGCCTTGCCTACTACAATGTCAACGTCTACTACATGTATCTTGTAACGTACATCTGGTTCGGCGCGGCATACGGGATGATGCTTCAGTACGGGCGTTTCTGCTTCGCGTCGGCTTCACGGGATTTGTTCGCCGCCGGGGTCCCGCGAATGGCGGTGGGCATCCTGATAGCGCTGGTGTTTTTCAGCATTATCCAGGCCATACTTGCCTCAACGAACATGAGCACGTTCCATCCTGCTCCTTTCGGCATCCACATGTTGATTGCAGGGTCGATTTTCGGCGTTGGCATGGTCCTTGCCGGCGGGTGCGCTTCGGGCTCCCTGTACAAGATAGGCGAGGGCAACGGCACCTCTATTCTTGCGGTAGTTTTCGGGCTCTCTATCGGCCAGGCGGTGTTTGTTGACCTCGGCGGGGTATTCAATAAGCTGCTCCCGCAATCGTGGATAGACAACGCCAACTCGACAAAGGCCGCCGTTGCGGCGAGGATGGGTCTCGATATGCCCTTGTCGTCATGGTTTGACTATTACCTCGTCGGGTATGTGTGGAAGCAGCCCACGTATACCATAGCGAAGCTCGTTGCCGACAACCCGAGGCATCCAACCACGGCGGATTTCTTCATCGGCAATGCCCTTCTCAACGCCATTATCCCGGCAATCCTGATTTTGGTCATAATCTACGTCTTCTACCCGAGAAAGAATTACATCAACAACCTCAGGAAGGAAAAGGGCAGCACCGGCCTGGGCGACGAGCTCAGGGGCATATGGAAGATGATAACGGCCTCGAAGAGGACCTCCATTATGGGCGTCCTCGTCGGCATCACGGCGGGGCTCCACATCCTTACAATAAAGGGGATGCAGCTTAAGTTCAACGTAAAGAGCGCGAATTTCGGAGAGTTGCTCTACAGGATGGGGCATACCGCGGACGTTACCCCTAAAAAGACGGTCTTTGACCCCGGCTACTGGTACATTACCAGCCAGGAGGGCCAGGTCGGAGCGTGGATACTCGAGAAGTTCGGCTGGAACATGCACGACAACATGTTCTTCGGGTGGGTCAACGGCATACCGGAACTCTGGCGCAACCCGGCGCTCTGGATGTCCCTGGGCATCATATTAGGCGCCATGATAATGGCCCTCACGCAGAAGGAGTTCAAGTTCAAGATGCCGAAGGGAGAACTCTATGTCTGGGGCATTCTTGGCGGATTGCTGATGGGCATCGGCTCGCGGCCTTCCCTGGGTTGCAATATCGGGGCCTTTTTCATAAGGGCTGCGGGCGGCGACCCGAATGGTTGGGTGTACGGCACCGGAATGGTGTTCGGCGCCTTCATCGGCGTTAAGTTCTTCAACTGGTGGACCGAAAGGAAGATGGCCAAGGAGATGGAAGCATTTGACGTCGATTTTTAAGTGAATAAAATATACCAAGGAGGAAGTTTGAGATGGCAGTGAAATTCGAGAAAAAAAGCGAAGGCAATTTCATGCTCGACGTGTGCGGTTTTGTGTGCCCGCACCCGCAGATTTACACGAAAAAGTCCCTCGAAAAAATCAGCTCGGGCGACGTAATCGAGGTGTTGTTCGACAACCCTTCCTCGGGTGAAACCATCGCCCAGATGTGCGAGGCGGCAGGCCATGAGGTTATGGATAAGAAACAAGAGGGCGGCAAGATGATTTACATAATAAAGAAGGGATAAATTGCTCCTTTAAGAGCAGGAGGCTATTTGCATGAAGAGTACGATGGCGGTTATTATCATTATCGTCGTGGCTATCCTGGGGTTTCTGGTTCTTTACAGCCAGCAGCAAATGCCTGAGAAGGCCGCTGTTGCCGTTAGCGAAGAATCCGGCGGCTACGGCGAAGAATCCGGCGGCTACGGCGAAGAATCCGGCGGCTACGGCGAGGAATCCGGCGGCTACGGCGAGGAATCCGGCGGCTACGGCGAGGAATCCGGCGGCT
>CBDVCR010000030.1:0-21876 GCA_965372535.1 uncultured bacterium | reverse complement strand
TTCTCTTTAGGACATTTCTACTTTGGTGCTTTAGGACATTATCATTTTGGCGGGAACAATAATATTTTCAAAAAGTTCCCCCATTTTTTCAAAACCAATCCCGACCGCTTTGCAAAACCAAGTTTTGCCTTTTCTTTGAGGGGTTATGTCCTTCGAGGTCTAATTATTGGGGGAACTTCTCATATTATTTCTACTTGATTTATTCCATGCGTTGTTACTATCTTATAAGAGCAGGAAACTCCGGGCTGACGGCCCTTGGCAGGCATGTCTATGGAAAAGGCTTCCGTCTTGATAGTCGAGGATGAGGTCCTCATTGCAAGGGACATCAGGAAGTCTCTTGAGGAGATGGGGCATTCCGTCACGGCGGTCGCAAGCTCCGCGGAAGACGCCATAAAATCGGTCGAGGACACGCGCCCCGACATGCTCCTGATGGACATCGCCCTTCCGGGCGAAGTGGACGGCATAGCCGCGGCGAGCATTATACGCTCCCGCTTCAACGTACCTTCCCTGTACCTCACCTCCTACTCCGACGAAAAAACACTCCAGAGGGCAAAGGCCACCAGGCCCCTGGGCTACCTGATTAAGCCCTTTGAGGAGCGTGAGCTGAAACTCGCGATAGAGATGGCCCTTTACAAGCACAGGGCCGAAGAAGACCTCCGCAAGGCCAACAGGGCCCTGAAGACGCTGAGCAGCTGTAACAGCGCCATGTCGCACTCCGCCGGGGAACAGGAACTGCTCGACGAAATATGCCGCGTAATAGTGGACCTGGGCGGGTATGACCTGGCGTGGGTCGGCCTCATCACAGGGAAAGAAGACGAGATAATCCGCCCCGCCTCCCTCGCCGGGGACGACAGGGGGTCTTTAAAAGACAGGGAATTGTCGCTCCGGGTCGCCGAAATCGGGCAGGGCCCCATCGGCGAGGCCATACGGACCACCATCCCCGTGTCGCTCCAGCAATCTCCCCCCGGCCTGTGCCGCGAATTCCCCGGCATTGAAAGCATAAACCCCGGTTACGCCTCATGGATAGCCCTCCCGCTCGTTTCGGAACGCAGGGTGCTGGGGGTTCTCAACATCCACTCCTCGGAACCGAACGCCTTCGACACCGACGAGTTCGACCTGCTCGTCGAGCTCGCCAACAACCTCGCCTACGGCATCGTGTCTTTCCGGCACCGCGCCGAGCGGAGGCGGGTACATGAACTCGTCGGGAAGTCCGAGGAAAAATACAAGAACCTTGTGGAACTCACCACGGACTTGATATACCAGTTCGACACGGAAGGCGCCCTCACTTTCGTAAACGATTCGGCTTTGAGCATGCTCGATGTCCTGCCCGGCGAAGCCGCGGGCACGCCCTTCATGCAATGGATACATCCGGAGGACAGGGAAAAGACGCTCAGGCATTTCTCAAGGACCGCCGAACGCGGAATGGAATTCCTTAATTTCGAGAACAGGCTCTTGTCCGGAAACGGCAGGGTGACGTATGTCCTGCACAACATAAGGGTCCTGAGAGACGACAGCGGCAAGGTCACGGGCACCCAGGGTATCGCAAGGGACATCACAAAACGCAGGAGTGCGGAGGAGGCCCTCTTTGAGAGCGAGGAGACCCTGCGGACCATAACCGGCACGGCCAGCGACGCCATAGTAATGATAGACGACGGGGGCCGGGTATCGTTCTGGAACTCCGCGGCGGAGAAAACCTTCGGCTACTCCTACGGCGAGATTATAGGCAGGGAAATACACCTTGTCATCGCCCCCGAAAAATACCACGAACCCCATAAGGAGGGCCTCTACAATTTCAGAAAAAGCGGGACGGGCCCGGTCATGGGCAAGACCCTTGAGCTTTCGGCCAGGAAAAGGGACGGCTCGGAAATCCCCGTGGAAATGTCCCTCTCCTCCATACAGGTAAAAGGCAAGTGGCACGCCGTGGCCGTAATGCGAGATATTTCCGAGCGAAAGGACGTGGAGAGACAGCTGAAACGGTACCGCGAACAGCTGGAAGAAATCGTCGGCGAACGGACGGCGGAGCTTAAAAAGGAGATAACAGAGCGCGAGAGGGCCGAAGCGGAAGTGCGCGAAAGGGAAAACATGCTTAGGACCCTGTTCGAGGAGGCCCTGAACCCGGTCATGATAACCAACGACTCCGGCCGTTTCATCGACGCAAACAGGGCCGCGCTGGAGTTCCTGGAGTTGAGCCGCGGCGAGCTCCTCAACGCGGACATATGGTCCCTGCTCTCCCCGGAGGGCATGGACCACCCCGGAAGCGGCAATCCCCCTCCCTTCGAGGGAAAACCCCTCGAAACCCCTTACTCGGTCAACGGAAAGACCAAGACCCTGCTGCTCAATATAGTGGCCGTTACGGTCGCGGACAAAAACGTACTTTATTTCATAGGCCAGGAAATCACGGAGCGCAAGAAACTCCTCGAGGAGATGATGAAGGCCCAGAAACTGGAGTCGGTGGGCGTCCTGGCCGGGGGCATCGCCCACGACTTCAACAATATCCTCACCGCCGTCCTGAGCAACATATCCCTCGCAAAACTGTCTTCCGAGGAGGGGTCGAAAACGTCCGGTTTGCTCGAGGAGGCCGAGAGGGCCTCATTCAGGGCGCGTGACCTCACGCAGCAGCTCCTTACCTTCTCCAGGGGCGGCGCTCCGGTCAAGAAGACCGCCTCGATTCCCCAGCTGCTCAGGGAATCGGCGGACTTCGCCCTCAGGGGCTCAAACGTCAGGTGCGAATACCGCATACAGGAAGACCTCTGGCCCGTTGACATAGACGAGGGGCAGATAAGCCAGGCCGTCAGCAACCTGGTCATAAACGCCGACCACGCCATGCCGGAAGGCGGCAGGGTAATCGTGAGGGCAAAAAACGTAAACATCGGGAAAAACGAACTTCCGAACCTCAAGAAGGGCAGGTACGTTGAAGTATGCGTCGAGGACCGCGGCACCGGCATACCGGAGAAACACCTCGACAAAATCTTCGACCCGTACTTTACCACCAAGCAGGAAGGCAGCGGCCTCGGACTGGCCTCCACCTACTCGGTTATTAAAAACCACGGCGGCTACATTACCGTGGAATCGGAAATGGGCGGGGGCGCCGGCTTCCGGTTCTACCTGCCGGCCTCCAGGCATAAACTAAGGGCGCCCCGTGAAGCAAAGGACAGGATATACAAAGGAAAAGGCAAAATCCTCGTGATGGACGACGACGAGGACGTCAGGGACTCGGTGGGCGAGGCCCTCAGGCTCTTCGGCTACCAGGTCGCCTTCGCAAGCGACGGGGAGGAGACCATAGACCTTTACAAAAAGGAAAAGGACTCCGGCTCGGGCTTCGACGCCGTAATAATGGACCTAACCATACCCGGGGGCATGGGCGGCGCGGAGGCCGTCAAGAAGCTGCGCAAGATAAACCCCACCCTCAAGGCCCTCGTCTCAAGCGGCTATTCCAACAGCCCGGTGATGTCCGATTACGGGAAGTACGGTTTCTCCGGCGTTATACTTAAACCTTACAAAATAGAAGACCTGAGCAGGGTGCTCCATCTGGTAATCTCGAAGAAACAGCCGGAGAAAAAGCGGGCCGAGGGCCGTACATAAAAGCGGCTCATACCCCGAGGACTATCTCCCTGCCCTCGATGTCCACCCTGTCCACCCTCGCCCTGAGCCTGCTGCCAATGCCGAAAGACTTCCCCGTGTGCCTGCCCCTGAGGGTCATGGCGCGGTCGTCGTAGACATAGAAGTCGTCCGTCAGGGAAGAGACGTGGAGGAAGCCCTCCACGTAGAAATCGTCAAACCTCACCCGCACCCCATACGGCGTCGCCCTCACCACTTTCCCCTCTAATTCCTCCCCGACCTTGTCTTTCATAAACCACATCCTCATCGCCTCGACCACGTCCCGTTCGGCGTCGTCGGATACCCGCTCCATCCGCGATGAGTGGAAGGCCATATCCGGAAGGGCGCCCTCAAGCTCCTTGAGGCGCCTGTCGGAAAGTTTTTTCCTGTCAAGGAGCTCCCTCAGTATCCTGTGCACTACAAGGTCCGGGTAACGCCTTATGGGAGAGGTAAAGTGCGTGTAGCACCGGGAAGCGAGGCCGAAATGCCCCACGTTTAAATGGGAATACCTCGCCTGCTTCAGGGACCTCAAGACCATATAGGTTATCACTTCCTCCTCCTTGGCGCCCCTGAACGCATCGAGGATTTTATGGAGCATCTTCGGCCTGAGGTCCTTCTGTTTTCGGAAGCGCGCCCTTGCCAGTTTCATGACGTCCTCAAGCTTGTCCGGGTCGGGTTCCTCGTGGATGCGATAGAGGGACGGCACGCCCCCGGCCTCAAGGTGTTCGGCCACCGCCTCGTTGGCCGCAATCATGAACTCCTCGACGAGCATGTGGGCGAAATTGCGCTCGGCCCGCAGGATGGCCTCCGGGCGGCCCTGGACGTCGAGGAGTATCTCGGGCTCCGGAAGGTCGAAGTCCAGGCTCCCCCTCTTAAGCCTCATGTCCCTCAGGATGCCGGCCAGCTCACCCATAAGCTCCAGGTCATGGAGCAGGCGGCCGTGCTTGCCCCTCTCCTTTTCGTCCATATCGACGAGGATTTTCCTTACCGAGGTGTAGGTCATCCTCCCGTCGCTTTTTATGAGGCTCGGATAGAACCTGCAACCGAGCCTGCCGCCCTGCCTGTCAAACGACATCTCCACGGTAAAGGCGGCCCTGTCAACGCCGGGCCTCAAGCTGCAGAGGTCCTCGGAAAGCTCCTTCGGCAGCATTGGGATTACCCTGTCGGGGAAGTAGACGCTGCTGCCGCGCTTTCTCGCCTCCAGGTCAAGCGGCGTGTCCCACCCCACATAGAACCCCACGTCGGCTATGTGTACCCGGAGGGTATAGCCGCGGCCGTCCAGGCCGATTGAGAGGGCGTCGTCGAAGTCCCTGGCCCGCTCGCCGTCTATGGTCACGGTGATGAGGCCCCTGAGGTCCTCTCGCCTGCCCGGAGCTTTCTCACTCAGGACTCTGGCGTCGTTAAGCACGGCGCGGGGAAACCTCCGCGGAAGGCCGAACTCCTCTATAACGGCCTCTACCTCGGTCCGGGGCTCCTCGGGCCTTTCAAATACCTTTACCACCTTCCCGGAGGAGGGCCTCCCGTATGAGGGGTATTCGGAAATCTCCGCAACGACGGCCTGCCCTTTCCTTGCGCCTCCCCGGTCCCCGGGCGCTATATGGACGTCGAAGGTGACGGTCCTTCGCCTGGGCCTTACATAGTACGCGCCCCCGGCGGTCTCCAGTGTTCCGGTAATGCGTTTATGTGCTCTTTGGAGTATCCTTATTATCCTGCCCGACCCCCTCCTTACGTCCTCCACCCTGGCCACAACCCTGTCGCGGTCCATGGCCGAGCCCGTGGCCCTTGGAGGTATGAACAGGTCCTTAAGACCGGGCTTTTCCTGAACGACAAAGCCGAACCCGTCCCTGTGGGCCTCGAAATACCCGGTCAGCAGGTCCATCTCCTTCGCCGAGCCGTAAAGGCCCTTGCGGGTGAGCACAAGCTCGCCGCCCTCTACCATCTGTCTGAGGAGTTTCCTCAGGCGCCTCGCCTCCGGGGGCTTAAGCCCCATGAGGAAAACGATTTCCCTGAAACCGAGCGGCTTACGCGACTTCTCCCGGAAAAACTTCTCCACCTGCTCTTTCGCAACCATGGCTGTATTGTAGGGGTTTGGAGGGCATTGTGCAAACGCGGGGCTTAAACGAAATGAAGGGCGGCGCGTAAAAAACGGGAATCGTCCATCGAAAAAGTTGTTGGCGCCCTCCCCCCGCTAAAGAAAGGAAAACCGGAAGTTCACGGCAGCATCACTCTTCCTACAGCTTAAACGGATACGGCAGGAGTTCCTCTATCGAGAGTTTCCGTATCCCCCTGTCCGAGCCCAAAAAGAGCATAAGACCCGGCGCGTACTCGGCAAGCATCTGCCTGCACACGCCGCAGGGAAAAGTATATCCGCCGCCGGAAGATACAACGGCCATTGCCTTAAAAGACGCGTGCCCCTCGGAGAGAGCCTTGAGGAGGGCCACCCGCTCGGCGCAGATGGTGAGCACGAGCGAGGGGTTTTCTATGTTGCAGCCGGTAAAGGCCGTGCCTTCGGCACTAAGGAGCGCCGCCCCCACCCTGAACCCCGAATACCCCGCATGTGCTCTTTCCGAAGCTTTCTTCGCCTCGGCTATCAGCCTCTCGATCGCTCCGGGGTCCATGCTCAGTAGTGCAGGATTTCGATATAGTCCGGCAGGTCCTTGAGGTTCTTGCCTTCGGCCTGCTGGTTCAGGAACTCCCGCTCCGCCTTTGCCGCATCGCCCCGGAACCTGGGGTCGAAACCAACGGCGTATCCCATGGCCTCGGCGGCCTTTCCGTACATCTTCCTCGCGTTATACGCCAGCGCGAGCCCGTAGTACGCCTGAAAAAAATTGGGGAACCGCTTTACCGCGTTGTTAAAAGCATCCACGGCCTCGGGGTATCTGGCGAGCCTGTGATAAGAGCGGCCCATGTTGTAAAACGCCTTGTCGGGCGTGGAATAAAGAGGGTTTTCGAGGGCCTTTTCGCACCTTTTGATGGCCTTCTCGTACTTCCCCTCCCTGTAGTAGACGTAGCAGAGGTTGTTATATGCCTCCGAGTACTCGTCGTCGATGTCCGCGGCCTCCAGGAAATGCTTCTCGGCATTGTCGTAATCCTCAAGCTGAAGATAAACATTGCCGAGGGCGTTGTGTATCTCCCTGTTGTCGGGGTCGAGTTTAAACGCCTCGTGAAACTTCACATACGCCGCCTGGGTCTGCCCCTTCAGCAGGTAGGACACCCCCACCTTGAAGTGCGCCGTGGCCTCCTTCTCCTTCTTCGACACGCCCGCGCAGGAAAAAACCGCAAACGCAAGCAGTACGAGCAACAATTTAAAAATACTCCTGCACATATGTCCACCTCGCTGGTCCGCTTGTATTGTCCGGCCTTTATAATAGCAAAAAATCCTCCGGCATGGTAATATCCCTTGATAATTCATCAAAATAAAATCGCCGGAGAAGCAGCGATGTCTTCGACCGAAAAGAAAAACCCCCTTTCAAACGGAATCGACGCGCTTTCAACGGCCGAGGTCCTGCGCCTCATGCTCAGTGAAGACGCCTCCGTCATCGAGGCCGTCAAAGGCGCCCTGTCCGCATTGGAAAAGGCGGTTGAGGACGCCGCAGCCTCCATTAAGCTCGGCGGCAGGGTGTGCTACGCCGGGGCCGGCACAAGCGGGAGGCTCGGTGTGCTGGACGCCTCGGAGGTCATGCCCACCTTCGGAAGCCGGGCGTTCGGGGCCATAATCGCGGGGGGCGAAAAGGCCGTCACCGAGGCGGTGGAAGGGGCAGAGGACGACGCGGAGGCCGGAAGCAGGGCCGCCGGGGATTTGACGGATAAAGACATGGCGGTGGGCATATCGGCAAGCGGGAGAACCCCCTTCGTGCTCGCATTCCTCAAGGCCGCCAAAGAGCAGGGCGCGCGGTGCTGGCTCATTACCTGTAACGACATGGAGGGCCGCCCGTTCCTCGACGGCATGATAAAGCTGCTTACCGGCCCCGAGGTAGTCGCCGGCTCGACACGGCTCAAGGCGGGCACCGCGACGAAGATTGCCCTCAACATGCTCTCCACCGCCGCCATGATAAAGCTCGGCGGGGTGTACGACGGCCTCATGGTTGACGTTGCGCCCACAAACAGAAAGCTCATCCAACGGGCCGAGGGGATTGTAAGAGAGATTACCGGATGCCCGGAGGAGGAGGCCGCCCGGTATCTGAGGCGCTCGGGCATGAGGCCCAAGGTCGCGGTCGTGATGCTCAAGCAGGGGGCCTCGAAGGAGGAAGCCGAGAGACTGCTCGAAAAGTCCGGGGGGTCGCTCAGGAAGGCGCTGAGTTATTGAAGAATGTAAAAGTAATGTCCTATTGGTTTTGCTCTGCTCTGTAGTATCTTTGTCATTCCCGCAAAGCCTGTCCCCGCGAAGGCGGGGAGCGGGAATCCAGTGTTTCCAAAGTTTCTGTCATTTCCGGCTTCTGGATTCCCCGGTCAAGCCGGGGAATGACATATAGGACATTAGGTTATGCAGGAGTCAATAGCCCTTCTACATGGAAGGGTTTAAAACGCCGTTAAAGTCCATGCCCAATCATCGAAGCGCTGGGGCAGGACATTGCGATTCGCGGAAATATGGGCGGGGGATGATTTAAAAGGGTGGGAATAGCCTACGATTACTTCCCGGTTTTGGTATAATGCTGCAAATTACAAGTGTTAATTGACATGGAATTGAAAGGAGCAGGTTACAAACCTGCTCCCGCGAAAAGCCATGCCAAGGCTATCTGTTCAAGGTCGTCTTCGGTAATTGCGGCATTCGCCATTAAGCTTCCTCTGGCCTGTAATCGTCGGCATTCAGCTTCTTGATACGGGGGCTTAATGCATTGTGAAACTTTTCCAGATGCTCAAGCAGCCATTTATGCTGTTCAGCCCATAATGAGCGGTCTGTTGGGTCAAGATTTTTTCTAATGGTTACGTGACTCTCCTTTTTTTCTGGAAGCTCACGCCATTCTGGCGTCAGGCCAAGTTCTTGCTCTATCCGTTCTTTATCTCTCTCAAAGAGGTAATAGTGAGGCTTGGCATTCGGGCCGCTCATAACGAGTATCACACTTATTTTCTTATCCCAGGTATCGACTGCTGCTACCATGTGGAAATATGACCTCCCGATAGCAAGATTAGTCCAGTGCTGAGGCAAGGGTTTTTGTGGCTTGAGAATTTTGCTGTTCTCCAGTACGTATTCACGAAAGGCCGTCCAGTATTCAAGCTGCAGCTTCTTTGTTTCTGTCAGGTTTTCAGATTCTATTCTTGCCGTTGCAGCCTTGACCGTCCTTCCCCAATCATTGGGTTTTGAAACAATGTTGAACTTTGGGGCTACCGGAGAGTTGCCGATTTGCCATAGCTCAATCTCAAGCCCAAAGAAGTTAAACTGACTCTCGGTGATTTCATTGAGCCAATCAAGAGCAGCCCTGTGTTCTTCGGTAAATTTGTCTGATATCCATACAATGGTTACAGCATTCAATCCTGCTGCATAGGTCAGTAGTTGTCCAAGATGAGCGTGGTCGGTTCGCTCCAGCTGGTTTTCGATGAGCACCCAGTTGTTTGTCCCCGTGTCCTTGCAGAGGATGTCCGCCCGGAATGGGCCGACTTCTTTTTCTTGAGCTTCCACCTCAAGCTCAAGGCCAACGGTATCACCGAGGAGTTTGATGTTGTCTTCCTGAGCAAGCCAGGGGGTAAAATCCACCGCTTCGGTTTCCCATATCTGTCTAAGGTCTACTTTTTCGAGTTTGCCAAGATGTGTATTCATTCGCTTAACTCCTGTTCATCCTCTTCATTTTTCTCTTCTACCACATATTCAGCCAGGTTCGACCTGTAGGCTTCGTCATCCACATAAAAAAGAACTTCACTCGGCCTGTACTGCATCCCAAATATCTCAATTATGCCATGCAAATCATCTACATAGTCGTTAAATTCTTGATTGTCTGCATCAGAGTAGTTAATGCGAGCCAATGTAGGGTCTGTCGGATAACTCTTGTGAGCACTGTATAAGAAAATGGGAAAAATGGGACAGACACCCTTTTCTGCTTGTGGATTTCCACTCCTATCCTTCAATCGTTTCGGAAACAGATAACTGTCACGTACAAGAAAAAGTCTTGCATACACAATTATACTCTAAATCCGCACTTGGGGTGTATAAAAACAACCTGCGTACCCGCCCCTGGCGCGTGCCGGTTCGTGAACACGAGACAGTGAACCAGTTCCGCTTGACGGGTTCCGCGCGGGCGGGGTAGGCTGATGGCGGCAGGGCTTTATGGCAAAGGCGGAATCAACCACAGGCGCCGGGGCACGGAGAAAGGACAGGATTCGAGGATATAACCCCCCCCGCCCCCCTTTACGTCCTTCGACCTTTCGGCAGGCTCAAGGCTCAGGATGAAGGGGCGAGAAGGCCGGGCGGCCTTGAACACCCTTTGAACGCCGGGGCGGGCCGGGATATTCCGAAAAATCAGGGGGTTATGAAGTTTTTAAAGGAAGGGCTTTGAACACTATAAAAAAGAGAGCGACAGGGCGGCAGGATTAAGGCTTTAAAACCTGGATTCCCGCCTCCGCGGGAATGACGACCACGAAGATGCCATTTCAGAATTATGAATGCGGCAGGATTAAAGGATATAATCCCCCGCACCCACCTTTAAGAAAGGAGAGAAAACGCGATTGCTCCGACTACGGCGGGCATTTGCCGCAGACCGAAGTGAAAAGCGCGGTCGAGAGATACCTGTCGCCCCGGTCGGGAAGCACCACCACGACGACGCCCTCCCTCAGTTCGGAGGATTTCATAAGCGCCGTGTGCATGGCCGCGCCGCTTGACATGCCGCAGAAAATCCCCTCCTTTACGGCCAGCATCCGCGTGGTGTTGAACGCCTCGTCGTCGTTTACGATGTGGCGCTCGTCGAGGCGCTCCGGCTCGAATATGCCGGGCACGATGGACTCGGCCATGTTCTTCAGCCCCTGCACCCTGTGGCCCAGGACCGGCTCCACGCCGACGATTTTTATGCCCCCGTTGAATTCCTTGAGCCTCCTGCCAGCGCCCATCAGCGTGCCGGAGGTGCCCATGCCCGCGACGAAATGCGTGATGCCGCCCCCGGTCTGTTCAAGGACTTCCTTCCCGGTGGTCTCGTAGTGGGCCAGGTAGTTGGCCGGGTTTTCGAACTGGTTGGGCATGAAATATCTCTCCGGGTCCTCGGCCAGTATCCTGCGGGCGAGCCTTATGGCCCCGTCCGTGCCCTCTTCCGAGGGGCTCAGGATAAGCTCCGCCCCGAAGGCCTCCAGCACCCGCCGGCGCTCCATGCTCACGCAGGCCGGCATGGTGAGCTTGACCCGGTAGTTCTTTGCGGCAGCCACCATCGCAAGCCCGATGCCGGTGTTGCCGGAGGTGGCCTCGAGGATTACCCTGTCTCTCGTAAGCGCGCCTTCCCTCTCGGCGGCCTCTATCATGTAGAGGGCTATGCGGTCCTTAACAGAGCCGCCGGGGTTGTTGCCCTCCAGCTTTGCGTAGAGCTTTACCCCCGGGTTGGGGTTGATGCCCTCGACCCTTACAAGCGGCGTGTTCCCTATGGACTCAAGTATTCCCATGTGCTCACTCAAGCCCTCCCTCGAACATTCTCAGAAAAACCTCCACCAGCTCCGGGTCGAAATGGGCGCCGGAGCATTTTCTTATCTCCTCCATGGCGTACCGCCCCTCCAGCGCCGACCTGTACGGCCTGTCGGCGGTCATGGAATCGTAGCAGTCGGCTATGCAGAGCACCCTCGCCATGAGGGGGATTTTCTCTCCCCCGATGCCCGTGGGATAGCCGCTGCCGTCATAGTGCTCGTGGTGGTGCTTGATTATATCAATTATCGGGCCGAACCTGCTTATGGGTTCCAGAATGGCCACGGATTCGAGGGGGTGCTTCTTCACTATATCGAACTCCTCGGGGGTAAGCCCCGAGGGCTTGTCGAGGAGGTAGTCGTAGGTGCCTATCTTTCCGATGTCGTGCAGAAGGGCCGCTGTTCGCAATTCCGCCAGTTGGGGGCCGCTCAACCCGGCCTCCCTTGCGAGGGCCGTGGCGTACCTGGTCACCCGCTCGGAATGGCCCTTTGTCCAGGGGCTCTTGGCGTCTATGGCGTTGGCGAAGGCCAGCACGAGGTTGCTATGGAGCTCGTTAAGCTCGGTGTAGGCGGCGTTTGCGTCCTTGAGCATGTTAAAGAACGCGTCACGGCTGTCGAGGAGCTTTTTCTCCCCCTGTTTAATGTCCGTTATGTCCACGAGGGAGATGACATGGTTGAAAAACTGCCCGTCCGCCTTGACCTGCCTGCCGTAGAGCCTGAATGCCCGTCCGGAGTCCGGCTCGCTGTACTCAATCATCCCGGCGCCGTCGGCTCCTTTCCCCGCGCCCTCTCCGTCCTCGATGGCCCGGACCAGTTCGGCGCATTTCGTCGAGGCCAGATCTGCCGGCGAAAGGCCGGTAAGGGTGGAGACATACCGGTTGGCCTTTATTACGCCTAAGTTTCCGTCCAGCAGCATGACGCCCCAGGGCATGGAATCAAAAGTCTCCTTCCACTCCTCGGCCACGGTCCTGAGGGCCTCCTCGTAGTTACGCCTCCTGGCGTCGTCCTCGACTATGGTCCTGCTCCGTATGAACCCGCCGGATTCGCCGTATGCCGCGGTGGAGCTTACGAGCACCGGGAGCATGCCGCCGTCCTTTCTCCTGAATTCCATCTTTATGCCTTTGGCCTTGCCCGTTTTCAGCAGCCCCGCGTGGGACTTTTTGAAGACCTCCATTCCTGCCCCGTCAACCAGGTCGGTCACCTTCATCCTGCCCACTACCTCGTCCTTGCGGTAGCCCAGCATCTTGAGCCACGTGTCGTTGACGTCCAGAAGAGTGAAGTCCCCACCCACGGAATGGTAGCCGCAGGGGGCGTTGTCGTAGTAATCCCGATAGCGCTCCTCGAGCTTTTTAATCTCGCCGACCATCCTTTCGTTTACGAGGTATCCCATTGCCGTGGACGCCAGAGGGGTGAAGAGCATGAGCAGGTGAAAAAAAGTGATGAAAGGGTCTTGGTAGGTGAAAAAATGGTCGGCGACGAACTTTCCATACTCCCGGTACTCGTACAACACATACGTGCCCGCCATGAACCACCCCGAAAGGGATATGCCCGCCACCAGCGCCAGCCTCATTGCGGCCTGTACCTCGCCTGCTCTTCCCTGAGCATGGCTATCTCGTCCTTGAGCTCCACCATCCTCAGCTCCCGGCCCACCGCCATGTCGTAGAACTCCTCCAGCTCTCTGACCCTTTTTTCGAGGTCTTTTTCGAGCTTGAACTTCTCGGTAACGTCGGAAACGGTCTCCACGGCCGCGACCAGTTCTCCGGAAGCGTCCCGGATGGGATAGGCGTGGGTCTGTACGAAGACGGGAGAGCCGTCACCGGCGTAGTGCGTATGGAGCGCCGAATGGCGCTTGCCGGTCTCGAAAACCCTCTTTACGGTGCAGACCTCCCCGTCTTCGTAGCAGGGGACGTCCCGCTCGTGGGAGACCTCGAAGCAGTGCCTGCCCAACACCTCCTCAAGCGGCGCTTTTGCCATCTCCAGATACGCCTTGTTCGCGGAGATGATGCGCATGTCCCTCTCGACCACCACGAGGCCCTCGCCGATTGACTCCAGGACGGAGGCAAGGAACGCCTCGGATTCCTCGGCCCGCTCAAGGGAGCGCTCCTTCTGTATGAAGACGGCCAGGGAGTTGGCGGCCACGTTGAGATACCAGAGTTCCGCGGTGTCCAGCCCCATGGGCTTTTTATAGAGCAGGCAGAGGACGCCGACGGCCCTGTCTCCCGATACAATCGGCACGCTTACCCCGCTCATCACGCCGTGCTCCTCGTAAATCGGCGGCCTCTTAAACCTCGTCTCCTTGCCGTAGTCGGTTACAATGGCCGGGCGTCTTTCGAGGACGCTGTAGCCGGCCATGTTATTTCTTGATATCTCGCAATCCGTCTCCCTTGGGTTCTTGTTTTCCCACCCCACGCCGGCCACCAGCTCAAACGCCCTGCCCTCCTCGTCCGGGACGGCGACCTGAGCGAAGTCGGCCCCGTAATACTCCCCTATGTTGGACAGGGCGTCCTCAAGGGCGCGGCTGAAATCCCTTGAGGAGAGAAAGGCCGAGCTTATCTCATAGAGCACTGTCATGCCCTCGGCGCTCCTCTCAAGCAGCTCCTCAATCCTGGCCCGCTCGGTTACGTCCCGGACAATCTCCACCATCAATGAATCGCCGCCGTCCGGGTCCGGCACGGGTAACGCCTCGACCTCCAGGACTTTTTTCAGGCCCCGCGGGTCCGTGTGCTCGTACCGGCGGGTCACCGCCCTGCCTTTCCTTATCACTTCCTCAAGCGGGCAGGCGCGCCCGTCCGCCGGGAGAGGGCAGAGTCCGCGCAGGCCTTTGCACTTTTTCCCGGGGAGGCCGCTTTCCCCGAAGCCGCACGCCTCATGCGCCGCCCTGTTGGCAAAACGGACCACGCCCGCCCTGTCCACGAGGATTAAGCTGTCTTTTAAGACGTGAAGGATTTCATCCATGGCCAAGAAAAAACCTATTAAAGATAGTATATATTAGCAAAAATTTATTATTTCCGCCTCCGCTTGCGCCGATTTCACGGACTCCCCGGTCTTCCCGCCCGCCGGATGGACGGGTTTGAAATGTTATCATAGTAAGATGAAGGTCCTCGTTGGGATGAGCGGGGGGATAGATTCCTCTCTGACCGCTTATCTTCTGAAAGAGGCGGGGTATGAGGCGGAGGGGCTGAGTCTTATCCTTTTTGAGGCCAGGGGGAGGAGAGATTCCACCGCCTGCTGCTCCATGAGGGCCATAGAGGACGCGGCCCGGAACGCCTCCCATATCGGCATGCCGCACGGCTCACTGGACCTGAGGGACGTATTCATGGAGAAGGTCATGGAGCCTTTCGTGGACGCCTACCTCAAGGGGCTGACCCCCAACCCCTGCATCCTCTGCAACCGCCATATAAAATTCCCCTACCTCCTCCGGGAGGCCCGTAAGCGGGGGGCGGAGTCCATCGCCACGGGACATTACGCCAGAGTGGAGAGGGCCGGCAACGGCGTACTCCTTAAGAAGGGGGCCGACCCCGTCAAGGACCAGTCCTACGTGCTCTACGCCCTGAGAAGGGAAGAGCTTGAGCGCCTCGTCCTGCCCCTGGGCACTTACACCAAGCGGGAAACGCGGCTGTTGGCCAGGGAGGCCGGGCTGCCGGTCACTGACAGGCCGGAAAGCCAGGAAATATGCTTTGTCGAAAAGAACGATTATTGCCGTTTCATCCGCACCCTGCACCCCGAAGCCGAAAAGCCCGGCCCTGTCGTTGGCCCAAACGGAAACACCCTGGGCACGCATAAGGGCGTCTATTGCCACACCATCGGGCAGAGGAAAGGGCTCGGCATATCTTCCCCGCAGCCACTTTACGTTACACGGATAGACCTGGAGAGGAACGCCCTCCACGTGGGGCCGAGGGAGGCCGCCATGAGAAAGGAGCTTAACGTCGGCGAGCTTAACTGGCTGCTTCCGCGGAACGGGGACTTCAGGGCGACTGTGAAAATCCGCTCCATGATGCGGGCGCAGCCGGCCCTGGTGAGGCGTGCAGCGGAAAACAGGGTCCGGATAATATTCGACGAGCCCCAGTTCGCCCCAACACCCGGCCAGTCGGCCGTCCTCTACGACGGCGACACGGTCGTCGGAGGCGGGGTCGTCGAGGGAGGCCCGGACCCCTTTTAGAAAAAAGCTATGGAGTGACATCGATAGTAAATAGCCGAACCGGACTGTGAGCATATGCCCGATTGCTTTTCCTGAAGATGCGGCGGCTTTGCCGTTATCGTTAAAATAAAAGATTGCGGCAGGACAATTCCTGACAGGCAAAAGGAGAGAGGCGACATGGAGATGAAAATCACCTTCACCGGGGGAAAGAAAGTAGACGCGGAGTTCGACGGCATGGTGGTAAGGACCGACCAGCCGGTAAAATACGGAGGCGACGGCGCCGCACCCACGCCGTACGCACTTTTCCTTGCCTCACTGGGCACGTGCGCGGGGGTTTTCGTCCTCGGCTTCTGCCGCGAGAGGAACATCCCCACCGAGGGCATCACCCTCACCCAGCGCCTCCATTACAAGCCTTCCCTCACCGGCGGGGCCTCGCTTGATAAAATCGCCATCGAAATCAGCGTTCCCGCGGACTTCCCGGAGAAATACCACAATGCCCTCGTGAAGGTGGCCGAGCAGTGCGCCGTGAAAAAGACCATCCAGAACCCCCCGAATTTCGAGATAAAGACAGTGGTGGAGTAGGGGAGTGCGGGCGATTACGTGGAGGAGTTCATGCCGTGCTTCCAGTTAAGGAAGCGCCAATTCCGGGCGCTTCCTTAACCTTAGCCCTTCTGGAAGTTTACTGGTGGGACTGTTTTTTCGTCCGCCAAAATAAAACCCCTCCGGCAATTTATCTGGCCTTTGGGGTCTTATAGCAAATTATGCGTGTCCTGTTCCCTTGAAACAGGACACTTTTTTAGGGGCTTGCGACCTCTGCCGTTTCAGTTCACTTAGCTAATTATTCTTTCCGATACCTTTAAGTGCAAAGAAGACAAGTAATGTTGAACCAGTTACAATTAAGAAACGCATTATAAGTGTTCCAGTATTTATTTGAGGGGCAAGGCTAATTTTTTGGCTCAAACGAGGATTGTATTTCACCCTTACCCCTTGCACTTGAACATATCGGGGAGTCGTCCAGAGAGCTATAACCAAAATGATAGCCCCTACTATCAATACAATCCTTTGATAAAGATTCATCGTCTACGCGCCGCTTCCCGAAGCAATTCTCACACCCCGTTACTAAGGATTACCACCTGAAAGTAACATAAACTTACCGAAATATCAACTGATTGTATTTGGAAGGAAAAGGGGGGCTTTTCGGCCCCCTGAACCTTTATTTGCCTTTGATGGCCTTTTGGGGAATTCAGGTAGGGTAAGGTAGTGTCGTTTCCCTTTTATTGCCTGAAAATCGCCTTTAAATGCCTGAAAAAGCGTTAATCCGGGAACTCGAATGTGCTTTGTTTATCCCTTTTGAGGGGGGCTTCTTTCTTAACCGGCTTTGTCGTCCTGATTTCGATAGCCTCAGCCGTGTATAGGGTTATGGACCTTGATAATTTTTTTTATTTCTGGCGGTGCTTAGAGTTTCCTCCCCCGCTGATTGAAAACCCCCCGCCCGGCTCGCTAAAATAGCAGGATGTCCGATGATGTGCTGACGATAAGGGGCGCCAGGCAGAACAACCTCAAGAACATCAGCCTCACGCTGCCCCACAACAGGGTCATCGCCGTAACGGGCGTATCGGGCTCCGGCAAGTCCTCCCTCGCGTTTGAGACCATATTCGCCGAGGGGCAGTGGCGCTTCATCGAGTCCCTTTCCACCTACGCGAGGCTTTTTCTGGAAAAGATGGACCGCCCACAGGTGGACGCCATAGAAAACATACGGCCGGCCATCGCCCTTGAGCAGCGCAACCCCATGCGGGGCGCCCGCTCCACGGTGGGCACGCTGACGGAACTCTACGACTTCTTCAGGCTCCTGTACTCAAAGGTCGCCACCCCTTACTGCCCCGGCTGCGGCCTCGAAATCCGCAAATGGGACCCCTCTTCCGTGCGGGCCGAGCTCGTGGAGCGCCACGGGGGCGGCAGGGCCGTTATTATTTTCAGCTCCCCCCTCGGACCGGACGAGCTCGGAAGCAGGGGCTTTCTGCGCCTCTGGCGCGGCGGCAGGGCGGAGGAGCTGGACAACGTGGAAAAGGAGGCCGGGCCGCCGTTTGAGGTGGTCCTCGACAGGCTTGTGATAAGGGACGAGGCCCGGCTTTCGGACTCCCTGGAGACGGCGTTCAAGGAGGGGCAGGGCAGGATAAAGGTTGTCGTCGTGGACGGCCCCGAGCTACGGTTCAGTTCCGGCTATGCCTGCGACGGCTGCGGCCTCGCGCTCCCGGAGCCCATGCCGCTCCTTTTTTCCTTCAACCACCCGGTGGGCGCATGCCCCGAGTGCAAGGGGTTTGGAAACGTCCTGCGCTACGACGAGGGACTCATCGTACCCGACCCCTACCTCTCCCTCTCCGAGGGCGCTATAGAGCCATGGGAAAAGCCCGCCGCCAGGTGGTGGAAACGCCAGATCCTTGAGGGCGCGCCAAAATCCGGGATGGACGTAAACAGGCCCTACCGGAAGCTCCCCGCCGGGCAGAGGGAGCTGCTCTTCAAGGGTGACGGCAATTTCTACGGTATTGACGATTTTTTCGAGGAACTTGAGGGCAAGCGCTACAAGCTCCACGTGCGGGTGTTCCTATCGCGCTACCGGAAAGGGGTGAGGTGCCCCTCCTGCGGGGGAAAGCGGCTGAACCCCGAGGCCCTGGCCTATAAGATGTCGGGGGTGGACATCGCGGAGCTTTCCGGGATGAGCGTATCGGCCGCCTTGAGATTTTTTTCCGACCTCGACATCTCTTCGTTCAGGAAAAAGCTGGTCAGGGAGCCCCTGAGGCAGATAGAGCTGAAACTGAACTTCCTTAACCGCGTGGGACTGGACTACCTGACGCTCTCAAGGGAGGGCAAGACCCTGAGCGGGGGCGAGTACCAGAGGGTGAACCTCTCAAACCAGCTCGCCTCCCGGCTCACCGAAACTCTCTACGTGCTTGACGAACCCACCGTGGGGCTTCACAGGCGCGACACGGACCGGGTCTCCGACATCATGGCCGAGCTTGCGGAAACAGGAAACACCGTCATCGTTGTGGAGCACGACAAGGGCGTCATAGAAAGGGCCGACTGGGTGGTGGAACTCGGCCCGGGCGGAGGCCACCTGGGGGGCAACGTCGTGTTTTCGGGCGCCATGAGGGACTTCCTCAAGGCCGACACCATAACCTCCGCTTACATCAAGGGAGCGGAAAAAGCCGAGGCCGGGAGGAAAAGGCGGACCCCCGCCGGAGAGGTGCTTTTAATCGGCGCCTCGGGCAACAACCTCAAGTCTGTGGATTTCTCCGTCCCGCTTAACACCCTTTCGGTGGTCACGGGCGTATCGGGTTCGGGCAAGAGCACCCTCGTGGTGGAGACCCTGTACAAGGCCCTTGTAAGGGAGATGCGCCTGGGGGCGGAGTCCCCGCTTCCGTACAGAAAGCTCAAGGGATACGGCGCCTTGAAGGCGGTGAAGCTTATAGACCAGGCGCCCATCGGACGGAGCCCCCGCTCCAACCCCGTCACCTACCTGAAGGTCTTCGACCCCATACGCAAGCTCTTCGCCGGGCAGCCGGAGGCCGCGGCAAAGGGTTACGGCCCGGGGTTTTTCTCCTTCAACGTCCCCGGCGGCAGGTGCGAGACCTGCAAGGGCGAGGGCTACCAGAAGCTTGAGATGTACTTTTTCGAGGACCTGTACATAAAATGCGAGGACTGCGGCGGCAGGCGCTACGGCCGCGAGGCCCTGGGCGTCAAGTACCTTGGAAAGGGCATCGACGAGGTGCTCGGCATGACGGTGGAGGAGGCCCTGGAGATGTTTTCCGGCACTCCGCAGGTGCTGGGCAGGCTCGAACTCATGAGGGACATAGGCATCGGCTACCTCAGGCTCGGCCAGCCCGCCACCACCCTTTCGGGCGGCGAGGCCCAGAGGCTCAAGCTCTGCGCCGAACTCGGCATGGGCAGGCTCTCAAACGTGCTCTACGTGCTGGACGAGCCCACGGTAGGCCTCCACCACAACGACGTGGGCGCTCTGCTCGCGGTATTGAACCGCCTCGTCGAGGCCGGAAACACGGTGCTTGTCATAGAGCATAACCTCGACGTAATAGCCTCGGCCGACTGGATCGTAGACATCGGCCCGGGAGGCGGCCAGAGGGGAGGCGAGATAATCTTCTCAGGCGCCCCCGAGGATATCGTCAGGGCAAAGGGCTCCTACACCGGCAGGTATCTCAAGGAGGTGCTTGAGTGAAAATCGGCATCACCGGGCTGTCGAACTCGGGAAAGACCACGGTGTTCAACGCCCTCACGGGCCTCGGCGTGGAGACCACCGTCTACCCCACTACCGGGGGAGAACCAAACATGGGCGTGGTCAAGGTGCCGGACCTCAGGGTGGATAAGCTCAGCGGGATTTTCAACCCGAAAAAGACCACCCACTCCACAGTGCAGTACATCGACTACGTGGGCCTCACCAGGGGGGACACGAAGCAGAACAGCAGCGTGGCCGAGTTCATCAAGGACGCAGACGCCCTGGTCCACGTGGTGCGGGCCTTCGAGGACGAAAGCGTGGTCCACCCGCTCGGCAAGGTGAACCCCGTAAGCGACGTGGCCGCCGTGGAAGCGGAACTCCTCCTCGGAGACATGGGACTCGTGGAGCGGAGGCTCGAAGGCATCGAGGGGGCCAAAAAGAAAGGGAAAAAGCCCGGGGAGGAGGAGAAACAGTGCCTGCTTAAGTGCAAAGAGGCCCTCGATGCCGAGACGGCCCTGCGAGATGTGGAGTTTACAGAGGCCGAGCGGAGGGCCATGCGGCATCTGCAGTTCATGTCCATGAAGCCCGAGGTCGTGGTACTGAACATCGCGGAGGCGGACCTCAATACCGCCAAAGCCGCTCAACTGGAGGAAAAGGTCCGCGGTTTCTACGGGGGGAAGTCCTCGGTCGAGGTGCTCTCCTTAAGCGGCAAGGTTGAGATGGACATTGCGGAGATGTCCCCGGAGGAGGCCGGTGCGTTCCTTGCCGACCTCGGCATAGAGGAGCCCGCGCTTGACAGGCTGATACGGGTCTGTTACGGGAAGGTGGGGCTTATTTCGTTTTTTACCGTCGGCGACGACGAGGTGAAGGCATGGGCCGTACGAAAGGGCGCCGACGCCCTCACCGCGGCGGGAAAGATTCACTCCGACATCCAGCGCGGCTTCATCCGGGCGGAGGTGGTGGCCTACGCCGACTTCATCGCCCTGGGGGGAATGGGCAAGGCAAGGGAAAAGGGGCTTTTACGGCTTGAGGGGAAGACATATCCCGTCAAGGACGGCGACATCATAAACTTCCGCTTCAACGTATGACGCCGAACAGGCCCGGACGCAACAGGAGCCGGTCAGGCATTTCATCGCAAATGACATTCCATGCAAAAAGCGTCTATTCATCCCTTGCCGGAGCCCGGCGGGGGGAGTTGCCTACCAGTGGCGCACCCGTCCGACATCGACATGGACGAACCCGGGCTGAGGGTAGTAGCCCACGCCTCCCTTTTTAAACCACATCGCCGCTCTCCGGAGTTCCCCGAGCGTGCAGCCGGGAAGATGGATGTCAATCGCTTTTCCGACCAGGTGGAGGCTGTTTTCGGCAACGCCCTTTTTCTTTTTACGAAGGAGGGCGTTGGTGGCCGGCGAGCGGTAGCCGGAAATAATATGAAAGGCACGCCGGGCGTCGAGCCTTTCCTTGAGGGCGTGGAGGAGGTCGAGCAGACCGACTTCCATGGGCCTTATCTCGCCGGTATGGTGGTCGCGCAGGATGCGGTTGATGTCCGAAAGGGCCTCCGGCAGGTACTCCGCCCCCGTGCGGTAGACCGTCTTGAGGCTCTCTCCCGTGTGGGTGTTGTAAAAAGCAAGGGTCCTTTCGGATGGAAGCAATACCCCCCCGGCGCCTCCCGGCAGAAGGCTTGCGGCAGCCAGTGTGCCTGCCTTCAGAAAGCCGCGGCGGCTTATCCTGCCGCCGGAAAACGCATGATTTTGCACGGAAATAAAACGAAGCATAGTCCCTTGTGGTGATAGTTTACCAACCGGTTAGCCCGGATATTGCACGAGTCTGGTTTGCCGCAGCCGCAAGGCGCGGGACGCGAAGCTGTATGTCAATACCGCGAGTGGCCCGCAACGCTGCGAATGCGGTAAATCCAGGCTCGCCCGAAGGGTGAGTACAGTCAGAAATTCCATGCGCTTTTTCCGGGGCACAAAATGTCTCTTACCGTAAAAATAGAATATTCTTCGGAATACTTTGTATTTTTATATCTTTTGTTCTCTTTTTCCATAGTGCTCATGCAATGTCCGGGTTGGTTTCCAGGCCGACGCTTAATCCTTCCAGAGCCTCATGCACAGGGGATTCGGAGGCATTTATATGTCGGCTTGCCGACGGTCCCAAAAAGATATTTATTTATAATAAACAAAAAAACTTCCGGGTTCAAGTTTTTTCTTCGAGCGGGGTCTGCGACATATTTATGGGTAAATTTGACTTTCCTCTTTTTTTGCGCTATATTCTGATAGCTGGTAAGCTATCAGAATGGAGGTGGCCATGGCAGAAAGCATCGAAA